>DAIUEC010000083.1:0-9541 GCA_036845345.1 Sediminibacterium sp.
AACAAAGACAATAATGTAAATCCAGCGCGCATTGCAATTGGGTTACCGCTTAAAGTGCCTGCTTGATATACATTTCCTAATGGTGCTATATGAGACATAATTTCAAGTCGACCTCCAAAAGCACCAACTGGCATTCCACCACCAATCACTTTGCCATAAGTAACTAGATCTGCTTTGATATTTAACAATTCTTGTGCGCCACCTTTGGCTAATCTAAAACCTGTCATTACTTCATCAAAAATTAATAACATGTTTTCTTGATCACAAATATTTCTTAAGGCTTCCAAAAAGCCATTATTTGGTAATATACAACCCATATTTCCAACAACTGGCTCAACAATAATAGCAGCAATTTGATTCTTATTTTCTGCAACTAATTTTTTTACAGCATCTAAATCGTTAAATGCACAGGTTAGCGTATCCATGCTTACGCCTGCAGTAACACCTGGCACTGTTTGAATATCCAAAGTAGCTAATCCACTTCCTGCTTTTACTAAAAAACAATCCGCATGGCCATGATAACATCCTTCAAATTTTATAAACTTATTTTTACCTGTATATCCTCGGGCTAAGCGAATAGCACTCATACATGCCTCCGTACCGCTACTTACCATTCTAATCAAGTCCACATTTGGCGTCATAGATTTAATCAACTCGGCCATTTCTATTTCCAATGAAGTTGGAGCACCATATGAAGTAGAATACGCAACTTGTTTTTGAATTGCATTCACTATTTCTGGATGCGCATGACCTAAAATCATTGGCCCCCAAGATGCGATATAGTCTATGTATTTATTGCCATCCTCGTCAAACAAATATGCACCTTTGGCCGATTTTATAAAAACAGGAGTCCCACCAACGCTTTTAAATGCACGAACTGGGGAGTTTACCCCTCCTGGAATACCTTTTTGTGCTTGTTCAAACAAGTGTTTACTCTTAGTTAATTGAAACATATGAAATGTTTTAAAATTCAAATAAATTTTTATCCATTGATCAGCATAGCTGCATCCTTTGCAAAATAAGTTGCAATTAAATCTGCGCCTGCTCTTTTTATGGATGTTAAACTTTCAACAATTGCTTTATTTTCATCAATCCAGCCTTTTTCTGCAGCAGCTTTTATCATAGCATACTCACCACTCACATGATAAGCACTAACAGGAACTGTGACTGCATTTTTAATTTCACGAATAATATCCAAATATGCCATTGCCGGTTTCACCATTACAATATCAGCCCCTTCTTCAATATCCATTAAGGTTTCCTTTATCGCCTCTATACGATTAGCAAAATTCATTTGATACGTTTTCTTATCGCCAAATCCTGGAGCACTATCCAATGCATTTCTAAAAGGCCCGTAAAAACAAGATGCATATTTAGCACTATAACTCATAATACCTACTCTTGTATAATTATTTTCCTCTAAAGCTTTTCTGATTGCTCCAATGCGACCATCCATCATATCGCTTGGGGCCATAAAATCGGCCCCAGCTGCTGCATGACTTAAACTCATTTTTATCAATGCCTCAACAGTTTCATCATTAACAATTTCACCGTCCTTTACAATTCCATCATGACCATAGGATGAATAAGGATCTAAAGCCACATCGGTCATTACGACCATCTCCGGAACTGCATCTTTTATCGCTTTAATACTTCTTTGCATGATACCATCTGGATTCCAAGCTTCTTTACCAGTATTATCTTTAAATTCATCTGGTGATTTTACGAAAATTAAAACACTTTTTATACCCAACGACCACAATAACTTTACTTCTTGAATGATATTGTCTAATGAATATCTATAATACCCTTGCATGGAACTAATTTCTGTTTTTAAATTTGTTCCATCTTCAATAAATAAAGGTGCTATAAAATCATTCGGGGTTAATGTATTTTCAGCTACCATTGCACGAATCGCAGGAGTTTGTCTTAATATTCTATTTCTTCTTTGTAAGTACATATTTATAATTTTGAGTAGTCAAAGTTTTTTACTGTATTAACAAATGCTTTTGCATGATCAACAGGAACATTAGGTAAAATGCCATGTCCTAAGTTGGCTATATAATTTTTATTGCCAAATGCACGCAACATTTCTTCGGTTTCTTTTTCAATAGTTGGAATAGGTGAAAGTAATTTAGCTGGATCAAAATTTCCTTGTAGAGCAATATTATTTCCCGCTAACTTTCTAGCCATTGGAGCGGTAATACACCAATCAATTCCTAGTCCTGCAGCACCTGTGTTACTCATTGCTTCTAATGAATGCCAAGCGCCCTTTGCGAATATTATTGTAGGGGCTTTGTCTTTTACAGCAGCTACAATTTGTCTGATATATTGTAAAGAAAAAACTTCAAAATCTGCAGGACTTAATAAGCCTCCCCAACTATCAAATATTTGCACAGTATCTGCACCAGCCTCAATTTGAGAAGTTAAATAAGCAATAGTAGTATCTGTGATCATTTGTAGTAGCTGATGTGCTATCACGGGCTGTGTATAGCAAAATGCTTTTGCTTCATCAAATGTTTTGCTACCTTTCCCTTGCACCATATAGCATAATATAGTCCATGGAGCACCTGCAAAACCAATTAATGGAACACGCCCATTTAATTGCTGCTTAATTAGTTTAATGGCATCCACTACATAACCTAAGGTCTCATGAATTTCTGGAACTCGAATCCTATTTAAATCAGATTTTGTTTTTATGGGATCCGGCAAAAATGGACCTTTGGATTCAATCAACTGCACTTCCAATCCCATAGCTTGTGGCACAACCAAAATATCTGAAAATAAAATAGCAGCATCTACACCAACTATATCCACAGGTTGAATTGTAATTTCAGCAGCCAATTCAGGTGTTTGACATCTTTCAAAAAATCCATACTTTTCTCTGATCTTAATATATTCTGGTAAATACCTTCCAGCTTGACGCATCATCCAAACAGGCACACGTTCCACTTGCTCACCTCTTAATGCTCTTAATAATAAATCGTTTTTTAGTGACATAAATTTTTATAATAATTAATAATTTTATTAAATAATTCAGATTGGCTTACCCCATCTGAAACAATTGTTTCGTTTTGTGTTCTTTTATAAATTGCATGTGCAGTTGTATTTCCAATTGCAAATAATTTGATTTCAGCATCAATTGTATGTTGATCAAAAAAACTATTAACTGCACTCGGACTTAAGAAAACAATGCCGTCGAAATTTTTATCAATTGACTGTTGTTTTGGCGCTGTATCATACGCAACTAATTCCTTTACTTGAAAACCTCTTTCCGTTAAAAAGTCAGGTAAATTAGCTAACCTTTGCTTACTACCAATAAAATAAATTATGTTTGAACTTGAAATACTATCTGCAATTAATCTGGCTAACTCTATTCCATTACTGGCCGTATATTTTACCATTTCCCCCCATCCTAATTCATTTAAAGCATTTTTTGTTTGACCGGACATACACGCAATGGTCCAATTAGGATTTTCTTGTACATTCTTTGCAAGCCAATGAACAGCAATCTGACTGGTGACAACCACATATGCATTTATTTTTGAAAGTATATTTAAATCATTTAAAGCAATTGTGTCTACCGAAAGTTTAGTTTCTATAAATGGTAGCGTTTCTAAATATAAATGGCTTGGTAAAATTTCTTTAATACCATCATCAATTGCTTGACCCGTAAATAATATTTGATATTTATTTTGCACCATTCTTGATTTTTTCAATAATAGGTGCCCCACCATTTTCTAAAATTTCTAATCCAGCTTCCAATCCAATATTTTCTGATTTTGACAATGGCAAGCTTTTAACAACTTCAATTTTTTCAGTTCCATCTAAAGACATTAATTGACCCACAAATTCAACTGTCTCGCCCTTAACTTGAGCCAAAGCGCTTATGGGTGTTGTACATCCACCCATTAAAGTTCTTAAAAAATCTCGTTCAATTTTAGTACACAAAGCCGTTGATGGATCATTTAGTTGTTGTACTAGTTTTACCAATTCATGATTACCTTCTTTAACCACAACCACAACAGCTCCTTGAGCAGGTGCAGGCAACATCCATTTAATATCAATTGCATTTGAAGGCAAAACACCAATGCGCTCTAATCCTGCCTTAGCGAAAATTGCACCATTCCATTTACTTTCATATACCTTTTTTAATCGCGAGTTTACATTTCCTCTTAAAGATTCTAAACTATGATTTGGAAATCTATTTAACCATTGAGCTCTTCGTCTTACACTACTAGTGGCAATGGTAAGTGAAATAGTTTGATGATATATGTCCTCGGCATTTCCTATTGCCGTATTGCATAAGTTATTTTGAAGTTGGTCATTTAAAACCAAAACATCACCAAAATTTGCCCTAGGTAAAACTGCAACTTGTATAATACCTTTTGGTAATTGAGTAGGTACATCTTTCATTGAATGTACTGCAATGTCAATATCACCTTTTAACATTGCAATATCCAAGGTTTTAGTAAATATACCCTGAACACCCATTTCATACAAAGGTGTTACTAAATCAATATCACCTTCTGATTTAACTGGAAATAACTGCGATTGAATTCCTTTTTTAAATAGCAAATCCTTAACCCAATTTGCTTGCCACATTGCAAGTTGACTATCTCTTGTTCCAATTTTCCAGATTGTTTCCATGGTTAATTAAAAATTGGTTGAGAAATAAATTCATTTACAGCATGCATATAAAAACAAGTTGGATGATTATTAGAACGAATCTCGGTAGCAACTTTGTTTACAATTTTTGTAACCAGTTCAGGTTTTATAGTTTTTTCAGGAAACGTCATTTCCTGTATTGCACTTAAATTTTCTTTTAATGATTTTAAAACTGGAGCATACTTTCTTAACTGATGCCAATCATAAAATTCTGCAGAATGTTCAGCTATTATTTCTAACGCTATGGGTACCTGTGATTTTCTTATAGATAATGTAATATCATTAATTTTAGACAAATCATCTACATTAACTATATTTTGATCTTTCAAGTTTTCAATAGATGGGTCAATGTTATTTGGGATAGATAAATCTATAAAATGTCTTTTTTTATTGCCGACTAAATCCTTTTGATTTATAATAAATTCCTTTGAGTTTGTTGCTACAATTACAACATCAGCATTATTTGCTACTTGAATCAAATCCTTATATGGCTTGAATTCAACACTAATTTGAGTTGATAAAATCTGTGCTTTTTCGTCAGTTCTATTCATTACCCACAAATTTTTTGGACAGATATAATCTAAAATATTTTTACAGGTATTTACTCCAATTTTTCCTGTTCCTACTAAAAGAAAGTTTTTTGATATTGCATGATCAACTTTTGCCAAAATATATTGAATAGCTGCAAAAGAGACCGAAATAGTACCACTGCTTAACTCTGTATTATTTTTAATAGTTTTTGATGCTTGTAGGGTTGTATTAAATAATCTTTCTAAAAATGAATCTATTGTTTGTTGTTCTTTAGCTATTCTAAAAGCATTTTTTAACTGGCCTATTATTTCATAGTCTCCCAATATTTGTGAATCTAGTCCAGCACCTACTTCAAATAAATGCTGCACTGCTTCTTTTGCATTTTTCACGTAACATTTATCTTGCAAAATTTCCAACTCACCGGCAGTATGTTTGGCTAATAGTTTTATTATGTTTTGAGCAGAGTCAGCAATTGCATATACCTCTGTTCTATTACATGTACTTAAGACAAAAATCTGATGAATACCCGAAGCTTTGGCATCATTCAATAAATTCACATTTTCTTGATCATTAATAGCAAATAAACCACGAGTAGAGGCATCTGTTTTTTTATAATTAATACCAACTAGGAAGAAATGCTGTAAATTCATGACTTATAATGAAGTACAAAGGTATTTTTTAGCATTTTGACAATTGTCATAGTATTGTCATAATTGTTTAAAAGATGATATAAATAGTATGATTTGAATCATTTTTATGTGAAATTTGTTGAATTAAGCACTCAAACTATATAAATGAGCAAAAAAGGAATATTATTAATGAATTTGGGATCGCCAAATTCCCCCTCTGTAGCTGATGTAAAAGTATACTTAAGAGAATTCCTAATGGATGAAAAAGTAATTGATATTCCATTCATTGCTAGAACCTTGCTCGTAAAGGGAATCATCGTGCCCTTTAGGTCTCCAAAGTCGGCACATGCATACCAATCTATTTGGACTCCCGAAGGTTCTCCCTTATTAGTTAATACTTATCATTTGCAGAAAGCGTTACAATTCATAATGCCAGAAGCTATTGAAGTTTGTATGAGATATGGAAATCCAGATCCAGCAAAAGCTTTTGAGAATTTACAAAAACAAGTAGAAGGTTTAGAAGAAGTTATCTTGTTTCCATTATATCCCCACTATGCAATGAGTAGCTATGAAACAGCTGTTCAATACGCTCAAGAAATTCATTCAAAAAATAATTATCCATTTAAATTAACAGTAGTTCCTCCCTATTTTGAAGATCCAATTTATATAAAAGCACTTGCAAAGTCTATTCAACCTTATTTAGAAAGTAATTATGACAAATTAGTGCTTAGTTACCATGGTATTCCAGAAAGACATATTAGAAAAGGTGATATTACTTGCAATCATTGCTTAAAAACAAAAGATTGTTGCGAAGTTGCTTCAGCAGCACATGAATTTTGTTATAGACACCAAACATTTACTACTACAAAATTAGTGGCTGCCCAATTGGGACTTAAAGAAAATCAATTTGAGCAAAGCTTTCAATCAAGACTTGGACAAGACAAATGGCTAACTCCCTATACTGCCTCGAGATTAAAAGAATTGCCATCTGAAGGTGTTAAAAATTTACTAGTTACATGCCCTGCTTTTGTATCTGATTGCTTAGAAACATTAGAAGAAATTGCAGAAGAGGGAAAGGAGATATTTTTAAAAGCTGGCGGAGTATCATTTAAAATGATACCATGTTTAAATGCACAACCTGACTGGGTTGCATCAGTTAATGATTTAATACAACCTTTTCGTTAACTAAATTAATATATATGTATCCATATCTAAAAGCACTTCATATAATTTTTGTAGTTACGTGGTTTGCAGGTCTATTTTATATGCCCCGATTAGTGATTTATATTATTGAAGCAAATGAAAAATCTAATTCAGAAAAACTTATAATACAGCATCAATTAAAGATAATGCTAAAAAGACTTTGGCTAGGTATTACTTGGCCTTCTGCTATTATCACATTGATTTTTGGGACTATAGTTACTTTTAATGGGGGATGGAATAAAATTTTATTTGAAAAAGAGGGATTATGGTTTTTGCTAAAATTATTTTTAGTTATTTTATTATATGGCTATCATTTCTCTTTGCAGTATCTATATAATAAATCCCTAAAAGATCAGTATCCTTATTCCGCGCAGCAAGTTAGGTATTGGAATGAAGTGCCTACTGTTTTACTATTTGCGATAGTATTATTAGTTGTAGTAAAACAATTGATAAGTTTTTTCTGGGCTTTGATAGCAATATTATCTCTACTTCTTTTATTATTTTCAGCAATTAAGATTTATAAAAAAATAAGACTAAAATAAAATTAAAATTGATGTTTTTATAACTATTGGTTATTTTCCAAAATTCTCTGTATTGTTTTTACTTCAGAGGCAGTAATAAAATATTCATAAAACCTTTTATCATCCAATTTTCTACTACTTCCAATAAGGGTTGTGGTTGACTGGGTAATAAATTCATACTTATCATTAATGGCCTTCATTACGTCACTTCGAACCTTCTTTTGGAGTCCTATGTTTTTATATTTGATGCCTAATATGTGATTAATTTGATTGATTTCAACCACACTTCCTTTTAAAGTTGTGTCTAATAATAATTTTATTAGGGATACTTCGGCTCCTGTAAATGCTTGTGTAACTGTCTTATTTTTTAAGATTTGCAATTGCGCATTTTCTAATTTTCTTTTTACGCTACGATTAAAAATCCACTTAGCGCCCAATAAAATAAGGGCTATAGCCACAATCGACAACATGATGTATAATAAAGTAACTTCATCTCCCCATATACTAGTTCGCAATAAATCAAAGTCAGTTATTTTAAAAGGATATTTGATAAATACTTTATTACCGCTACTATAACTATAAATTTCATCCTTGTAAATAAACATGTTTGACATATTTGCTCTTCGGATCAGAAACTGGTTTAAATCTGAATTCTTAGATTTATACACTTTATTATGTGTATAGTCAAATAGGTAAGCATCATCATTTGTCAAAAACAAAATGCCATCATTATAACTAATACTCTCAAAACTTGTATTTACATTGTTCACAATCTTCACCACATCAGACTCTAAATTCCCTAGCTTTTCCCATTTGTTATTTTTTAGGTCTAAATAGTAACTAGTATAAATAGGAACCCCTACAATATTTTCAGAACCAATAAGTCCTGCATTGATAATTTTTTGAAAGGGTAGATACAACCTTCCCTGGGATTCAGAAAACCATAAAAAGTAGGTAGAGATAATTTCCTTGTTTAAAGGAATGATATCCCATTCGCTATCTTGAAAATTATATTTACGTAGGTGGCCATTGGCTTTCCAAAAACCATATCCTCCATAGCTATAAATTTCTTTATTATATATAAAATTTTTACAATTTATATTATAATTTAGGTTTACAGTATGATCTAAGCGCTTAAAAACACAATTCGCCGAGTCATATCTCACCAATTTGTACAAAAAGCCAGTTTGTTCGATAAAAACGTAAATATCTGCCCCATATTTGTATAATTTTTGGGCATTTGAGGCAATTATGGTGTTTTTTAAAGGAATTACAGTGGTTTCGGATGATAAATTGATACTGGTATGTAAATCCGGGATGGATATGATTTTACTTAAAAAAGGCGTATTGGGAACCATATAAACCGAATCTGGCCCCTGAGCTTGGGTTTTAATTGACAGAAAAGTCATTAAAATCAATAAGAAATTTATTGAAATTGATTTTTTACAATTCATTGATAATCAATTTTATAATAGGTAATTAACTTAATTTATAAGACAAGCTGATAGTTTAAAGATAAGAAATAACCTATTACATGACTCAATAGCTCACCCAATTTCCTAATTCAAGAATTGATATTTAGGAGCTTTGCTTAGCTTTTGGGGGAAAGCTATGGATTTTATAAAGGGGAGCATTTATTTGTTCTCCTTTTTTTATGCCCCAATCAGACTAATGAGTTTTAAAATTGTATTTAAAATGCTCACAAAAAATTGACCAAAATTTAACCTAAGTCGGTATTTTTCAATGGTATTTGTTAACAATTTGGTAATCTAGGATATGCCTTATTTAATAGGCAAAAGGGGAAATTTGAGCCTACAATAAATAAAAAATTTAGTTATGGACTTAAATTCAATCATGAAGATTTTCTTGCCTAAAGACAGAGTATTTTTTCAATTATTCGAGGAAGTTTCTGAACATGTACAACAAATGGGTGAAAAATTAAAAGAAATGGTGAACGAACCAGATGCAGATATGAGAGCAAATATTTTA
>DAIUEC010000084.1:0-9516 GCA_036845345.1 Sediminibacterium sp.
GTGCTTACTTCTCTACTATCATTATACCTATTATTTTGAATCGCTTTTACCTTTAACTGATCATTTTGAAAGCTGGGTACATTTTTTACATCCACTGCTAATTTAATTTTCTGATGCGATCTAGTTATGGCGCCGTCAAATGGAGCTTGTACAACAGCATTTACTTCAGTTAAATTTTCAACAACAAAAAATCTTTTTGTAAAAATTAATTTGTCTTTATTATTATCGGTATACACTTTTAAAATATAATTTCCAGATAATTTTGGACTGCAATAATTGTTGGGGAAATTAAATTGATAATGAAAATACTTTTGTGCAGCAATAGATGAAATGCTGTAGGAAGTTATTTTGTTTTGATTAAACCCATTCACATAATCAAAGTCATTTAATTCGATGGACTTCCATACACTATCCACTAATTCAATGGTATAATAGTAGTCTTGATATTGTGCTTTAAAATCATCAAAACTAATTTGTAACTGCTCCCTCGAATTCAAAAATAAAACAGGTGCATCCAAAGGCCTCCCCAATGGCGCAATCAATACCGTATGAATAGTAGAATCATACACCCTGTCAGGGTTTACTTGGGCATATGATCTTCCAAGTCCTAGGATGAGAAAGCACAATAAAATACTGGTTCGAATCATTCGTTTTTGCGTTACTTATACGAAACTAACTGATAAATCTAAATATATAAAGAGAAAAAATTAGATTTGTATATATTAAAACAGAACATTTGTCTACACCTTTCGATATTGCGAAAAAAATTAGTTTTCAAAAACAAAAAAGCTATACCCGCTTTATTGTAAGGCTTTCTATTGCCGCTACTTCTATAAGTGTTGCAGCCATCATTATTACCTTGTCTATAGTAAATGGTTTTCAGGAAAGCATCTCCGAAAAAGTATTTAAATTTTGGGGGCATATAAGAATAGGATCTGTGAGTGGACTGCCCATTGATAATGAGTCAGTACTACAATTAAAAAATTCAAAAATTGAAACCATCACTCCTTTTGCTATTCAATCCTCCGTGCTGTCTTACAAACAAGATATTGAAGGCGTTGTGGTTAAAGGAATACCAACATTAAATAGTACCCCATTTATTATAAAAGGAAAATCATTTGAACAAACACAAGCAAATGATTCAAGCAATAGTAATAGTAATAACATTATCATATCAGATGCGCTTGCTACTAAATTAAATATCCCATTAGATAGTAGTATTCGCTTGTATTTTATGAATAATGGTTCGGTGCAACAAAGAAAAATGAAAGTGATTGGATGGTATCATTCAGGTATTGAAGAATATGATCGACAATTTGTAATGACAGATATCAAATTGTTACAACAATTGAATCAATCTAACAATCAAATTGATGGCTATACAATTAGATTAAAAAACAATGAACCGATGACGGCCGCTACAGATGAAATTCAAGCGGAGTTACCTAAAAATTTAGTGGCTACCAGTATCACCGATTATTATCCTCAAATATTTGATTGGATTAATGTGCAAACCGTTAATCGTAATGTAATTATTATCATTTTACTCATCATTGCCATTGTAAATTTATTGACCTGTCTATTTATTCTTATGCTTGAAAGAGTCAATATGATTGGGACTTTAACTGCATTAGGCGCTAGCAATGGTTTTGTTAGATCTATATTTTTATACCAAGCTAGTTTTATTTGCTGGATAGGCATTGGCATTGGAACCTTTATTGGTGTTGGCTTTTCGTTATTGCAAAAACAATATGGATGGATTCAATTAGATGAGACAGCTTATTTTATCAAAACCATGCCAATTAAAATGTATCTATCACAAATAATACTTGTGATCATTGGTACTGCTGTAGTGAGTTATTTATCTTTCCTTATTCCAACGCTTTGGATTAAAAAGATAAACCCTGCAAGAGCCATTAAATTTGATTAGCTATTACTGTTTCCCATTTTCCAGTGCGACATCACAATTCCTGCAGCAACTGCAGCGTTCAATGATTCTGCACCTCCAAAATTGGGTATCGAAACCGGCTGCGTTATAAGTGATTTTAAATTTGGTCGAATACCTTTTGATTCATTGCCAATAATTAAAAATCCTTTTGATGGCATTTTCGCTTCATAAACCGAAGCTCCATTTAACAAAGTACCCACTACCGGAAGTTTTGAAGCTGTTAATACTTTTTCAATATCTGCAGTTTGTACTTGTACCCTAAAGCAGCTGCCCATGGTACTTTGAATTACCTTAGGATTGAATAAACCGGCAGTATCTTCGGTCACCAATATTTGTTGAATACCAAACCAATCCGCAGTTCTTATAATGGTTCCTAAATTGCCCGGATCCTGTATTCCATCTAGTACAATAGTGAAATGATCTTTATAATTAACCGGAGTAGTATATTGCTTTTTTTGTACCAAGGCTACCACTTGATTAGGGGTTTGCAAGTGACTAATTCTTGACAACATTATATCATCAATTTCCTCAATATCACCCCCACTATTACCCAACTGAGCATCCCAATCCTTGGTCGCATATATCTTTTCAATCACCCAATTTGCCTTGATCGCCTCCTGTAGCATTTTGGGCCCCTCAATGATAAATACAGATTCTTGCGCCCAATGTTTTTTATGGGCAAAAGATTGAATATATTTGAGCTCATTCTTATTTATCATCTTCATGTTATTACGGAAGCTCAAAAATATTAGTTTCTTCTCAAGTAGCTCATTACTGGGCCTTTTATTTTTGCTAAATGCATGTACAGATATTAAAAAGGCTGCCGTTCACGACTATCCTAAAGAAAAAGCCTTTGTTTTTGACAATAAAATAGTGATTAAAGATCCTGAAACTAAAAAGTCATTACACGAACTTACCTACAATTTAGATACCTATTGGGATGATAGTTTGAAAGCAAAAAGAGTTAGACAATTTGGATTTTTCAACACTTTAGTTCAACCCATCGCCTATCAGCCAGATCGAATTGAAAGAACGGTTTATTATATGCGAAACTATCTTGCATCAGTTGGCTATAATCAACCAAATTTAAGTTTAAGTGAAAAAGTGGATACCATTCATAATGAATATAGAGTATCACTTACCATGAATATTGTTTTGAATAAAAAAACCATAATTGATACCGTTACTTATCAATTAAATAATAAATCCTTACAAGCTTTAGCCATTGCAAATGTTGAGAATGCCTATATCAAAAAAGGCATGGTATACGCCAATGAATCTATTGACAATGAGTTGGACAGACTTGTAGCTTTATTTAGAAATAATGGATTTTACAATTTTACTAAAGAAAAAATATTTGCCGAAGTAGATACTTTGAATGCTTCTTTAATGACATTGAATTTAGACCCATTAGCGCAGGTGAATCAAGTGCAGGATGCAAACAAAAAGAGTAAAGAAAATCCAAGTTGGAAAGTAAGCTTTCAATTAAGAAATATTGATACTACTACAACCAAAATATACCCAATTAGTAAGCAAACTTTTTATGCTGACCTTGCCTTATCCGATAATCCGGATTCGATTTTATTAAATGGTAGAAAGTTTAATGAAGAATACAAGGATATTACGCATACATATAATAAGCCCGTTTTTAAATCGGCTCTTTTTGCGGAACAATCCATGATTCAAAAAGGCGACTTATACAACGAAAAATTATTTTACAAAACACTTAATAATTATAGTGGTCTTGGAGCTTGGCAACAAATTGATGCTCGAACAAATATTGTAAATGATAGTGTTCATTTGAATTATTTTTTAGTGCCTAATCTTCGACATAATTTAAACTTAGACTTGGAAGGCAGTAGAAACACCGCTCAAATTGGTGCTGGTAACCTGCTAGGACTCTCAACCAGCCTCACTTATAGAGATCGAAATGTTGGGAAAAAATCAATTCAGTCCATTAGCAATTTAAGAACCGGCATCGAATTAGATTTAAATAATAGTAACCTGACGCAAACCCTACTATTTAATGTAGGTCAAACTTATAGCTTTCCTGAACTATTAATTCCGTTTAAACCTATTCATAAATCTTTAACGAGTAATAATAAATCTAACTTTTCATTAAACGGATCTTATATTGATCGTTTAAATTATTATCAATTAAAATCCTTTACGACTAATTGGGGATACGAGTGGAAAAACAATAAAAATGGAGGGGAAAATATTTTGTCCTATAAGCCTTTAAATATTGAATTTTACAATTTGCAAAAATTTGCAAAACTAGATAGCCTATTAATTTTAAATCCTTTTTTAAGGTCCTCTTTTAACAATGGAAATGTAGTGAGTCAAACCATTAGTTTTATTCATTCGGGACCTGCACAAAACAATCCAAGACAAAATAATTATTTTAGATTTGGTATTGAAGAAGCAGGTGGCCTTGTAGGACTTTCTAGTAGCGCACAAAAAAATATTTATAGATATGTAAAGGCCGAACTGGAATTTAGAAAATTAATTAAATATGATTACTCCGAATTGGCTTGGAGATTTATGGGAGGCTGGGGTAATAATTATAGCAATGATGGTGCTCTTGGAGGTCAATTGCCTTTCTTTAAACAATTCACAGCTGGTGGTCCTTATAGTATGCGTGCATGGGGATTAAGACAATTGGGACTGGGTAGTTCTCAATTTTATGATACGAGTAGCAAGAGTCAAAATTTTGATCGATTTGGGGATATGCAATTAGAAACCAATTTTGAATACCGATTCAATATTGTACAACTAGGTAGCTATAAAATTGGCTCTGCATTATTTACCGACATGGGTAATATTTGGAACACTAGAGACACGAAGCTTGACCCAAATGCAGGTTTTGAATTCAATAAATTATATAAAGATTTAGCGATTGGTGTAGGTACAGGATTAAGAATTGACTTTAATTATTTCTTAATCAGGATTGACTATGCAATGAAATTAAAAGACCCCTCGAGAAGCTACAACAATGGATGGTTGGATGTTAACAATATGAAGTGGACTGAGGTAAAACCCAATGGCACGAGGGTTAACAACTATGCATGGCAGTTTGGTATTGGACTACCCTTTTAATAAAACTTCTACCTCGTCACGAAGGTCTTCCCAAGTGATTGCATCTTTAATATCAAAATCACCAATCTTGGTACGTCTTAATGCACTCATATAGGCGCCTACTCCAAGTGCTTGACCAAAATCATTTACCAAACTTCTAATATAAGTACCTGTTGAACATACTACCCTGAAATCAATATTAGGTAAATCAATTTTTGTGATTTCAAAAGTATAAATATTAATTTTTCTTGGATCTACTTTTACTTCAATGCCCTGTCTTGCTGTTTCATACAACCTCACTCCATCTTTTTTAATTGCAGAATGTTGAGGAGGCAATTGCATGATTTCTCCAATAAATTGTTGAGTCGTATTTTGAATTTGATCAATAGTAATATAATCAATCGGCTTAAAATTTTCAGGCTCGGATTCTAAATCAAATGTAGCAGTCGTAGCACCTAATACTAAAGTACCCGTGTATTCTTTAATCATGCCCATGTAATCATTTATTTGCTTGGTACATTTTCCAGTGCAAATAATTAATAAGCCTGTCGCTAAAGGATCAAGGGTTCCGGCATGGCCTACTTTTTGTACAAATGTAAGTCCACGAACACGTCGTATCATTTTAAAGGAAGTCCAACGAAGTGGCTTATCTAAAAGCAATACTTTTCCCTCTAAATAAGGAACGAGCACATCAGGAATAGGTCCTTGTTTCTTCATCCTTATTTACTTAGTAAGCTCTTGCAAATAAAACACGTTGAGTAGATGGGTTGCCAGTTAAAATACATTTACCTGCTTCCAAAGTATTGTCTAAAGGAATACAACGGATGGTTGCCTTAGATAATTCTTTAATTTTTTCTTCGGTCTCAGGTGTGCCATCCCAATGAGCAGATACAAAACCAGCCTTAGTATCTAATATATTTACAAACTCATCCCAGGTATCTGCTTTCGTAATATGTTCGTCACGATATTGCTTAGCACGGTTAAATAAATTGGATTGAATTTCTAACAATAAACTATTAACTGTTTCAGTTAAACCATCCATTGAAATAGTCGTTTTTTCTTTGGTATCTCTACGTGCAATTTCAACCTGATTGTTTTCCAAATCTCTAGGGCCTACTGCAATACGCACTGGCACTCCTTTCAATTCATACTCTGCAAATTTCCAACCTGGTCTTTGATTATCAGAGTCATCATATTTTACACGAATACCCGCTGCTTTGAAAGAAGCAACGATGGCATTCACTTTTTCATCTAATAAAGCTTTTTGTTCTTCGCCTTTAAAAATAGGAACAATCACTACTTGAATTGGTGCAATTCTTGGAGGCAATACTAAACCTTGATCATCGCTATGTGTCATTACCAATCCTCCGATTAATCTTGTACTCACACCCCAACTTGTAGCCCATACATAATCCAAAGTATTATTCTTATCGCTAAACTTTACATCAAATGCTTTAGCAAAATTTTGTCCTAAAAAGTGTGAGGTACCCGCCTGTAACGCTTTACCATCCTGCATTAAAGCCTCAATACAATAAGTATCTTCGGCACCAGCAAATCTTTCATTAGCCGATTTTACACCTTTAATTACAGGAACTGCCATCCAATTTTCCGCAAAGTCAGCATATACATTTAACATTTGTACTGTCTCTGCAATGGCTTCTTCCTTACTTGCATGTGCAGTATGTCCTTCCTGCCACAAAAATTCGGCAGTGCGTAAAAATAATCTTGTTCTCATTTCCCATCTTACCACATTCGCCCATTGATTTACTAAAATCGGCAAATCACGATATGATTGAATCCATGTTTTATACGTGTTCCAGATAATCGCTTCACTGGTAGGACGAACTATTAATTCTTCCTCCAATTTAGCCTCTGGATCCACCATTAATTTTCCTTTATTATTAGGATCTGTTTTTAAACGATAATGAGTTACAATCGCACATTCTTTGGCAAAACCTTCTGCATTTTTTTCTTCTGCCTCAAATAAAGACTTAGGAACAAACAATGGAAAATAAGCATTTTGATGCCCTGTATCCTTAAACATTTTGTCTAAAGCAGCTTGCATATTTTCCCAAAGTGCATATCCATATGGCTTAATTACCATACAGCCCCTAACGGCACTATAATCGGCCAATTCGCCTTTTAATATTAAATCATTATACCACTGTGAATAGTCGGCTGCACGGGTTGTTAGTTCTTTTGCCATTTTATCTTAAATCTTAACTTTTTTGATACAAAAATCAATCTACGAAAAAAGCCCTATATGCTAATTTTTCGTAGCTTTGAATGAGCAAATGTATGCTAAAATTAGGGCATATAAAAACCTAAACTATTTCAACATGAAAACGCTTAAACTACCTAATCAATTTAAACTTATTGCAATGAGTTTAATTACAATAAGTTGTCTTAGCACAAGTTGCACTAGTTTACAACAAACCACAGTTGCAGCTACTGATGATTTATACTATACTCCTAATGCAAAAGTGACGGAGCAGCAAAATATTGCTAACAATGATTTCAGAAATCAGTCCGAAATGCAAAGCCAAGATGAGGCTGGATACCAAGAGGAGCAATCTTATCCTGATGATCGTTATTTAAGATTAAAAGTCGCGAATAGATATCGTTGGGATGCCATTGATGATTTTGGATATTGGAATGACCCTCGTTATAATTATGCTTACTACCCTTCTTATTATGGATGGAATAGTTGGTATAGTGGTATCTATGGAAGCTCATGGTATAATCCTTTTGGTATTTCAATGGGCTTTGGTTGGGGTGGTTATTCTCCTTATATCGGTTCTTACTATAATATGGGTTGGGGATTTGATGACTTCGCTTTTGGCGGAATGGGATATGGAATGGGATACGGCATGGGATATGGATGGGGAGGTTTTGGTTATGGCGGATGGAACCCTTACTTCGCAAACTATTGGAATCCATATGCTAGTTACTACTCCTATTATGGTGGTGGACTTTACGCTGGGATCCCAGGACGCAGAGTACATTATCAAGACCCAAGAGCTACTCAAACAAGTGCTACAGGTTTAGCTGCTTATCGCAATGCTTCAAGTTCAAGAAATTTTAATAATGTTATCAATACTACTAATGGACCTACACGTTATACCGGTAATGCGAATTTGAATAACAATTTTGGATCCTTAATAAAAAGAGTGGTTACTGCTAACACAAATACCAACTACGCTAACAGTTGGGACAGACCTGTAAGATCATTTAATAACAACAACAACGGCAATCAATATAAAGTAGCTAGTACTAACAATAATACTAGCACTACACATACACAATCTACTGGAAATTCAAACACAGGAGGTCGCAGTGGCGGATATAACAGCACTGGTTCTTCATCAAGTAGCAGTGGTCGTACTCCAAGAAATAATTAAGATTTTACAAGCAGTTTAGATTTAGAATATTTATAAATGTTTCAATTATGAAAAGAATTTTTTTATTGATCTTATTGGGATCAAGCTTAACCCTATATGCACAGGATCCTGAGGACGGATTGAGACTTTCTTGGTTTGCCCCGATGGGTACAGCTAGAAGCAATGCTTTAGGCGGTGCAATGGGATCATTAGGCGGAGACCTCTCCTCCAATCATATTAACCCCGCTGGTCTTGGATTTTATAAGTCAGGTGAACTATTATTTGCACCCAATTTTACTTCTCAAACAAATAATTTCAATTATTTAGGGTATAAAAGTGGGTCAAGCAATAGCAAGGCGAATATGGGTACATTTGGAATTGTTTTTGCAGACGGAAAAAAGAAAAATAATTGGACTAGCGCTGCTTTTTCCATTACTTTCAATCAAATTGCTGATTACAATAATCATATAAGTTTTTCAGGGAAAAATAACTTTAGCAGTTACTCAGAAAAATATTTAGAAGAATTAATTCATGATAATGCTGATACATTAGCTGCATTGAACAACTATATTTTCGGAAGTTCCTTGGCATTTAGAACTTACTTAATTGACACTACCGCAGGTCCTAATGGCGCGGTAACTGGCTATCAAAGTTTAGTTCCTATCTCAACAGGTGTAAATCAAATTTATGATGCTACAACAAGTGGTAGCTATAACGAACTAGCTTTTGGATGGGGTGGTAACGTGGAAGATAAATTGTATTTAGGTGCTAGTATCATAATGCCAATGATCAATTATAATCGAAATCTTTATTATTCTGAAACTGATTTAACCAATAATCCTAATAACCAATTTGGCGGATTTACCATCAATGAAAATTTTAGTTCAAGAGGCTGGGGTTTAGGTGCTAAATTTGGTATCATATACAAACCGGTTTCATATTTAAGACTTGGATTTGCTTTACACACACCACAATTAATTACTTTCCGTGATGCAATAAGTGCTAGTATGACAACTAATACTGAATCCTATGCAGGACTTCAATCAGCAAGTTCAGGTGATTTAAATGATGGCTATGCAGGCATTAGAGAGTATACTATTGCAACGCCTA
>DAIUEC010000085.1:0-9344 GCA_036845345.1 Sediminibacterium sp.
TTGGTATTGAATTAGTAGAAGGCGAATATCAAAATACAAGTATTGACAATAGTTTTTTTGGTGCTATTTTACAATATCCAAATAGCAAGGGTAGTATTGAAGAATATGCATCATTTATTGAGCAGGTACATCAGGCTGGTGGATTAGTCATTTTAATTGCTGATATTTTAGCATTAACCTTATTAAAAAGTCCTGGTGAATTAAATGCGGATGTAGCAGTTGGTAATACCCAAAGATTTGGTGTACCAATGGGATTTGGGGGACCGCATGCTGCCTACTTTGCTACAAAGGATGAATTTAAAAGAGGTATGCCAGGTCGTTTGATTGGTGTGAGTATTGATGCACAAGGAAATCGTGCATTGAGAATGGCATTGCAAACGAGAGAGCAACATATTAAAAGAGAAAAAGCAACTTCAAATATTTGTACAGCACAAGCATTACTTGCTAATATGGCAGTAATGTATACTGTTTTCCATGGTCCTGCAGGTATCAAGAAAATTGCCGAAAAAGTACATGGTTTAGCGAAAAGCTTAGATCAACAATTGCAATCATTAGGCTTGCAACAAGCAAACGCATTTTATTTTGACACTTTACATGTACATGGATTTGATACAAATGCTTTACAAAAATTAGCTACCGCCGAAAACATCAATTTTAATTATTTAAAAGATGGTAGCATCAGTATTACTATTGATGAGACTACCGCTGCGAATGATATTCAATTAATCGTTGCCTTATTTGAAAAATTAACGGGCAAAAAAGCAACAGCAACCAATGCTAGCGTTAAAAACGAAAATATTCAACCCGATTTAGTTAGAACTTCCAAATACTTGTTACACCCAGTATTTAATACGCACCATAGTGAAACACAAATGATGCGTTATATAAAATACTTAGAGAATAAAGACTTGTCTTTAAACACGAGTATGATTAGCTTGGGAAGTTGTACCATGAAATTAAATGCTGCAACTGAAATGATCCCAGTAAGTTGGCCTGCATTTAGTAGTCTACACCCTTTTGCTCCTAATCATCAAACATTAGGTTACCAAGAAATAGCAAAAGAATTAAGTGCTTATTTATGTGAAACAACTGGATTTACTGCTTGTAGCTTACAACCTAATAGTGGTGCACAGGGTGAATATGCTGGATTATTAACTATTCGTTCTTACCACCAAGCACGCAAGGACGCACATCGTGACATTGTATTAATCCCAATTAGTGCGCACGGCACCAACCCTGCAAGTGCAGTGATGGCGGGCTTTAAAGTAGTGGTAGTAGCATGTGACGAAGCAGGAAATATTGACTTTGCTGATTTAAAAGCGAAAGCTGAATTACATAAGGATAACCTAGGCGCATTGATGGTGACTTACCCAAGCACACACGGTGTGTTTGAAGAAACCATTATTGATATTTGTCAAACAATCCATGATTTTGGTGGATTGGTATACATGGATGGTGCCAACATGAATGCACAGGTTGGATTAACAAGTCCTGGAAATATTGGCGCTGACGTTTGTCACTTAAACTTACACAAAACATTCGCGATCCCTCATGGTGGTGGCGGACCTGGCATGGGACCAATTTGTGTGAATGATAAATTAACTCCTTTCTTACCTGGACATAACAATAATGGAAACGGCGCGAACGCAGTGAGCGCTGCACCTTTAGGATCAGCAAGTATTTTGTTAATTAGTTACGCATACATTAAAATGTTAGGCGCTGATGGATTAGCACTTTCTACTGCTTATGCTATTATGAATGCGAATTACATGAAGTCAAGATTAGAAAAATGCTACACGATCTTATATGCAGGCAAAAATGGAACCTGTGCACATGAATTCATCATTGACCTAAGACCATTTAAAGCAACTGCAGGAATTGAAGCAGAAGATGTGGCTAAGCGTTTAATTGATTATGGATTCCACGCACCAACAATGAGCTTCCCTGTTGCAGGTACCATTATGATTGAACCAACTGAAAGTGAAGATAAAGCTGAGTTGGATCGTTTTTGTGATGCTTTGATTGGTATTTACCATGAAATTAAAGCAATTGAAAACGGACAATTGGATAAGGTTGATAACCCATTAAAAAATGCACCGCATACTCAAAAAGTAATTTGTGCAGACGAATGGAATCATAGTTATTCAAGACAAACTGCAGCATTCCCATTACCATATGTGCAAGAAAGTAAATTCTGGCCAACTGTTGCAAGGGTTAACAATACACATGGTGATCGTAATTTGGTTTGTACTTGTGAGCCAGTTGCGGCTTATGCTTAGTTAAAGTACTAAATAAAAAAAAGTGATTTTATAAAAGTGAGATTATAAAAGCAATAGCCTCGTTCAAAAGACGAGGCTATTTTGTGTGAAATCATTTGGGGGAAAGAACCTTTCATTATTTATCGAGCATCTGAAATAGTACTAGCGTGGTTGTTGTTATTCAACATGAATTCATACAAGCCAATGATCTTTTCTTTATCCTTGATTAAGGTGTTTAATTTTTCAAGGTCGGATTCCATTGTTTTGATTTTTTTATTTTCGGACTCATACCTAAAAGCAAATTCATCTACTTGAAGACTATTTACTTTATTAGTTTCCTCCATTAACATTTGTCCGTCACCCGTGAGTACCCATAAAATATTTAAGTCTGGAAAATGATGGTGAATCTTAATTAAAATGTCCGACCCAACCGATCCTAAATTTTTTAACTGCTTTGAATAGTATCCATTTGACAAATGAATGTTTCTCTCAAAGGCATGAGGAGAAATCGTTTTAAATTGTAGATACACTGCAATTCTTTCAATTGGTTTCATAGTTTTAGTTTTATTGGTTATTGTGCATACCCAATATTAAAACCAATCGTCATATTATAATAGATACTTAGGCCTCATTTAATTTATACTTAGGCCTCATTTTAAAGTCAACTACTGCTTCTCGCTAAGCTCCAACCACCTTAATTCTGCTGTTTCTAGCTCCAAATTAATCTTCGCTAATTGTTCACTCAAAGCAAGAATCTCATCGTATTTTAAATCTGGATTGTTTAATTTTTCCGTCAATACCAATTTTTGATCTTCCAATAAAGGCATGCTTTTATTTAAGTTTTCTAATTCTAGCTTTTCTTTATAGGTCATTTTTTCGGCCGGCTTCTTTTCAACAACAAGTGCAGTTACAACTGGCTTTGTTGCTTCCACCGCGACTTCTTTGGAAGAACTAATATCCGAACTCACCGAAGCATAACTTTGTTTTGACTTTTCTAAAATTCTAAACTGCGTATAGTTTCCAGGGTAATCGCGTATCACACCATTGCCTTCAAAAATAAATAAGTGATCTACCAACTTGTCCATAAAATACCTATCGTGCGAAACTAATAATACACAACCTGCATAGTCTAACAAAAACTGTTCTAACACAGCAAGTGTCGGCAAGTCTAAGTCATTAGTAGGCTCATCCAGAATTAAAAAATTCGGATTCTTAAATAAGATCGTTAATAATTGCAACCTCTTTTTTTCTCCCCCGCTTAATGCACTTAAATAAGTATACTGTTTGTCAGGAGTGAATAAAAATAATTCTAAAAATTGCGCAGCACTTAAGGAACCTCCACTTGCTAAAGGAAATTGTTCTGCAAATGTTTTTAGGTACTCAATAACACGCATATCTTTTTTATACACCAATCCTTCCTGTGAAAAGTGTCCAAATACTATGGTCTCTCCCACATTAATCTTTCCGCTATCCGGCTCAGTAATACCTTGTAAAATTTGTAAAAAGGTAGATTTTCCTACTCCATTTTTACCTACAATCCCAATACGCTCTCCTTTACTAAATGTGTAATCAAACCCTTTTAATACGACTAAATCTCCATAAGATTTGTATACCTTTTTCGCTTCAATAATCTTACCTCCCAAACGGGTCATTTTCATGTCTAGCTGCAAATTGGTATCGTCAATTTTTTGCTTGGCTTTTGCTTCTACTTCATAAAAATTATCCTGTCTACTTTTACTCTTTGTTGTTCTAGCTTTTGGCTGCTTGCGCATCCACTCCAACTCTTTTCTAAAAGTATTTTTTGCTTTATCAATACTCGCTTGCTCCGACTCAATACGCGCTGCTTTCTTTTCTAAATAATTTTCATAATCCCCTTTGTAGCTATACAATTTTTCACGCTCTAATTCCCATATTTCGTCTGTCACGGCTTCTAAAAAGTATCTATCGTGGGACACCAATAATAAAGTCACTTTTTCTTGTTCCAAATAATTCTCTAGCCACTCAATCATATTTAAATCCAAGTGATTGGTAGGCTCATCCATTAACAACAAAACATGCTTTGGTTCAAATCCAATTTGTATTAAGGTTTTTGCCAAAGAAACACGCTTACGTTGCCCTCCACTTAATTTAGAAACAGGTTGCTCTAAATGATGAATATTCAATTGCGTTAAAATGGTTTTTACCTTAGACTCAAAATCCCATGCATTATTTTCCTCCATTTCCATAATGGAATTGGTAATTAAATCTTCATCTTCGGACTCCATGGCCATTTCGTAATTACTAATCGCCTTCATAGTAGGGTGATCCTGATTGAAAAGATTTTGGGTAACCGTTGCGGTCTCTATAAACTGAGGCTCCTGTTCAAACATCACCAAATGAACATCCTTATGTATTTTACAAGTACCCGCATCTGGATGCTCTTTGCCCGATAAAATGCGTAATAAAGTACTCTTACCCAGCCCATTTCGCGCAATTAAAGCAATTCGGTCGCCTTCATTAATATTAAAACTAATCCCTTTAAAAAGGGGGGTAATTCCATAACTTTTGGTAAGTCCTTCAACTGATACATAATGCATGGCGCAAAGATAAGTCCCCAATGCAAGGAAGCCGTATTTTATTGTACTTTTGTCCTCAACAAACTTAAATAGTTTACAAATGAAGCAATTTGAGGTGCCCAATGGATATCGTAGCCGCTTGATTACTGCTATTAAACAAAAAAGAAAAGCAGACGATAAATTAAAGAAAGATTTTAGTCCCACGCTACTTGACTTGGGTCCTGTACAGTTTTATTTAGCTAGACATTTTGGTTTTTGCTATGGTGTTGAAAACGCAATTGATATTGCTTATAAAACCATTGAAGAAAATAAAGGGAAGCGTATTTTTTTATTAAGTGAGATGATTCATAACCCTCAAGTGAATGCAGATTTAATTCAAAAAGGAGTTAAATTTTTACACGATACTTTAGGCAACTCCATTATTCCATTAAGTGAATTAAATGCAGACGATGTTGTTATGATTCCTGCATTTGGTACCACCCTAGAATTAGAACGCATTATCACTGATAAAGGAATTCAAATTCAAAAATATAATACCACTTGCCCATTCGTAGAAAAGGTTTGGAACCGCAGCGACCAAATTGCTAAAAAAGGATATTCAATTATCATACATGGTAAACCAAAACACGAGGAAACACGTGCTACTTTTTCACATGCCGCAGCCAACACCCCAACGCTTGTTGTCAATGACATGGAAGAAACCGTTATTTTAGGAGATTTTATTTTAGGTAAAATTGATCTAGAAACTTTCAATAAAACTTTTACAAATCTTTATTCTCTAGGTTTTAATCCTGTACAGGATTTAACTAAAATTGGCGTAGTAAATCAAACTACACAATTGGCAACAGATACTCAAGCTATTTCGGATTATCTGAGAGACATTGTTTTAGAAAAATACGGAATCGAAAATATTGAAAGCCATTTCGCAGATACAAGAGACACACTTTGCTATGCAACCAACGATAATCAATCGGCCGTAATAGGTTTGCTTAAAACAACAGCAGATATTGCGATTGTGATGGGTGGAAAAAATAGCAGCAACAGCTCGCACTTAGTGGAATTATGCGAACAAAAATTACCTACCTATTTCATTGACGACGCTGGTAAAATCATCAACGAGCATGAAATTATTTCAAACAATTGGAAAAATAAAGAAGCATTTAAAGTTGAAAACTATCTTCCTAAAAAAGAAGTGGTTCGTATATTAATGACAAGTGGCGCTAGCTGTCCTGATACTGTTGTAGAAGCTTCTATCAGAAAAATTGCAAGTTATTTTGGAAAAGAAGATTTGCTAGAACAACTTACAATCGAATGGGAACTAGCCTAAAAGAATTGACTAAATTAAGCTAACTCAATTCTTTCCTTTGCCCAATTCAAAGCAATCTCAAATTGAGCTGCTCTATCCAAATTCGTATTGTCTAATACCAACGCATCATCGGCTTGTCTAAGTGGACTGTGTTCTCTAGTACTATCAATTAAATCTCGATGTTGTAAATTTTCGGCCACTTCTTGTAAAGTAATTGCAGGATTGGTTGCTTGCAATTCTACCAAACGACGATTTGCCCTTACTTGTGGATCTGCAGTTACAAATATTTTAAGTTCAGCATTGGGAAATACAACAGTGCCAATATCTCTTCCATCCATTACAATCCCTTTCTCCACACCCATTGCCTGTTGCTGCGCTACTGCGAAATCTCTTACTGCTCCAATAGCCGCTACCTCACTCACTTTGGAGCTCACTTGCATTTCACGAATCAATAGTTCAACATTTTCTCCATTCAAAATCATATCGCTTTTTTCAGTACTTGAATTGTACTCAAAACGTAGGTTTATTTTTTGAAGCGCTTCATTTATTTCAATTTCATTGGTAAAAGAAACGCCGTTTCTTAAAAAGTATAAGGCAATGGCACGATACATTGCACCAGTATCTATAAATACATACTCCAATTTTGCAGCCAATGACTTTGCTAAAGTGCTCTTGCCGCAGGAAGAAAAACCATCAATCGCAATGACTATTTTTTTAGACATAAAATTTATTGTGCAACAGAAATAGTTTGTGTTTTTGGAAGATTCGCATTGCGAATGGCAATCTGACGAACCGCCTGAGATACTACCGCCCTTAAAGCATCTTTAGATATTTCATCAGAACCTACCATGGCAGGAACGCCCGCATCTCCACCCTCTCTTATAGATTGCACCAATGGTACTTGTCCTAAAAACGCAAGATCATATTCCTCTGCTAAATTTTTACCGCCATCTTTACCAAATAAATAATATTTATTGTTTGGTAATTCTTCTGGGGTAAAATATGCCATGTTTTCAATTAAACCAATAACAGGTACTTTCACATTCGCTTGACCAAACATGGCAATTGCTTTTTTAGCATCTGCCAACGCAACATTTTGTGGTGTGGTAACAATCACTACGCCTGTTACAGGAACAGTTTGCATAATGGTTAAATGTATATCCCCCGTGCCTGGTGGCATATCAATTACTAAATAATCCAACTCGCCCCATTCAACATCAGTAATAAATTGACGAATAGCACTGCTTGCCATTGGACCTCTCCAAACAACAGCATCTTTTTCATCAACCAATAAACCAATACTCATTAAACTAATTCCAAATTTTTCAATCGGTATAATTATTCCTTCGCCATTGGCATCTTTCATCATAGGACGTTGTCCTCTCACGCCAAACATAATAGGTACACTTGGTCCATAAATATCAGCATCCATTAACCCTACTTTCGCACCCCCTTCGGCCAATGCCAATGCAAGATTTGCAGAAACGGTACTTTTTCCAACACCGCCCTTACCACTCACCACGGCAATAATATTTTTCACCTTTGATAAAATAGCATCATCCACTTTTCTTACCGAAGTAGTATTGGAAGTAAAACCTACCGTCACCACGGCCTCTTTATTCACCAATAATTTAATGGCATTTTCACATGCATTTTTCATCATGTCTTTCATAGGACAAGCAGGTGTAGTAAGCACAATCGTAAAACCTACATTATTGCCTTCGATCTTCAAATCTTTGATCATATTTAAAGTCACCAAGTCCTTCCCTAAATCTGGTTCCTGCACATTACTTAACGCTTTGAGTACCTCTGCTTCTGTCATTTTGAAAGTTTTTGTTAAAAAGTTGAAAACCCGAGCAAAGTTAATTGATGCAGCCGTTATTTTAGCAAAAATTTCATGCTTCTAGCCTAAATTTGCACTGATATGAAAAAGAAGATTATTTCCCTTTTGGTAGTCATTTTAGGCCTTATCTCAAACGCCTCATTTGCACAACAAACTGTACCAAACAGCCCCAATATATACCGTGATTCTGTGGTTCAATTGTATGGGGTTGTAATGACCGCCGATAGTTTAAAAGCCATTCCTTATGCTAGCATTGTGGTGAATAAAAAAGGAAGGGGCACCATTACCAATAATGATGGTGTTTTTTCAATTGCTGTAAATAAGGGAGAGCATATTACTTTTACCTGTGTTGGCTTTAAAGATAGAACCATTTTAATCCCCAAAAATTTAGAAGGAAACCAATACAGTGTCATTCAATTAATGATTAACGACACTAACTTTTTACCTGCAACTATTTTAAAACCAAGACCAACACGTGCCCAATTTGAAAGAGATTTTGTAAATGCAAAAGTGGATGATGACCTTTACGAGACCGCAAGAAAAAATACGAGTGAAAGTCAAAAAAGAATAATCCTGGCATCCCTCCCTCGAGATGGTAAAGAAGCAGTTGGTGCATCTCTTACGAATCAAGCTTCAAAATATTATTATTCAGGACAATTGCCACCAATGAATATTTTAAATCCAGTTGCATGGAAAAGCTTTATTGATTCTTGGAAGAATGGTGATTACAAATCAAAAAAATAGCATGAAAAATATAGCAGTGGTTGGCGCAGGTACCATGGGGAATGGGATTGCGCATGTATTTGCACTAAAAGGTTTTAGCGTTCATTTAATTGATGCAAATGAAGCAGCACTTGAAAAAGCATTGCAAACCATTGATAAAAACTTACAGCGTCAAGTAAGTAAGGAAATTATTAATGAAATTGAAAAACAAGAAACACTTCAAAGAATATCCACCTTCACTTCTATTGCAAAAGGTATTCAGCAAGCGGAGTTAGTGATAGAAGCTGCTACAGAAAATAGTGAAATCAAAGAAAGCATTTTTAAACAACTCGATGATAATGCGCCCCCTGATTGCATTTTAGCTACTAACACTTCCTCCATTTCCATTACTCAATTAGCTAATGTTACCAATCGTGCAGACAAAATCATTGGTATGCACTTTATGAACCCTGTTCCTGTAATGAAGTTAGTGGAAGTTATCAATGGAAAAGAAACTTCGGAAACAACAACTAATATTATTGTTGAACTTACTAAAGTACTTGACAAAATTCCATGTGTAGTTAAAGATGCACCAGGATTTATTGCCAATCGCATTTTAATGCCTATGATTAATGAAGCCATTCATGCTTATGCCGAAGGTATTAGCGACGCGGCTACCA
>DAIUEC010000086.1:0-9233 GCA_036845345.1 Sediminibacterium sp.
CAAAAAACTTTTGATACTCTGCCAAAGTAGTTGCACCAATAGCTCTCAATTCACCCCTCGCCAATGCTGGTTTTAAAATATTAGCAGCATCCATGGCACCTTCACCTCCACCAGCTCCTACTAATGTATGAATCTCATCAATAAATAAAACAACCTCTCCATCACTATCTGCCACTTCCTTTACCACTCCTTTTAAACGTTCTTCAAATTCCCCTTTATATTTTGCACCCGCAATTAATTGACCCATATCCAAAGCGTAAATAATTTTACTCTTTAAATTATCAGGAACATCCCCATTTACAATACGCATCGCTAATCCTTCGGCAATGGCTGTTTTACCCACCCCTGGCTCTCCCACTAAAATGGGGTTATTCTTACTACGGCGCGAAAGAATATGCAAGGTTCTGCGGATTTCTTCATCACGTCCAATCACAGGATCTAATTTCCCTTTATTGGCTAAATCATTTAAATTCTTTGCATATTTGGATAAAGATTGAAACTGCGTTTCCTGCGTTGCAGAATTAATAGTTGCTCCTTTACGCAATTCTTTTACAGCAGTCACTAAACCTTTTTCAGTAAGTCCTGCATCTTTCAAAATTTTACCACTTGCATCATTCACTTGCAGAATAGCAATTAAAATATGTTCCACAGTAACGAACTCGTCTCCAAAAGTTTTTAAAGCTGCATTTGATTTTAACAATACCGCATTCATGTCTCGACTTAAATTGGATGCAGGTTCTCCTGTTTGTTGTTTAGCGAGCGTTTGAATTAGCTCCTCTGCTTTTTGAAGCGCTAATGTTGGATTCACATTATTCTTCTTTAATAAAAACTCAGTGGAGCTATCCTTGTCTAGTAAAATAGCTTTTAACAAATGTGCTGTTTCAATAGATGCATTGCCATTGTTATAAGCCAATTGTTGAGCAGCTTGAATCGCTTCCTGTGCTTTAATGGTATATTGATTTAAATTCATAGTATTTAAGATTTACAGTAAGGTATGCTCAAAACAAACGCCAATCTATGATATAAGTTATATTGTCATATAATTATCACTAAAACGGAATAAAAGTCAGTCCTATCAAGGTTTTTCTGCTATTTTTACAGCGTGAACGAATTTTCAAACACTACATTTATAAAGGAGCTCGCCCAGCAAATGGGATTTGATTACTGTGGTATTGCCAAGGCTAAAGAACTTACCGAGGATGCTAGGCGATTAGAACAGTGGCTTGAAAAAGGATATCATGGGGAAATGACCTATATGGAAAACCATTTTGATTTAAGAACAGATCCCCGAAAATTAGTCCCTGGAGCGAAATCAGTGATTACCTTTTTGAAAAATTATTATCCTGATAGCGAATCTATTACATTAGGTAATTTACAAGACGCGAAGATTGCGAAATACGCCTATGGGGAAGATTACCATGAAGTCATCAGACAACAATTATTTGAATTCTTAGATACGATGCGTGCCATGATTGGCCCCATTGAAGGAAGGGGATTTGTAGACTCTGCTCCAGTGCTTGAAAGATCTTGGGCACAATTATCTGGTGCAGGTTGGATTGGGAAAAATGGAAATTTAATTCGTCATAAGGAAGGCTCCTTCTTTTTTATTGCCACTTTAATCATTGATTTAGAATTAATATACGACGATCCATTGCCTAAAGATTATTGTGGAGGATGTACAAAATGTATTGAAGCTTGTCCAACACAAGCAATTTTACCCGACAAAACGATTGAAGCAAATCATTGTATCAGTTACTTTACCATTGAATTGAAAAAAGAAATCATTGAAACGGATAAACGCTTTAATGATTGGGCTTTTGGATGTGACATATGTCAAGACGTTTGCCCTTGGAATAAGTTTAGCCAATCACATCATGAAAAACATTTTAAACCTTTGAATGGTTTATTACTAATGCAGTCTGAGGATTGGTTACAAATTGAAGAAACAACTTTTAAGGCGAGGTTTAAAAAATCCCCTTTGCTTAGATCTAAATTAAAAGGGATTCAAAGAAATATAGAATTTTTAAAACAACAGCGAGCGCAATAGAAGTTCTATTATTTGCTATTTTCATCCAACATTACGTCACGTAAATTGGCCAATTCCATTTCCATTTTATAGCCCAATACTTTTTCATTAAGTAAGGTTTGAAATTTTTCCCAAGGATACCATTTTACATGTTGTTCAAATGACCAATGTACTACATAAATTCCCTTTTGGGTAGGGAACCATTCAAACTTTACGATATAAGGTCTTTGTCCTGTAGCAACCCAGTCATAGGTTACAGAGGAATCTGTCTTTGTTTTTAACTTGATTGTTTGAGTGCCAATAAAAACCGTACTGTCTTTCCAAACAGCTTTATTTTCCTTCCAATCACTCATCCATTTATTCCATTCATTCAAGTCTGTAGTATAATGTTGAATCTGCTGCGCTGTAGCACCCATCTCCATTGCACGCGATACCATAACAGTACTTGGGAACAAAGCAGAGATAGCAGTGACAAGGGTGCCTAAAACCAAAAAGCTAATAACGATAAGTCTAATTAAACGCATTTATTCCCATTTAAAAGTTTTGAAAGCAATCGTATATACAATGACTATCCAAATAAACAATACCGAAATATCTCCCCAAGAATCCAATAAACTATTTCCTTCAAATGCAATATCACGCATTGCATTATTAAAATGAGTTAACGGTAATATTTTGCAGAAAGGCTGCATCCAAGTGGGGAAATTATCAATAGAGAAAAAAGTGCCTGCTAATAAAAACTGTGGCAATGTAAAAATATTAGCCAATGGCGGAATGGTACTTTCATTTTTAGCAACCCCACTTACGATAAATCCAAATCCCATAAACAAAACCAATGCTATAAAGCTTAGTGCCATGATACTTCCGAAGGTTGCCCAGCCATGAACTAAGGTAAAATTAAAAGCAAAATGTCCAATGGCAATAATAATAACAGCAGTCATTAATTGGAAAATCACCCTACTTAATGCCTCCCCTAAAATAATATACAATCTACGAATAGGTGTTGCGTAAAATCTTTTTAAAACCAATTGCTGTCTTAAATTAAAAAACACAAATGCAACTCCAAATATTCCTGCACTTAATAATGAAAATCCCATTTGTCCAGGCAATATAAAATCAATCGTACGATAAATTCTTCCTGGCACTTGCTGTACTGTATTATTAACAACCGCAATGGTTGGTGCATTGGGATAAGTTCCTTTATTAATATTGCCAATCACTGCATTTAAAATAGATTTAACCAATTGCACATTTTGAGGATTCGCAGCTTCCGAACTTCTAAGGTTAATTACATAAGGTGCATTTGGGTTATTCGACTTTTGAATATCAATCATGGCGGTAATACGCCCTTTTGATAATTCATTTTTCATTTTAACCGTATCCCCTTTTACAAATTTTAAACCTGGAATTTGCTTGATCGCATTATACACCACATTATTCGTATCCGCTTTCTGTTCAAGTGCAACGGTTACATTAATATTGCCACCACTACTCATAAAGCCAAATACCAAGATAAAAATCAAAGGGAAGGCGATGCTAAACACAATCGCAGAAGGGCTTCTCGAAATAGAATGCAAGCTGGCTTTAGTAATTGCCAACATCGCTTTTATTTGACTATATGGACGCATAAATATAATTATGGATGATTCACTACAAAGATAGGCAATCGAGTTTGTGGTTGGCCTACCATTTGTTTGATAGATTTAAATTGTTGCAAAACATTCCATTGTTCAACACCAATTTCTTGCTGAATGGTTTTTACTTTTATTTTATCCTCATAACCGTCAATTAAATCCTCAATAAAAGACTTTGATTCAGGGAATGACTTAATACCATACCCTTTTAATTTGGCCATTTTTGCAGCAGTAGCAATCGCGTCATTTAAATTACCAATTCTGTCCACCAATCCTACTTTTACAGCATCCGAACCGGTCCATACTCTTCCTTGTGCAATGGAGTCAACATATTCGACAGATTTTTTTCTTCCTTGTGCTACTCTGGATTTAAATGCAAAATATATACTATCCACACCCGCTTGCATAAATCTTTGCTCTGTTGCATTTAAAGGTCTTGTAGAACTTGGCGCATCGGCATAAGTGCTGGTGTTAACTCTGTCAAAAGTGACCCCTAATTTATTTTTCAAGAACCCACTTAAATTAGGTACGACAGAAAATACGCCAATAGAACCCGTTATGGTATTTGCATCTGCAAAAATAGAATCTGCATTACAAGCTATATAATAACCTCCAGATGCTGCATAATTGCCCATACTCACCACAACTGGTTTTTCTTTTTTCAATAAATCCAATTCTCTCCAAATAATATCACTAGCCAAGGCACTTCCTCCAGGAGAATTCACTCTTAAAACAACAGCATCGATAGTTTTATCATTCCTGATACGTTGTAACATTGCTCTATAATCATCACTCGCAATATTATTATTTTGTCCCTTACCCATTACAATATCTCCATCAGCATAAATGACTGCAACTTTACCGGATCCTGTGCCTCTAATGTTTGCAGCACTTGCATATTCACTCATTCCTACAAATGCAATGTCCTGTGCTTTTGCTATATGTAATTTTTGCGCAATTTTTTTCTTTACTTGATCGTCATACATCAAGCCATCTACCAAATGATATTTTAATGCATCATTTGCAGTTTGCACCATTCCTTTATCAGACAACATTTTCAAACTATCCTCTGAAACATTTCTTTGTTGCGAAGCTCCTTGAATAAAACTATTGTACATACCATTTAACCATACACTGGTTTGCAATTTATTGGCAGGAGACATTTCGGTATATCTAAATGGCTCTGTTGCACTCTTAAATTTACCTGCATAAAAAACCTGTGTTTGAATTTCCAACTTATCCAACATCCCTTTTAAAAACATAGTTTCATAGGAGAACCCTGACCATTCTAAACCACCTTGAGGATGGGTGTATACTTCATCTGCTACATTACCAATCCAATATCCTTTTTGCGTAATTGTTTCCCCAAAAGCAATGATGAATTTATTTGATTTTTTAAAATCCAATAATGCGGCTCTTATTTCTTCGCTCGAAGCATAACCATTGGGATTTTGTTGACACTTAATATAAATACCTTTAATAGCAGTATCTGTTTTTGCACGCTTAATTAACCCAATCAATTCTGATAATCCCGCTACTTTTCCTTTCTTTTTATTTAGTAATTCCGTAAAAGCATCGGTCTTGGTTTGCTCTGGAAAACTTTCCGAAATATCCAATACTAAAACAGAATTAGACGCTATCTGCTTTGGCTCCTCGTAGGATAAGGAACTAGCAATAGCAAAAATGAATACTACCCCCAATATTGAAAATATGATTAAAGAAACAAAGGATGCTAAAACAATTTTGAAAAAATTTTTCATGCTAAAATTTGATGTGAAATACAATACCCGCAAAATAGTAGGAACTAAAATAGGGTTACGCTGTAAAATTATGGATATTTGGGCTACTTTTATAATCCTTGTATGAACAAAGTTTACCTTTTGATAGGTGGCAATATGGGCGATCGAATGGCAAACCTTGCACAGGCCATCCATTTAATTAATCAGGAAATTGGCCCTATTCAGCTTACTTCTTCCATTTACGAAACTGCAGCCTGGGGCAATACCAACCAACCTGATTTTTTAAATCAAGCCCTAATGTTAGAAACTTTATTAGACGCAGAAACTGTGATGCATCAACTATTGAATATCGAAATTGGAATGGGTCGAAAAAGAGATATTCCGATGGGTCCAAGAACAATCGATTTAGACATTATTTACTTTAATGATTTGGTGATTGAAAATGAATTAATCACGATCCCACATCCAAAAATTGCTGAACGAAGATTTGTTTTAATGCCCTTGGCAGAAATGTCGCCGCAGTTTTTACACCCTGTTTTAAATAAGACGAATGAGGCATTGTTGAAAGATTGTGGAGATTCTTTAGCTGTGTATAAAAAAACAAATATTTAAGCAGTTGGCGCACTATATTTGAGCAAGAAGAATCGAAAAATATGAATTATCGTTTTATAGCAATTGAGGGGAATATTGGCGCGGGGAAAACGACGCTTTCACATTTATTATCTCAACATTTTAATGCAAAATTAGTTTTAGAAGAATTTGCTGAAAATCCTTTCTTGACTAAATTTTATGAGAATCCTAAACAATATGCATTTCCATTAGAATTGTTTTTTTTAGCAGAGCGTTTTAAGCAACAACAAGAACTAATAAAAAACAAAGATCTTTTTCAGGAAGTCATCGTTTCGGATTACATTTTTACAAAATGTTTGCTATTTGCAAAAGTGAATTTGCCCGAAGAAGAATTTAGATTGTATCAAAAAATGTTTGATGTTTTTTATCAGCAATTAACGCCTCCAGATATCATCATTTATTTACACGCACCGGTGAATCGTTTGCAAGGAAATATTAAAAAAAGAAACAGGAAGTTTGAGCAAGCCATTCCTGACGAATACTTATTTAAAATTCAAGAGACCTATACTAGCTATATTAAACAACATAATATAAGAACCATATTTGTGGACGCTAGTAATGCTGATTTCTTATACAACGAAGCCCATTTTAAAGTAATCACCGACGCCTTGGACAAAGATTTAGATGAAGGGCAGCATTATTTTAATTTGCCTTAATTTAGCTCAATGGAAAACACCAACACAATTTCAAAGAACGATCCATTTGCGGCAATTAAAGTCTCGGAATTTAGAAACCTGATGATTGGTAGATTTTTATTCATCATGGGCCTGAGAATGATTGGAACCTTGGTGGGTTGGTGGATATATGAATTAACAAATCAACCTTTTGCAATTGGACTAATTGGACTAGCGGAAGTAATACCCGCTGTTTCTTTAGCTTTATACGCTGGTCACGTAATTGATATCAGTGAAAAAAGAAAATTATTATTAAGAGGGGTTGTACTCTATTGGATATGTGCGCTAGGCTTATTAGGCCTTTCCTATTATAATGACAAAACAGACCATTCTGTAAATCACAGTACCCTATTGATTGCAGTAGGCATTTATTTTTTAATTTTTTGTACGGGTATTATTCGTTCATTTACTGGACCAAGCTTCAACACCATTATTGGAGGGATTATTCCTAAAAATGTATTGCAAAATGCGACCACTTGGAGTCAGGCCATTTGGCTAACCGCTTCTATTTTAGGGCATGCGATTGTTGGATTCATTATTGCAGGATACGGTCATACGGGTGCGCTATTGATAGTGGTTAGTTTAGTAACCATTGGGTTTATATTTATTTCAAAAATTAAAGCACAACCCCCGCACGCAGCAATTGTAAAGGATCAAAAGCCAATGGAAAGCGTAAAAGAAGGCCTGCGATTTGTGTATAATACAAAAGAAGTTTTAGGAGCCCTATCATTAGATTTATTTGCTGTGTTATTTGGCGGCGCTGTGGCAATGATTCCTGTATTTGCGAAAGACATTTTAAACTGTGGACCAATTGGTTTTGGTTGGTTAAATGCTGCATCCGATATTGGCGCCATCTTAATTATTTTTATCATTACTATTTTCCCTGTAAATGCTGGTCAGGGTAAAAAATTATTACTTGCAGTTGGCGGCTTTGGTATTTGTATTATCGTATTTGCACTTTCTAAAATATTCTGGATTTCCTTTGCCGCATTAGTATTGAGCGGAATTCTTGATGGCTTTAGTATGATAGTACGCGGCACCATTGTACAATTAAAAACACCGGATCATATGCGTGGCAGGGTCATGAGTGTTAACTCCATGTTTATCAATAGCAGTAATGAGCTTGGACAATTTGAAAGTGGTGTTGCGGCCAAATTAATGGGCGTAATTCCATCCGTAGTTTTTGGAGGAACCATGACCTTACTTGTTGTATGTACTACCTGGATTAAAGCGCCAAGCTTAAGAAAAATGGAATACTAAATGCTTGCTTTAATTAGTTATCCAGTTAGCTATTTCTTATTATTTCGCCAATAGTGCAATCATTACATCGTGCACTGCAGGACAAAACTCCGCATTCTTCATCGTAATTTTATCTCTCTTAAAAAACACATCTTCATCGGTATAAGGGAACCTTTCACAGTCGGATGGTCGATAATCATAAATACTACATGAATTATCCTGATCTAAAAAAGGACATGGTTTTGTTTTCACCACATAGTCACCTTCATTGTCCATTGACAAATACTTTTCAATAAATGCAACTTCCTTCATTCCCATGGCTTTACTGATGCGTTTTATGTCGGGCATTTTAAAGCGAGGTGAGTAATTTTTACAACATCTTGCACAATCTAAGCAGTCAATTTTTTCAAAAGCAGCCTCATGCAAATCCGGTAATTGCTTTAAAATAACGCGCTTATCTACCCTCTTTAAAAAGTTTTGAAACTTTTTGAGTATCTCCGGAGCCGGTGTTTCGTATAAATGTTCAACAGAAGGGTCAATCATGTCTCAAAAGTAGCGATTTTAGTGTTCATCCACAAGCTTTCCCCACCTTGCTTATTTGACTTTCTTAGCCTTTGATAATTAAGTATCTTTGTGGCCATTTAAAACCTCCTTTTATGTTGCAATCGAATACAAGTGGTGCAGAATTTATCAAAAGACATATTGGCCCAAATGATGCCGACACTCAAAAAATGTTAGAAAGCATTGGCGCTAAATCTTTAAATGAATTAATTGAAAAAACAGTCCCTAATAATATTCGCTTAAAAAAGCCAATGAATATTCCGGCTGGCTTGAGTGAATTTGAAATGTTGCAATCACTTAAAGCAATTGGCGATAAAAATATTATTGCGAAAAATTTTATTGGACAGGGTTACTATGGCACGATTACGCCAAGTGTAATTTTGAGAAATATTTTTGAAAACCCAGGTTGGTATACTCAATACACTCCCTACCAAGCAGAAATTGCACAAGGTCGTTTAGAAAGTTTATTGAACTACCAAACTATGGTATCCGACCTAACTGGCTTACCAATTGCAAATGCATCTTTATTAGATGAAGCAACATCTGCTGCTGAAGCAATGGCAATGATTTTTAATCATGTCAATAAAACAGAAAATATTACACAACCTAAATTATTTGTTGATGCTAATATTTTTGCACAAACAAAAGATGTATTGGTAACAAGAGCTAATCCAATTGGTATTGAATTAGTAGAAGGCGAATATCAAAATACAAGTATTGACAATAGTTT
>DAIUEC010000087.1:0-9176 GCA_036845345.1 Sediminibacterium sp.
GTAAACTGGGATTATATTTATCAAAATGTATATTCCGATGTAGTCCGTAACGCAGTGGCTACTTATATTGTAGAAGTATTACAACAAACATTACAACCTGAACCCTACCCTGAATTATTTTATTTAATTGAAGATACTTTTAAGCAATTAGATAAGGGAGATGCTACTTTAGCAAGTAATCTTTCCATATATTTTTTAATTCATTTATGCGAAACCCTGGGTTTTGGTTTGCAAGGAAATTATTCTGACGCTACTTCTTATTTAGATGTAAAAGAGGGGCAATTTGTAAAAGACAAACCACTTCACCCATATTTTTTAGAAGGGCAGGAAGCACAAACCGCAAGTACTTTTTTGCAAGTACAATTTTATAATGATCTTGAAACTATTACATTAAGCGGCGTTCAACGAAAGAAAATTTTAGAGCTGTTTCAGTTATCGCTAAGCTGGCATTACAAAGGTTTTAAGGAAATAAAATCATTGGCTATTTTACAGGCAGTGTTGTATTAATTATTTGACTAGTCATTATTATTTTTACTTCTATAATGTCTGCGGAGCATTATAATTATAATTGCGAAAATGCCAAATAAGATAGGAAAAGTCATAATGAATATTTAATAATTAAAATTACAATAAATACATAGCTTTATCCTAAATAAGTCCAATGAATTATAAATCTATTTGTACACTTTTAATTATTGTAACTAGTTTACTTATAAGTCATTGTGCATTTTCTCAAATTTCATCTTCATCCAAAATGACAATTGATTTTCAAGCGCATCGTGGAGGCAGGGGCTTAATGCCTGAAAATACAATACCAGCCATGTTAGCTGTAATGGATAATAAACTAGTAACTACGCTAGAAATGGATTTGGCAGTAACTAAAGACAAACAGGTTGTTGTTTCTCATGATCCTATTTTAAATCCACTCATTACCACCAAGCCAGATGGTACTTTCATAAAAGCAAACGAGTTCAATGATAATATTATTTATCAAATGAATTATGCACAACTACAAAAATTTGATGTGGGGCTAAAACCACATCCTGTTTTTCCTGCTCAAAAAAAATTAGCAGTTTTCATACCTACCTTACATGATTTAATTGATAGTGTTGAAGCAAAAGGTAATCGCATTGGTCGTAAGATGTACTATAACATAGAAATTAAATCAGTGAATGGTAAAGACATTATGGAACATCCAGTTCCTAGTGAGTTTGTAGATTTGGTAGTAAACCTCATTAACAGAAAAAATATTACGAATAGAACCTCTATTCAAAGTTTTGATCTAAGGCCATTGCAAGTGTTACATCAAAAATATCCAACTGTTCAAACAGCCTATTTGGTAGAAGGAAAAGAAACTGGAAATGTGCAACTAAAAATTGAACAGCTTGGATTTACCCCAACCATTTATAGTCCTGAATTTAAATATGTAACTAAGGAAGTGGTTGATTATTGTCACGCACAACATATGAAAATAATTCCTTGGACTGTAAATAATAAAACTGAAATAGAGGCGTTGATTGCAATGGGTGTGGATGGTTTAATTACTGATTACCCCAACTTGTTAGGAAACTAGTTTTTTCATTTATTTTATATCCTAAATAATTCTTCTCGACACGGCGTTCGATAAATTATTTTCACCGGCAATATTTTCAATGATAACAACGCCTGGTTTTTTGCCCGTTTCAAAACTACCTAAATGTTTTTCCATTTGTAATGCGCGCGCACCATTGATGGTTGACCAGCTTAACATTTCATCTAAAGGAATATTAGGTAAATGCTTTTGAATGGTTTTTAATTCATCTAAAATATTTAAACTCCAGTTGCTTGCATAGCTATCTGTTCCCACAATAATATTAGCAGCATTGTTTCTTAGCAATTCAATGGGCGGCATGGTTTGTTCAATGTATTGATTCGCATTTGGACACAAACACCAAAAAGTATTGGGCATTTGCTTTTTCACAGCTGCAATATCAGCTGCATCGGTAAAACTATTGTGTACTAAAATACTTGCTGCTGCATTTTTAAAAATAGGCAATACAGATTGTAAGGAACTTAATCCGGTTGCTTCAAAAAAATCTAGATTCACCTTTGTTCTTTCATACATGCCTAAAAAACTTCCTGTTTTTGTTTTAAAGAAATCATTCTCGTCAGGTGTTTCTTGATTGTGCATGCTAATAGTATGCAATCCAAAATGATCGGCAAGTAATTTCCATAAATTATGGGTAACCGAATAAGGTGCATGTGGTACAAGGGATGCGCGTATGCAATTTTCTTCAAATGCTTTTTGGTTCTCAAGACCTGCCATCATCTTATCCTGCGCACGTGTGGGATCTAAATCATACAATTCTACAAAAGTGTAGTACGCTAAATTATGTTTTGCTTTTTGTGCAAGGGTATCTAATGTGTTGCTAATATCTCCTACTGCTACAATTCCATTTGCCAACATCTCGGCTTCTGCTTTTTCAATGGCTTCTTCTATAACATGCTCCTCCACTTTTCTTAAAGACACAATTTGCTTTACAAATTCCTGCAAACCAGTATGCGCAGGAATCATATCCTTCATATGTGATAATTCTAAATGACAATGTGCATTTACGAACCCGGGGGTAAGGATACCCTCAAAACTTTGGATATCGTCTCCTGCATCTTCAATTCCAACGATCGCCTCTATGGTACCATCATTGGTGGTAATCAAAACCAATTGGTCTTCTAACAATTCGGTGCCGGTAAAAAGCTGGGTAGCTTGAAATTTTTGATACATATATATATAAGTAAGTGGTAAAATTAAGGGTAATTACTCAATTCCTAACTCATTGATTTTCAGCATCTATTTAGTATCATGAATATTATTATTCAAAATTATTATTGATTATCAATTAGTTACAAAGGAGCGATAAAAAATACATACAAAAAAGGGCAAAAACCCCAAAATCCCGTCGTACCTTTGCCCTCCCTCCAAAAAGGGGAATTATTAATGGCTAGCGGGATAGCGCAGCCTCATTTAAACAAAGAATTATGAGTAAACTACATTTCACCACGAAGCACGCCAACGCGGCTACCGTAAAACATGGCTGGTACATTGTTGACGGTACTAATCAAACCGTAGGACGTATTGCTTCAAAAATTGCATCTGTTCTACGTGGTAAGAACAAGGCTTATTACACTCCTCACGTTGATTGTGGAGATTATGTAATCATCATTAACGCAGAAAAAGTACAATTGACTGGAAACAAATTCCACGATAAGCAATACTTAAACTACTCTGGTTACCCAGGTGGTAAGAAAGAAGAAGCTGCTGAAGATTTAATCAAGCGTCGTCCAGAAGTAATTATGGAAAGAGCGGTTAAAGGTATGTTACCTAAAAATCGTTTAGGACGTAAGATGATCAAAAAATTGTTTGTATATGCTGGTGACAAACACCCTCATACTGCACAACAACCTAAAGAATTTAAATTTTAATTAATTCCAAATCTATATAAATGGAAAAGCAAACAAATGCAGTAGGTCGTCGTAAGGAAGCCGTAACACGTGTCTTCGTTAGCAAGGGTACTGGAAAAATTACCGTTAACGATAAAGATTACAAAGCGTACTTTCCTTTAGTATACTTACAAAATCAAGTTGAAGCTCCTTTAAAAGCTGCTGGCGTTGAAGGTAAATACGATATCGTAATTAACGCAACAGGCGGTGGTATGAAAGGACAAGCAGAAGCAGCCAAATTAGGTATTGCTCGTGTATTAGTTGAATTGAATCCTGAAGTTCGTCCAACATTAAAAGCTGCTGGACAATTGAAGCGTGATCCAAGAAGTGTTGAACGTAAGAAGTTCGGTCACAAGAAGGCACGTAGAAGCTTCCAATTTAGCAAGCGTTAATCGATACAAATTTTTAATTCATTATTACAACTTATACAAATGGAAAATAATACTTCACTTCAACAGCAACTTTTGGAAGCTGGCGTACACTTTGGTCACCTTAAAAAGAAGTGGAATCCAAAGATGTTACCTTATATCTTCGCTGAGAAGAAAGGGATCCACATCATTGATTTAAATAAAACTGTAGATCATTTACAAGAGACTGCTGCTGCTTTAAAGCAAATTGCTAAGAGTGGTAAAAAGATCATGTTTGTTGCTACTAAAAAGCAAGCAAAAGAAATTGTAAGTGAGTGTGCAAAGAAAGTAAACATGCCTTATGCAACTGAGCGTTGGTTAGGTGGTATGTTGACTAACTTTAATACTGTTCGTAAGAGCGTTAAAAAAATGCAAAGCATTGAAAAAATGTTGAACGACGGTAGTGCAGACAGCTTAACTAAAAAAGAGCGTTTAACATTAGCACGTGATAAAGATAAAATGGAAAAAGTATTAGGTGGTATCGCTCAATTGGGCCGTTTACCAGCAGCTTTATTCTTAGTTGACATCGGTCACGAGCATATCGCATTAGCAGAAGCTAAGCGTTTAGGTATCCAAACATTTGGTATGGTAGATACTAACTGTGATCCTAACAAAGTAGACTTCTCAATCCCTGCAAATGATGATGCTACAAAATCAATTGCAATTATCACTAACTATATCACTGCAGCAATCGCTGAAGGTTTGGCTGAGCGTCAAGCTTCTAAAGATGATGAAACAGAGGTAGAAGAAGGTGCAAACGAATTAGAAGCAAAAGCGAAGAGAATGGAAGCTGAAGCAAATGCTGAAGGCGGAAGAGCTAAGCGTGGTGCTGGTGCAGGAACTTCTGCTCCAGGTGCTCCTAAGCGTCGTACGACTACTGGTTCTCGTGGTCCAGTAAGAAAATAATTAAATATCCCAATTGGGTTGTTGGTCTCTATGTAAATAGATACTAATGACCCAATTGTATTTATTTAACTACGACTATATTAACTAAATATTAATTAGACAATTTTAAAAATAATTTTATGAGCGCTATAACAGCACAAGATATTAATAAGTTACGTCAAGCAACAGGTGCCGGAATGATGGATTGCCGTAAAGCATTGACTGAAACAAATGGTGATTTTGAAGCAGCAATCGATTGGTTACGTAAGCAAGGACAAAAAGTTGCCGCTAAGCGTAGTGATCGTGAAGCAAAAGAAGGTGTGATTATTGCAAAAACATCTGCTGATAATAAATCAGGATTTATTGTTTGTATTTCTTGTGAAACAGATTTCGTTTCTAAGAATGCAGAATTCGTTGCATTTGCTCAAAGCATTGCTGACGCTGCAGTTGCGAACAATGTAAAATCTGCTGAAGAATTAAATGAAGTAACTGTAAACGGTGCAAAAGTTGCAGACTTGATCAATGATAAATTAGCTTCTATCGGTGAAAAAATTGGTGTTGCTAAATTTGAAAGAATTGATGCTCCTTATGTAGCTTCTTATATCCACGGTGCTTACCGTATGGGTGTATTGGTTGCATTAACTGCGGAAGCTGCTGAATTGGGTAAAGACTTAGCAATGCAAATTGCTGCGATGAATCCAGTAGCGGTAGATGCTGATTCAGTTCCTGCTGAAACAGTTGCACGTGAAAGAGCAATCATCATTGATACAATGAAAGAAGATCCTAAGATGGCAGGTAAGCCAGAAGAAATGATTGCAAAAATTGCCGAAGGTAAAATTGCAGCTTTCTTTAAAGAGCAAACCTTATTAGCGCAGTCATTTGTAAAAGACGGTTCTAAAACTGTTGGCGACCACGTTAAGAGCGTAGGTGACATTAAAGTTACTGAATTCAAGCGTGTGGCTTTAGGTTAAATTGCAAGCCATCACTGTTTAGTTCAAAAAATTCAGATGATACAAATTCCCAGAAACTAAAAGCGGGGAATAAAAATACCAAAAGGGGGTCCCAAAAAGGCCCCCTTTTTATTTAGCTTAAATTAAGGACTGCCGTCCATATAAATCCAACAAAACCTTATTCAAAATTTGTATCTTGCAAGTATAAATTGAACCGATTATGCAGCCCAAATACAAACGCGTTTTATTGAAACTTTCTGGTGAAGCTTTATTAGGAAATGAAAGAACGGGAGATCCGTTTAATCCTAAAATCATAGAGCAATATGCCAATGAAATTAAAGAAGTAGTAGCGTTGGGTGTTCAAGTTGCCATTGTGATTGGGGGTGGTAATATTTATCGTGGAATGAATGAAGCTGATAGTGGTATTGAAAGAGCACATGGTGACTACATGGGTATGTTGGCAACCGTGATTAATGCAATGGCAATTCAAGCGATGTTGGAAAAAATTGGAGTGTACACACGTTTACAATCTGCGATTAATATGGAACAGGTTGCAGAACCTTATATCAGAAGAAAAGCATTAAGACATTTGGAAAAAGGACGTGTAGTAATTTTTGGTGCCGGAACAGGTAATCCATATTTCACAACAGATACTGCAGGTTCATTAAGAGCGATTGAAATGAAAGCAGATGTGATTTTAAAAGGAACTAGAGTGGATGGTGTTTATGATGCTGATCCTGAAAAAAATCCAAACGCGAAAAAATTTGAAACCATTTCATTCCAAGAATGTATTTCACAAAATTTAAAAGTAATGGATATGACTGCCTTTACTTTATGTATGGAGAATAAATTACCAATTATTGTTTTTGATATGAACCAACCAGGAAATTTAATTAAGTTGGTAAAAGGAGATGCAGTAGGTACATTGGTTGGATAGGATAATTTAAAAAAAAGAGTATGCAAAAAATATTTTCTTCAGTAGCTTTAATAGTGTTATTGGCATTAGGCTTAAGCGCAAATGCACAACAAAAATTAACCTTGAATGAAGCAATTCAAACCGCTTTAAAAAGCAATTTCAGTATACAACTTGCAAAAGATAGTTTAGAAATTTCTAAATTATTTAATGATTATGGATATGCAGGAGGGTTGCCAACAGTAACTTCTAACATCACAGAAAATAAAACAAGTAGTTCTATACAGCAATTATATACTGATCCCACAAAAAATACAATCAAAACGGGAGTTGCTGGTACAACTGTAAACGGAAATTTAGCAGCATCATTAATTTTATTTAATGGCTACCATATTGTAGCAACAAAAGATAGATTAAATGCCTTAGAAAAGCAGGATCAAGTTCAACTTCAGTCTAGAATAAATAATATTGTTTCAGGTGTAATGCAACAATACTATAATATTATTCACCAGCAAGAATATTTAAAAACAATTCAACTTTCAATAGAAGCATCTCAAGAGCGTATGAATATTGTAAACACTAAAGCTTCAGTGGGTGTTGCAAATAATGCTGATGTTTTTCAATCTACACTGGATTTAAATGCTTTAAAACAAGGGGCATTAAATCAGCAATTAATTATTGAGCAAGCAAAAGTAGATTTATTAAACATTTTAGCATTGCCTACAGATACAAAATATGAATTAGTAGATACAATTAAAGTTGATCCAACAATTAAATTAGCGTCTATTGAATCAAGCATAAAAAATAATCCAGATTTATTATCTGCTGATCAAACTATTGCCATCAATCAATATATTGAAAAGGAAGTTAGGGCATCCATGATTCCTACTTTAAAAGCAACTACAGGTTATACATACAGTAGTAGTAAATCTGACGCTGGATTTAGTTTATTAAGTGAAACATATGGTCCTTATGTAGGTGTAAATTTAAGTATACCATTATATGCTGGCGGCATTAATAAGAAAAATTATAAAGCTGCAAAAATTGGTACCGCTATGGCAAAGACACAATATTCAAGTTTAGAAAATTCATTAAATACTGCTGTTTATAAAACCTATATAAGTTATTTAAATAGCGTTCAACAAAGTTCAACCGAACAATCTAACTATGTATTGGCTAAACAACTTTTAGAATTAGTCTTGAGTAAATATAAACTTGGACAAGCAACCATTGTGGATGTAAAGCAAGCCCAACAAAGTTTTGAAACAGCTGGTTTTAGGTTGTCATCTTTAACTTATGCAGCAAAATCTGCTGAAGTTGAATTAAAGCGTATATCTAATCAGTTAACTTTCTAACATATTAATGCAATCCATCGTTGTAAAAGCACCAGGAAGAATTAATTTAATTGGTGAACATACCGATTACAATAATGGATTTGTTTTACCTGCAGCTATACAACAAGCAGCCATTGTATCTATTTCAAAAAGAATCGATCAGCAAATTCATTTAACTGCGGTGGATGTTCCAGATGAATTGATCATTGATTCTTTATTGCATTTAAGTATTCAAGAAAAACAATGGGCAAATTATATCATTGGTGTAATTGCACAAATACAAAAAAAATATACACTCCCATCGGGTTTTAATATTGCGCTTACAAGTGATGTGCCGATTGGTGCAGGGGTGTCAAGCTCGGCTGCCATTGAATCTGCTGTTGCCTTTGGTATTAATGAATTATTTGGCTTGGGCATCGAAAAAATGGAATTAGCATTCATGGCCCAAAATGCAGAACATGAATTTGCCGGAGTGCAGTGTGGGATTATGGATCAGTTTGCAAGTGTATTTGGAAAAAAAGACCATGTAGTTTTGTTGGATTGCCAAAGTATGGAATATCAATATTTTCCATTAGCACTAGAGGGCTATCAAATTATTTTATTTGATACAGGCATTAAACATGCATTGGCAAGTAGCGAATACAATACCCGAAGAAAGGAATGTGAGCAGGGAGTTAAAATGATTCAAGCTAACTATCCGAATGTTATAAGCCTAAGAGATGCCAACATTGAAATGCTCAATGAATCTGTTGATTTTCATACACATCCTATTGTTTATAATAGATGTAAGTATGTGATTGAGGAAATTACAAGAACACAAAATGCATGCATGGATTTACAGGCAAATAATTTGGAAGCCTTTGGTCAAAAAATGTTTGAAACGCATCAGGGTTTATCAAAACTATATGAGGTAAGTTGCCATGAATTAGACTTTTTAGTGGAACATGTAAAAAATAATCCAGCTGTTATTGGTGCAAGAATGATGGGAGGTGGCTTTGGCGGCTGTACTATTAATATTATTCAATCTGAGAAAGCGCCTCAAATTATAAACGATATCAAAACTGCTTATCAACAAAGTACAGGTAAGGACTTAAAGCATTATATCATGCGCATCGAAGACGGCGCCGGAACCTTATTATAAAAAAGCCCCTCGATTACTGGACTGCCCCCAAAAAGTTAGACACTTAATGGGGGCATTTTTATGAATAAA
>DAIUEC010000088.1:0-8787 GCA_036845345.1 Sediminibacterium sp.
AATTAGATTTAAAAGTGGATGTCAATATGAATTCAGGCATTCAGTTTAGAAGTGAGCTAGCAGATGAAAATGACCATTGTACGGTTACGGATAAGCATACTCTTAAAAGAGTGCATGGATATCAAATGGAAATTGATCCGTCTTCAAGAGCTTGGAGTGGCGGTATATATGATGAGGCGAGAAGAGGCTGGTTGTATCCTTTGGAATACAATGTTGCTGCAAAAACTGCTTTTAAAAATAATCAATGGAATCATTATAAGATTGAATGTATTGCCAACAATATCAGAACCTGGATAAATGGAATTCCTTGTGCACATGTTGTAGATGATATGACTGCTAAAGGTTTTATTTCATTACAAGTGCATGAAATTAAAAATGCTAAAGATGTAGGTCAGGAAGTTAGATGGAAAAATATACGCATACAAACTACTAATTTAAAATCGACTCCTGCTGATAATTTATTTGTAGTAAATTTAATTCCGAATACTATTTCGCCTGACGAACAAAAGAGTGGAGTTCGTTTATTATGGGACGGTAAAACAACCAATGGATGGAGAGGTGCTTATAAAAAAACTTTCCCTGACGGTACATGGTTTGTAAAAGACGGTACTTTAAATGTACGTGGTGCCAATGGTGCAGAATCTACTAATGGAGGTGATATTGTAACTGAGCAAGAGTTTCATGCCTTTGATTTGCAGTTTGAATTTAAAATTACAGACACAGCTAATAGTGGTGTTAAATATTTTGTAACTGAAAAAGAAAATAATAACGGCTCTGCAATAGGGTTGGAGTATCAAATTTTGGATGATGATAAACACCCTGATGCAAAGTTGGGAAGTATTGGAAACAGAACTATGGCTTCCTTATATGATATGATACCCGCTTTAAGAATTGGGGAAGGTCGTCGAGAAAAATTGCCAGTGGGTGAGTGGAATAGAGGGCGCATTATTGTTTTTCCTGATGGCAGAGTTGAACATTGGATTAATGGTTGGAAAGTTGTAGAGTACCAACGAGGCACTCAATATTTTTATGCATTAGTGGCTAAAAGTAAATATGTAGTATGGCCTAATTTTGGAATGGCAGATAAAGGGCATATTTTATTACAAGAACATGGTACTAGTGTTTCATTTAGAAGTATAAAAATTAAAGAACTTTAATCAAATAGATAAATCATGAAAAATTCAAGAAGGTCATTTATAAAAAATACTGCGAAAGCAACTGCCATAACATATGCATCATCTTTTGGGTTTTCTGCAAAAAGTTATGCCAATATCATTGGTTCAAATGATAGGGTAAGATTGGGTGTGGTAGGTTTTTCAGACCGTTTTAAACAATCTCATTTTCCTTCTTTCTTGAATCATTATAAAGAATTGAATTTTGATATAGTGGCAGTATCTGATATTTGGAAATTAAGAAGAGAGGAAGGTGCAGCGTTTTTAAAAGATAAAATGGGTCATGATATCCGTGTCGCTCATAATAACGAAGAACTTTATTCAAAGAAAGATATTGATGGAGTATTTATTAGCACTGCTGATTTTCAACACGCAATACATGCAGTGGAAGCGGTAAAAGCAGGCATGGATGTGTATTGTGAAAAGCCATTTGCTGAAACCATGGAGGACAATCGCATGGCTTTAAAAGCAATTAAAGCGAGTGATAGAATTGTACAAATTGGATCACAAAGACGAAGTGGTGTTAATTATAAAGCAGCTGCAGATTTTATACAAGCTGGAAAGTTTGGGCCAATTACCATGGTGGAATTAACATGGAATGTAAATCAGCCAGGAAGATGGCGACGTCCAGCTTTGGTGGCTCAATGCAAAGAAGAGGATTTGGATTGGAAACGCTTTTTGCTAAACAGACCTTATGAAAATTTTGATCCAAGAAAATATTTAGAGTATCGATTATTTTGGCCTTATTCTTCTGGAATGCCAGGTCAATGGATGAGTCATCAAATTGATACGGTGCATTGGTTTAGTAAACTGCCACATCCAAGAAGCGTAACTGCAAATGGTGGTGTTTATGCATGGAAGGATGGAAGAAAAAATTGGGATACGACTACGGCAGTTTTTGATTATGGTCCATTGGATAATATGAGTGAAGGTTTTCAAGTAGTATTTATGTCTCGTATGCACAATGGAGATGATAGTCCAACCGAGGTTTATTATTCAAATGGAGGGCAATTAAATTTAATAAATAATACGGTTTCTCCTAAAGGGGGACTTACACAAGCATTTGCTTCTCCAATGGGAATGAAAGAAAATTTATTACCCGAAATGAGCTTGACGGATACAAGTATTAAGGTTGCTGCAGGTGCCAATACGGGCGGAGATATTTTAACATCAGCCCATGTAAGAAATTGGATGGAATGTATTCGTTCGCGCAAGCAACCAAATGCGCCTGTGGAAGCAGGCTATCAACATTCAATTGCAACCATCATGACGAATGCAGCATGTAGAACTGGTCAGAAAGTTACATTTGATGATGTGCATCAAGAAGTAATGGTAAACGGTAAGCCATTCATGTATTAATAAAAAAGCCCTTAAATTTCTTTAAGGTAAACTAAGTCAAAGCACTCCTTTATGGGGTGCTTTGAAAAATCTTAAGATAAAAAATAAAAAAGCCCTTAAATTTTATTAAGGGCTTTTTTATTACGATGTTTTGTACATTTTTTCATAGTACTCTTCGGCCATTCTGTTACTATCAAATTGAACACGAACATCGTTCATGCCATTGATGGTGATTGAACGCCATTTGTCTCTATTTTCATAGTACATAGGAACAATCTCGTTTTCTAATATTTTATATAATTCTTCTAAATCATAATCATCTTGTTCTTGCGTATTCATGTTTGCATAATCTGCTTTAGGTACAACGAATCCATTGTTACCATGCTTCACAAATTCTGGAATCCACCCATCATCTGTTGAAAAGTTCACAGCACCATTCATAGCTGCAGTCATACCTGATGTACCAGAAGCTTCTCTTGGTACACGTGGGTTATTTAACCAAACATCTGATGCTTGTTTTAAACTTTTACTCAAGCTTAATTCGTAGCCAATTAATACAGCAACATTATTATAGTTTTTGCTTAAATGTACTAGGTTGTTAAATTGAGAAATAGCAGGGTAGTCTACAGGATAAGGTTTGCCAGCAAAAATGATTTGAACTGGGTGCTTTAAGTTGCCTAATAATTTTTCAAAGCGCTCTAAGTCCCATGAAAGGAAATCAGCACGCTTATATCCAGCAAATCTTCTTGCCCAAACAATTGTCAAAACATTTGGATCAAAAACTTTACCAGTTTGGTCTGCTACGATTTCAAATGCACGCTTTTTTAAATAGTTTTTGCGACTATCAAATGCTGCATTGTCTTTCGCTTCAGCTGAAGTATATAATTTTTTATCAGCCCAATACTGCCAGTTTTGAGCATTAGTAATATGATCAATTGGACAGATGCCTTCATATTTACCCCACATTTCACGACTTACATGACCGTGTAATTCAGATACGCCGTTTGCTTTTCTTGCAAAACGTAGAGCAGCCAAAGAGTGGTTAAATTGATCGTCATCAATTCCCGTTAATTTTCTTACATCATCAATACTTAATCCGCAGAAATAACCCATTTTATGACATAAATAAATGTCATGCTTTTCGTTACCGGCTTCCTCTGGAGTATGTGTTGTAAACACTAAACGCTTTTTAACTTCGTCTAATGATTTGTATTTATTTAATAAGTAGAATGCACTAGAAAAACCGTGTGCTTCATTTAAATGGTAAACTTCTGGTTCAAAATTTAATTCATCAATCAATTTTGCACCACCTACACCTAATAATATAAATTGAGCAACTTTAGTAGCCACATTTGCATCATATAATCGGTGTGTAATAGTTTGAGAAACATAATCGTTCTCTGGTAAATCGGTACTCAATAAAAATAATGGAGCACTATTAAAAGTAGTAGGCGCTAAGTAATAAGCTTTTACCCAAACTGGGTGGTCATGAATCATGATTTGATACTTGATACCAGTATCTTCCAAGAAGCTATAAATTTTCTCCATGAAAGTAACCTGTAAAGTTTGATCCTGATTTCTTGCTTGATCGTAGTATCCGTATTTCCATAGGATTCCAACTCCAATCATATTTTGTTTTAATTCGTAGGCACTTCTTAAATGTGATCCTGCTAAAAAGCCAAGTCCACCACTGTATATTTTTAAAGGCTGATGGATGGCAAATTCCATAGAAAAGTAAGCTGCCTTTTTCTTAAACTGATCGTTTATTGCAAAAGGCACCTGGTAATTTCTAAAACTCATAGTTATAGGGCGTTTGTTAATTTGTCTGCAATATAATGGTATTTACCTAAAATGTACATTTTACACATTTAGGTGTGAATAACAATCGTTTGCAACGCCTTTTTGTGGATTATTTTTTCTTTTTAGCCTTTCTAACTTTGTCAAAATTATCGTTAAAATAGCAAGTCATACCACGATGATTACCACAATTTCCTTCCTCTTTCATGGTAATATTATTCCCTTCAATAGAGAAATGAACGATACATGCATCTCCTTTTTCGTTATAGGTTGCTTTGTTTTTATCAAACTGAAGAATGCCTTTTAATTCACCAATGCATGCACCTTCGTTCTTTTCAAAATGGATAAAGAACTGATATTTATTGGGTGCGCCATAGTCTCTTAATGAGATAAAGTTTTTAGGATCTGATCCGTAATTGCCACTATATACATTTTTTGCAGCAGCAGTATCTATTGGATTAATGATGACTGTGTTTTCTGGTTTTTTATTACTGTCAAAATAGATAAGTCTAAAACTACCCTCCGAAAAAGCCCAGCCCTTTTTTTCATAGGAATTTTGTCCTTGGTTATTGGTAATATTTTCTTCGACCAAAAATGAAGGCTCTCTATTTATATTTAAGGTCTTTTCGTATCTGGTAGAGTTTTTATTTTCATCATTAAATTCAGTAATGATTTTATAATCCAAGAATTTGTTTTTCTTATCAAATACCAATGCTACAATTTCTAATTTTTTGGGGTATTTAATATTCAGTAATAAATAATAAGCAGCATCTTCATTAATTTTCATCAAAGGATGGATACTTGCTTTTTTAGTATTCTTTGTATCCATAAATTGTTCAATCACAGAATCTGGGACAAATTGAGCTAATGCTTTTCTTTGAATCGTTAGCGTATCAGTCAGTTTTTTAAAACTGGTGTCAGTAATCGTTGTAGGAAGTGAGGCAGTTTTAAAAATTTTATTGAAATCATTTACCTTAATGGGGGTATTGCCTGACAAATCGGGTGCTTTTTCACCGCAAGCAATCAGTAAACATAAAATTCCAAAAAGACACCAATTTCGCATTCCTTAAATTTTGATAAAATTAGACTATAAACTGAGGATAGCAAAAGCTTTTATGTCTAAATTTACAATATGAGCACTGGCAAATCCTTAGATAACTTAAATGAATCCGTTTCCGTACAAAAAAAAGTAGGATGGAGGAAGCTATTGGCATTTATTGGCCCTGCTTATTTGGTGAGTGTGGGATATATGGATCCAGGGAATTGGGCAACTGATTTAGCGGGAGGTGCTGCTTTTGGGTATCAATTAATTTGGATATTGCTGCTTAGTAATTTAATGGCCATTTTATTACAAAGTTTAAGTGCCAGACTCGGCATTGTTCGACGACTAGATTTAGCACAAGTTAATAGAGAAACCTACCCACCCATTGTTAATTTATCCTTGTACATTTTAGCAGAATTAGCCATTGCTGCTACCGATTTAGCCGAGGTTTTAGGGATGGCTATTGGTATAAAATTATTGACAGGATTACCCATGATGTATGGAACATTAATTACAGTAACAGATACCTTTTTATTTTTATTCTTGCAGCGATATGGCATTCGAAAAATGGAAGCTTTTATTATATTATTAGTAGCTACTATTGGATTTAGTTTCTTTATACAATTATTTATTGCGAAGCCAAATTTGTCCTATGCAATACAAGGTTTTATTCCCACTAAATTATCTCCCGAGGCTTTGTATATCGCAGTAGGTATAATTGGAGCAACGGTAATGCCGCATAATTTATATTTACATTCGGCATTAGTACAAACAAGAAAGATTGATCGTAATACGGCAGGCATCAAGAAATCTATTTTTTATAATTTCATAGATAGTGCAGTTGCATTAAATGCTGCATTTTTTGTGAATGCTGCTATTTTGATTTTAGCGGCCACTGCTTTTTATGCAACAGGTCATAAGGAAGTTGCTAAAATTGAAGATGCGCATGCTTTATTGGCTCCTTTATTAGGTTCAAAAATGGCGCCTATATTATTTGCCATTGCTTTAATAGCAGCAGGCCAAAGCTCAACAGTAACGGGCACTTTAGCTGGACAGATAGTTATGGAAGGATATTTAAAACTAAGATTAAATCCTTGGATACGTAGGTTAATTACACGATTGGTGGCGATTATTCCTGCTGTATTAGTGATAGGTATTTTAGGCGAAGGAAGGGTAGATGCCTTATTAATTTTTAGCCAAGTAATTTTAAGTTTACAATTAGGATATGCTGTTATTCCATTGATACATTTTGTAAGTGATAAAACCACCATGGGTGAATTTGCTATTGGGTGGAAGGTTAAATTTATCTCTTGGTTAGTTGCTGCAATTTTAGTGTATTTAAATGGTCATTTAGTTTTTGATTTCGTGGTTACTTTTTTACAATCAACTAATCAAATATTTTTAAAAGGGCTTGTGATTTTATTGGTCTTATTTTTTGTAGGATTACTAGTTTATATAACCATTTATCCTTGGATTGCTAAACAAAGAAAAAATAATAATATTGATTTACATGGGGATGCTGTCGAATTAGATTGGACAAATGCAACTCCTGTCAATAGAATTGCCATCGCAGTTGATTTTTCAAGTAGTGATAAAAAGTTAATTAAGACAGCCATTGATCATGCATTTATACAACAACCAAAGGACGATACTCATATCACAGAATTTATCTTTATTCATATCGTAGAAAGTGCAACGGCCAATTATTTATTAGAGGCAAGTGATGATATAGAATCTAGAAAAGATCAAGAGCGACTAGATGGTTATGTGGCTGCATTATTTGAAAAAGGTTATAAATCCACTACTGTTTTAGGATATCGAAATAGAGTGAAAGAGATTGTGAGAATTGTTCAAGAAAAAGACGCACAATTGTTAGTTATGGGAGCCCATAAACACCAAGGCTGGAAAGATTATCTTTTTGGCGAAACCATTGAATCTGTTAGGCATCAGGTGTCTATTCCTGTTTTGATCGTAAATCATTAGTACGCTGCTTAACTTATTGCTAATTTATGCTCATAAACTGAGTATAATCATTCAATTTATACCTACATTTTGTACATTTGCAGACAAAATTTTATAAAGCTATGGGACAAAAAATTAAAGTAGCCAATCCAGTGGTTGAATTGGATGGTGATGAAATGACCAGAATTATTTGGAAGTTCATTAAGGATAAGTTGATCTTACCTTATTTAGAAATTGATATTAAATATTACGACTTGGGTATGGAGTATCGTGATCAAACAAACGATCAGGTTACTATTGATGCTGCAAATGCCATTAAGCAATATGGTGTAGGTATTAAGTGTGCTACCATTACTCCAGACGAGCAAAGAGTAGAAGAATTCAAGTTAAAGCAAATGTGGAAGAGTCCAAACGGAACTATTCGTAACATTTTGGATGGTACTGTATTTCGTGAGCCAATTGTTTGTAGCAATGTGCCACGTTTAGTGCCTAACTGGACTGCACCAATTTGTATTGGTCGTCACGCATTTGGTGATCAATATCGTGCAACTGACTTTGTTACAAAAGGGAAAGGTAAATTAACCATTAAGTTTGAAGGTGAGGATGGAACTAACCAAGAGTTTGAAGTATTCAACTATAAAGGAGATGGCGTTGCATTAGCGATGTACAATACCGATGAAAGTATTTATGGTTTTGCACGTGCTTGTTTTAACCAAGCATTGGCTAAAAAATGGCCTTTATACTTGTCTACAAAAAATACCATCTTAAAAAAATATGATGGTCGTTTCAAAGACATTTTTGAAGAAGTGTATCAAAATGAATTTAAAGCTAAATATCAAGAAGCAGGTATCACTTATGAGCACCGTTTAATTGATGACATGGTAGCAAGTGCTTTAAAATGGAATGGTAATTTCGTTTGGGCTTGTAAAAACTATGATGGTGATGTACAATCTGATACGGTTGCACAAGGTTTTGGTTCATTAGGTTTAATGACTTCAACTTTAATTACACCAGATGGTAAAGTAATGGAAGCGGAAGCTGCACACGGAACAGTGACGCGTCACTATCGTGAGCACCAAAAAGGAAACAGAACTTCTACAAACCCTATTGCATCTATCTTTGCATGGACAAGAGGTTTAGAGTTCCGTGGTCAATTGGACAATAACCAAGAGTTAATTCGTTTCTCAAAAGCTTTAGAAGAAGTTTGTGTGGAAACAGTTGAGTCTGGCATTATGACTAAGGATTTAGCTGTTTGTGTACACGGAAACAAAGTGAGCCATGGCGAACACTATGTGTATACTGAAGAGTTCTTAGATGCATTAGACGCGAATTTGCAGAAAAAACTTGCATAGTAAAAACTTGCGTAAAAGGAACTTGCGTAATTGAATAGCGCAGTCTTTATATAAGATACAAAAAGAGCCACTCAATGGACTGAACCCCTAAAGTTGGACGAAGTTAATAATTAAGTTTTAAAGT
>DAIUEC010000089.1:0-8711 GCA_036845345.1 Sediminibacterium sp.
ACATAAAGCATTACAAATCAACGGCTTCATTTTCTTAAAAAAGCTTCATAACCCTGAGGCTTTGGGTAAACCGACCCACGAGGATGCCGACGCAGTCGGCCATCCGATTTAGAATAATTTCTCTAGAACTTACGTTGATTATTCTTAGTTAATTATTTACTAACTTTGGTTAGTTTAATTTAAAAACGATATTATGAAAAATATTCTTGTTTTTGGTATGGGAAAGGTTGGTTCATTAGTTGCAACCCTTTTGAGTCAACAATTTAATGTTACTGGATTTGACCAATCTGTTCAGAAAGGTCAATTTAAATTCAAGATCATACAAGCAGATGTAAAGGACCTTAAATATTTAGAAGAAGTGATTAAGCAGCATGATGCAGTAGTATCTTGTATGCCATTTTATTTAAATCTACCCATTGCAAAAATTGCATTTAAACATAAAAAACATTATTTCGATTTAACAGAAGATGTTTCTACTACTAATGCCATTCGTAAAATGGCTAAAACAGCTAAATCAGTTTTGGTTCCACAATGTGGATTAGCGCCAGGTTTTATTGGTATAGTAGGGGCAGATTTAGCAAAGTCTTTTACTAAAATTAGAGATATTGAATTAAGAGTAGGTGCGCTTCCTCGTTATCCGAACGGATTACTTGGTTATTCATTTACATGGTCACCTGCAGGTGTTATTAATGAATATATCAATGATGCAGAAGTAATACATAATGGTGTTCGTAAAATGGTTCCTTCTTTGGAAGGGGTGGAATATATTAATATAGAGGGACAAGAATTTGAGGCATTTACCACCTCTGGCGGTTTAGGTACCATGTGTGAAACTTTCGAAAATAAATTGGACACCTTAAATTATAAAACGATCCGTTATCCAGGACATGCCAAATTAATGAAATTCTTATTGTATGAATTGATATTAAAAAATGATAAAACATTATTGGAGCATATTCTTACAGAGGCTAAACCACCAGTGCAAGAAGACATTGTATATGTATATGCAGTTATTGAAGGTTGGAAAAAGAGTACTTTGAAAAGAGAAGAATATTATAAAGCTTTTACTCCAATAACTATTGATGGACAACAATGGAGAGCCATTTCATGGACTACTGCTGCTTCACTTTGCGCTGTAATTGAACTCGTTGCAAAAAAGAAATTACCTCAAAAAGGTTTTATCAAACAAGAGGAAATTAATTTCGGCGATTTATTATCTACTAGTTATGGTATGTATTTTAAAAATTTTTAAAAATATAAGATTCACACTAGCTTTCATATTTGTTATTGCAACTATTTGTCTCAGAAAAGTTTAATTTCAAAATCAGTTGAGTTAGAGAAACATAATTCAAATATTCCAACTTCCTTCTTCCACTTCGGCTTCCAATTCTCCTTCGTCCCATCCGCAATAGCCAATATAAATTTGAAGTTCTTCATGGGTAATGCTTTTAGTATTAATAGCACCTATCACCTGCTCCATATTGCCCCCTAAATAAAAACTATCGCACACCTGTTCACCACCTTCAATAAGATCGGGTCGCTTGTGCAATACAAATAAGTGTTCTCTGTCAACAGGCCCACCATCCATTAATGGAAATGGATTGCTATGTTTAAATTCAACTAAATCGTTTAAAGATTTACCCAAAGCTTTATTAGTTACAAAACCCAAACTTTCTTTATCATTGTGTTTAACAATTAGAATGGTAGTATCCTCAAAGAAGCTACCAATTAACTCATCAGTACTATTGATATACTTTCCTGCTTTTAGATTGCTCATAGCTTAGAATGATTTTAACTAATGTTCAAAGAATAAAGTTAATGCAGGCCTTTTGAAGTATAGAAATCAGTAGTTTCCTTTAATGACCTGTACTTGCTACGGCTATTACGATTGCTAATAGATAACCACCTTGAATGGCAAGCCCTGAAAAATAGTTTTTTAATATTTTATTACTTTTTATTTGTCTAGCTTTCTGTTTATATCCAGCCGCGTATTGTTCATTTTTCATCAAATTAATATCTGGATATCCTAAATTTTCATCTTGGGGTTCGGCTGAGGCACATAATACGGCTGGTGCTATACCTAAGAAAAATCCATATCCTGGAAATGCGGTTGTAATTAAAGTCCCAGTACCAGCAGTTTTATAACCTTGATAATTTATGATAGCATCATTTTGGCCTTTTGTAAATAAATCTAAATTCCCTTCTAATTTTGGAACCTTGCTGTAATCATCTTTTGTGCCATTCTCATAATTTATAGACAATAAATCTGATTTTAATGCAACAAATGTTGGCCCATTAAGATTATCTAATTTTTTATACTTGATTTCTGATGTACCTACTTCAGTAACTTTTGCTAAAATGTTTACTCCTGACCTCATATATAAAGTGTCTTGAGCATTTATTATATTAGATGCAATTAAGATTAAACTAAAAAGAATCCATTTTTTCATAAAATGAGTTTTAGGTTGTATTAAAGATAATAATTATAAATTTTCAAATTTGAAATATCCTAAATGCATGGGGTCAACTATAGTAGTATTTGAAAGCTTTAAATGAATTTCATATTTTTCCTTCATGTTTTCGGGTAAGATATCTGCTATTTTATAAGTATCATCTACATCTATACCATATTTGTCATCAACATGGGAGGCAGCGCCCTCAATATGGGTGTGTTTGTAAAATGCAGTTTCCTTCGCGATTTTTATTGCCTTGCTAATATCCGGAGCAGCAATGGCTAATTTATAGTGAAACTCTTCAAATTCATCTTGTTTATATCCTCCTAGGTTAATGAAAAATAATTGAGCAGCTGATGGCTCATTGGATTCCGATTTTGGAATAACGGATACTTCATAACCATTTACATTGTTAATTTCTTGCCATCCATCAACATGCATTTTGCCTTTCGCTTCGGGCCAAAATGCATTAAAATCAGGAATAAGCTCTTTTAAAGAAGTTGCAATTCCAAAAAACACATCATGTTGTTCGGTATGACGTCCTTTGGGTTTCCCGCCAAGTAAAATCATGTATAATTTTAGTTCCATATTAATTTTGAATATATTTATCTTCTTCATTCAAAATAACAATAAATTTGACCACCAAACAATAAATCATGAATAAATACCTAGTTTCATTTGTATTAGTGATTACTTTTTTAAATGTGAATGCCCAATGGAGTGATCCTGAAGTAAAAATTATGAATGATGCTGCTAGAAAAGGTGTTGTAGGTAGTTTTATAAAATTAAGTGACGGTATTACACATTATGAAAAAGCGGGTACAGGCAAAAAAGGGGTGGTTGTTTTAGTGCATGGTTTTAGTGTTCCTTATTTTATATGGAATGGCTTTTTTGAGCATTTAGTGCAGGAAGGATATCAAGTAATTAGATATGATGAGTTTGGAAGAGGTTACTCTGATAGACTCGAGAAGGATTATGCATCAAAAGTATATTCACAACAATTGTATGATTTAATAAAAGGACTTTCAATAAAAGTGCCAGTTAGTTTGATTGGTGTTTCCTTTGGAGGTATCGTGAGTACTAATTTTACATTAGCGTATCCAAAATTGGTTAATAAACTAATATTAATTGATCCAGCTTCAGAAAGAAATAAAACGAACGGGACTGAACAAGCATTTGATGAGATGATGGCTAAGAGTTCGGATGCGCGCGCCAAAGGTCAACTAGAAGATTTTAAATATCCTGTTAATTTTCCAAATTGGGTGAACGATTACAAAGTACAGATGCAATACAAGGGAACTAGAAAAGCCTTGGTGTCTACAAGATATCATTATGACACTATCCCCTATTTGGATCGATACAAAAGCCTACAAATTTTGAATAAACCTGTATTATTAATTTGGGGTACTGAGGATCATACCGTGCCATTAAAGTATAGTGATTCCATTAGATCAACTTTGAATGTTCAGTTTTTATCTATTGCTGATGCAGGGCACTTGCCGTATTTAGAAAAACCAGCAATTGCCAATAAGGCAGTAGTGGATTTCTTAAATAAAAAATAGTTTATTGACCCCAGTAGTGGTAAGCGAAATATAATAATACGCCACCAATTATTAGTACTAATATTCCTGCGATTCTTTTTTTCTTTAAAAAGAATAAAAGAATTAATCCCGATGCTGATATTATAATTAATAAAATGGCTGAAATGTCAATTATCAACAACCATGTTTTGCCTGTGTCTCTTCCTTTGTGTAAGTCATTGATAAACCCCATTAAGCCCTGGCTCGTTTGAGTTAGGGTATAGCTACCATCTTCCTTATTAATAAAAATATCAGCCTCATAACCAGGCGCCTTATAGGAGTAACTAATTTCTCGATCATCAATTCTGAAATCTGCAACCGCCCCTTTTACTTTGTATTTGTTTCTAAAAAATTCAACAATTTCTAGTTTTTTAATTTTTAAAGTATCGGTTGAATTTACCCATTGAGTATCTAACTTCCCTTTATAATCAGTAATGACAGATTTGTTTTGAAAGTAATCGGCATGATTTAAAGTTAATCCCGTAATTGAAAAAAATAAAACAATTACAAAACTAAACATGGAAAGATAAATATGAAGCCACCTGGTTGCTCTAGCTAAAAACTTTTTATTCATTAGTTCACTTTTTTCACCTCAATAGATGCAGATGCAACTTCGGTATTAGATGGTAGTTCAATTTGCAATTCCTTGTTATTAATTTTAACTTCTTGGTTAATAATTTGATAAGTTCCATGCTCTCTAGCTACTTCAATATAAATAGTGTATTTGCCAGTTTTAACTAAATTTCCTTTATCATCTTTTCCGTCCCATTTAATTGCATATTTACCCGCAGTTCTTGTGGCACTTGAAATTGAATTGATTGTTCCTGACTCAACATTGTATTTTGAGTAATTTGCAGAATACCAAGCACGTAAATCATGTAACCAACGAGGTTTATTAAACCACAAACTCAATGTTCTTAAAGGAGTTTTGTCTTTGTCTTCCACCCAAATGGCTACAAAAGGTCGGCGAGAAGGGCCTTGCATTTGAGCTAATTCAAGATTAACAATTAATTCGTAGGAAGGATCAAATTGGTCCTTGTTCGCAACAATTGTATTTAAACTTGTTGGTTTTATTTTTTCTGCGGCATAGATATCCCATTGTTCATTTTTAATTTGTTCACCTTTTTCTGTGATAATTAAATAAGCTGCTGTTGGATATTTTTTGGCTAATTCTATAGATTCATTTACTGTTAAAATATTAAAGGAGGTTGCTAAAGCACCTGCATCTGTTGCATTATTGGCAATTACAGTTGCTGATATCACATTTTCAACGGGTTGGCCATTTCTTGGATCAATAATATGTGAATACCATTTTCCATTGATTAATTTTCCTCTACGATAATTTCCACTTGTTGCTATAAACTTATCCTTAATATTCACATAAGTTAATGCTTCATCATTAATTGCGTTTTCTTTAGGGTTTACAATCGCTACTTCTTCATTTTGAGTGCCATACACCGCAATATCTCCACCAATATTCATTACTACATTATTCACGCCAGTTTCTTCCATTACTTTTTTGGATGCTTTATCTATGATATAGCTTTTTACAAAAGTATTGATGGTTAATGGGGTATTAGTTAAGTGTGTAATGGTTTCATTTTGTTGATCAATGCTATAATGTTGCTTAGCAGCTTCGTTAATAGCAATATTTAAATCTTCCTTTGTAGGAGTAATTTGGTTTGACTTTGCTTTTTTCCATACCTGGTTCACAGCTTCAAAAGCTGGATTTAATGCACCATTTGTATTTGATTTCCATTGCTCAAATAGGCTTAGTACTTCAATTAGTTCAGGGGATGCCTTAAAGGGTTTATTTAATGTACGTTGCCATTTATTAAACTCACTATTTTGATCGTAGGAACTTAAAATTTTTGATAATCTATCAATTTCATTAAGTGCGATTGTCTCCGCCTTTGCAATAACTTTTTCTGAACTGGTTTTAATCTTCATTTCAAAAGAAGTACCCATCACATTTTCAAATTGAGAGGTATATACTTTAGCTGTTTTATTCCCATTGTCAATAGGATTTGCGATAGAACTAATTTGAATTAAAACCGAAATGGTTAATAAGAATCCGAATAGAATTTGTTTATTTAGTTTCATAAATAGTGCGTATTTGTACATTAAACTACAATTTATTTAAAAAGTTTAAACTATTTAAATAAATTGTTTCACTAAACAACTACAATATTATTTAAAGCTTTGAATAGTATGGAAAAATTCCACTATTTAGAAGGTTACACCAAATTGTAACCCAACTCCAATGGATGCGGGTGCATTGTTCCCAAATCGAGCAGGAACAGGGACAGAAATCCAATAGCTATTCATTTTAGTTTTATACAGCACCTTATTAAATACAAGGTTTGTGCCATAACGACCTCCTGTTTCAAACGCCATTCTTGTTAAAAAATTAAACCCATTGGGGTATCTAAAAATTAGACCTGGTTGAATTGATAAATTTGATGTTTTTGTAACTCCTTTTGATGAGTTTAACGTGGGTACTATTTCAATGCTGTAAGCTAATGAAGCTGATTTTATAATATTTACACCGATAGGAAATCCAACCGTATATGAATGATCAAAATTATATGCTGGCAAGTTTGAGGACAATGTTACAATAGGGTGACTAATACTAAAATAGGCTGCCACTTTTGGGTATTCATTCGCAGTTTGTGATTTAGTGATTAGATTTAAAAAAACAAATGCAACAATTAGCAAGCTTTTAATTTTCATTCTAATATTTTTGCGAATTTAACGTAGTTCATGCTTTTTATAAATAAATCATAAATTGTTAATATTAAAGTAATACTGAGTTCACTATATTTCACTAATCTAACACAGGTATAAAATAAAAAAGAGCGCTGGCATTTGCCAGCGCTCTTTTTGCTATAAAAATTATTCTCTATTTTTTCCTTTCAATCTCTTTATTCATCTCTTCAATATCTACTGGTCTTTCGGTGTCATCGCCTAATAGATATTTGGAGAAATAGTCTGCTGTTCTCCAGAACCAATACTCGTTCATGTCACCAAAGCCATGGCGCTGTGTTGGTAAAATTAACATATCAAAACGCTTATTGGCTTTGATTAAAGCATTTACTACTCTAATGGTATTGGCAGGGTGCACATTATTGTCAATCTCTCCATGAATTAATAATAATTTTCCTTTCAAGTTTTTAGCGATTTCAGGATTCTTATCAATCATATAAGAGAAAGTGGTATCTCCTTTATCAGAGATATTTTCTTTTACTCCATTGTGTTTTTCACTCCACCATCTGTTGTAAATACTATTGTCATGGTTCCCAGCATTGCTCACTGCTACTTTGAAAATGTCAGGATATACCAACATGGCAGCCGTACTCATAAATCCACCACCACTATGGCCGTGAATACCTGCTTTGTCGCGATCAATAAATTTATATCTGTCTGCTAATTGTTCAATAGCAGCTTTTTTATCCGCTAATCCGTAATCTCTTAAATTATTGTAACCGTAATTATGGTACCATTTACTGCGTGCTGGATTACCACCACGGTTTCCTAATGTAATAACAACAAAACCTAATTGCGCTAGGCGGTCAATACGATCCATACCCTTGCTAAAACTCTTGTTTACAGATTCGGTTTGTGGCCCTGGATAAACATATTCAATGATTGGGTACTTTTTAGTGCTATCAAAATCATAAGGCTTGTACATCACACCAAAAATATCAGTAATGCCATCATCTGCTTTTACTTTGAATGTTTCAGGGAATTTGTAGCCTGCAGCAAATAATGAACTTAAGTCAGTTGTTTCAAGATCCATTATTTTTTTACCATCCGTGCCATATAAACTTGAAACAGGCGCAGTGTTTACTCTTGAACTTGTATTTACGAAATAGTTTTTACCGTCATTCATGGTAAAGCTATGGTCATAATTGCCTGGGTTTAATAATTGTAAATTGGTGCCATCAAAATTCACTTTATATAAATGTAAATAGTAAGGATCTTCCTTGGAATTGTTAGAAGCATTTTCTTTTCCGTTACCTGAGAAATATACAATTCTCTTTTCTTCATCTACAGAAACAATATCTTCAATATGCCATGGACCCTGCGTGATTTGGTTTTTTAATTTACCATCCTTGTCATACAAATATAAATGTGCCCAACCATCACGCTCACTCCATTCGATAAATTCACCGCTCTTTAATAAACCTGGCTTTTTAATTTCAACATAGGTATTTAAACTTTCTTCTACCAAAGTTTTTACTTCTCCGGAATTAATATCTACAACACATTGGTCAATCTTTTTTAAGTCTCTGCTTGTTCTTGCCAAATACAGTTTATCGTTCGTACCTAACCAAATGAATGGCTTATGTTCATCATCTCTGCTATTTACTTTACTTGTTTTATTCCAAACCGAAATGTCTTGATCTTTAAATAAGGAAACATTAATTTCTTTAAAATTTTTCTTTTCCATATCAACGATTATCAAGTGATCCACAGGAGCCTCTTTTTCACCAGGCATCCAGTATTTATAGGTTTCAAGGGTAGGTCTAGGATCTGCAATACTATTGATTACCCACAAATCTTTTACTTTTCTATTATCTACTTTGGTGATTGCAATATGTTTACCATCCTCGCTCCACATGCCATTCACTGCCTTTCTTTTATTTTTATTTTTCTCTACATCTACATTGGTTTC
>DAIUEC010000090.1:0-8595 GCA_036845345.1 Sediminibacterium sp.
AAATAATTGATATATAATATTTTAAAAATTAATATTTTAACATATATATAATTTAAAAATTTTATAATTTATTGATATTCAATCAATATTATTCACTAACGATAGTTTGATTAATCATTTGAAAATTTACTTAGAATAAACTTTAACATTTCATTAATATATGCAAATGATATGTTAAATTCGCTTTCTAAATTTTTAATATGAGAAAACTTATGTTGATGTTGACTCTAAGTTTATTGACAGTTGTGTCTGTATTTGCACAAACTCGTCAGTTAACTGGTAGAGTAACCGATCAAAAAGGCGTCCCTGTTGCAAACGCTTCAGTGATTGTAAAAGGCACAAAAATTGGTGCTAATACAACTGATGACGGATCTTTTAAATTAGCTGTTCCAGCAACCGCTAAAGTCCTAGTAGTTAAGTCAATTAACTTTGAAGAGGCACAGGTGACTATCGGTAATAACACGAATTTTACAATCAAATTAGAAGCTACTTCTTCTGAATTAGACGAGGTTGTAGTTGTTGGTTACGGTACTACCAAAAAGTCAAATGTAACTGCTTCTATTTCTAAAATTGATGCGACTAAGATTGAAAACAAACCTTTCGCTTCATTAGACCAAATGTTACAAGGTGCTGCTCCTGGTTTACAGGCTTCATCTTCAACTGGTCAACCAGGTGCGGTAACTCCAATCCGTATTAGAGGTGTGGGTTCATTCTCTTACTCTGGTGCGCGTCCTTTGTACATTGTGGATGGTGCTCAAATTAACGACGGTGACCTTTCAAACGGTAACGGTGGTGGATTTAACATCAACCCTTCTACAAACGTTTTATCTACAATCAACTCTGACGATATCGAAAATGTAACTGTATTGAAAGATGCGGCTGCAACTTCTATCTACGGATCAAGAGGTGCGAATGGTGTTATCGTGATTACTACAAAAAGCGGTAAGTCAGGTAAAACTCAATTCCGCTTTGATACTGAAGTAGGTCAAAACACTGTAATCTTACCTCCAGTAGCTGGTCGTCCATTAAGAACTAATGACTGGATGGAATTATTAAAAGAAGGTTTAGCAAATAATGGTTCTTCAGCTGCTACAATTGCTTCAACAGTTGCTGGATATGGTTTTGGTAATGGTGTTGACGTTGATTGGTATGGTTTAATTACAAGACCAGGTGATCAAAAGCAATACAACTTAAGTGTTAGTGGTGGTGATGCAAAAACTAAATTCTTTGCTTCAGGTGGATATTTCCAACAACAAGGAACTACTATTGGAACTGATTTAACAAGAGTGACTGGTAATATTAAAGTAACTCATAATGCAACTGATAAATTATCTTTTGAAACAAAAGTTTCTGTTGGTAGCGTATTACAAAATTCTGCATTAGCTTCTTCAGGTCCTTCAGGTGGTGGTGGATATTATGGTAACCCTGCTTATGTGTCTTTAGTATTAAGACCAACTCAAAATCCATTCCGTCCAGACGGTTCATACAATATTGGTACAGATAACTTAAGTTTCCCTGCACACTACAATCCTTTGTATGTAGCAGCAAACGATAAAAGATGGTTAAAGAGTTTGAATGCAATTGCAAATCAAAAAGCTGAATATAAGTTTAATCAAAACTTTAAATATTCAACTGTTGTAAACTTGCAATATACAAATAACGAAGAGTATCAATTCAACAACCCATTCCATGGTGACGGAGCTGGTGCAAATGGTGAAGGTATCTCAATCATTACACGTACTTTCTTATATGATATCATCAACCAATTTGACTATCATTTAGATATCAATAAAGCAAAGCGTTTTTATGCTGACATGAAAGTGGGTCAAGAAGCAATTAAGAGTCAACAATTCCAACAAATTGGTGATGTAACTGGTTTCCCTCCACGTTCTGATTTATATTTAAACTCAAATGCGGCAACTTCAACAAACGGTAAAGTTTATGAAAATGATTACACATTTGAAGGATACTTTGCTAATACTACCCTTTCTTTATTAGATAAATATACTTTATACGGATCTTTCCGTCGTGACGGATCATCTCGTTTTGGTATTGAAAACCCTTATGGTAATTTCTGGTCAGTGGGTACTTCATGGAACGTATTAAATGAAGAAGCATTTAAAAATGTAAAGGCTTTATCAGCATTTAAATTACATGCAAGTTATGGTACTAATGGTAATGCAGAAATTGGTAACTATACTTGGAGACCATCGTATGCATTTGGTTACAACTATAATGGTGTAGCAGGTGGTACTTTCAGTAATATTGGTAACACTGCGTTGACTTGGGAAAAGAACAATCAATTTGACGTTGGTACTAATTTAGGCTTCTTAGATGGTAGAATCAATGCAACTGCTGATTACTATATTCGTAATACGAATGGTGCATTATTAAATCAAAACTTATCTCGTACAACAGGTTTCACAGGTTATATTAATAACGTAGGAAGCATGCAAAATGAGGGTATTGAGTTAACTTTAAATTTAGTGCCAATCAGAGTTAAGGATTTCCAATGGGAAGTAAATGCAAGCTATACTCATAATCAAAACAGAGTAACAAGCTTACCAACTGGTGATCAATTAAACGGTTCTTATATGTTAAGAGTTGGTCAACCATTCTATAGCTTCTACACAAGAGGATGGGCTGGTGTTGATCCTGCAAATGGTAATGCATTGTATTACCTTGACAGTACAAGAACAACTACAACGACCAATAAAACTGCTGCACAATTATTTATTGTAGGCAAACAAGCAGATCCTAAATACTTTGGAACTTTAGGTAATACTTTAACTTATAAAGGATTCTCTTTAAACTTTGATTTCTATTATAACTTTGGTAACTACATTCAAGAGGCTTACGCTCAGTACTTCTTAGATGGTACTTACTCAACTCGCGGTAAATATCAAATTAACTTACAAAGATGGCAAAAGCCAGGCGACATTACCAATGTGCCTAAATATGTAGCTAGCTCTTCAGTGGTTTCTGCTTCAGGCTCTGATCGTTTATTATCAAAAGGTGATTATATCCGTTTAAGAAACGTACAATTATCATACAGATATAACGATAAAAAAGTACTTGACAAATTCCACATTAATGGTGTGAATATTTATGCTAGAGGTACCAATTTATGGACTAAAACATACGATCCAAACTTATTAAGTGATCCTGAGCAAGGTATTACTGGTGTAAACAACCAACAAGTATTTGCTTCTAAATCAGTTACTTTCGGATTGAATGTTACTTTCTAATTATTCATCACTACTTATAATATTTTTATATGAAAAATAATTTCAACAACATTTCTAAAATGTTCTTAGCAGTTGGAGCCGCAGTTATTATGTTCGGTTGCTCTAAGTCATTTTTGGATGCAAAACCTTATGGTTCAGTAGTATTGTCTCAGGCGATCAATAGCGAAGACGATATGAATACTGCTATAAACGGTTTATATTCATCTTTAAGAGCTACCGATTTTTACGGTCGTACTTTTGCTGTAAAAGGTGATTTAATGGCTGACAATGCTTTTTTATCTAACTCAAACTCTGGTAGATACTTAAGCTTTAACAACTATAATTTTAATAAAACAGATTCTTACGCTTCTGCAGTTTGGATTAATGCTTATTCTGCAATCAAGAATGCAAACTTGATTATCAATTCTGGCTTAGATCCTGCTAAAAGTGCAAACGTAAGTCAATTACTTTCTGAAGCTTATGCGATCAGAGGTATGATTTATTTTGATTTAGTAAGAAACTATGGTTTACCTTATACAGTAGGTGATCCAAACTCAAATCCAGGTGTGCCAATTGTTACAAGTTTTGATGCAACAATAAAGCCTGCAAGAGCTACTGTTGCTGCAGTATACACGCAAGTATTGGCTGATTTAACTAAAGCAAGTTCTTTAGCCAAATATAACCAAGGTCAAACAATGACTTTTGCTGCTACTAACAAAACAAGATCTGTTAACTCATCATTCATGAGTTCATATGCAATCAAATTATTGATGGCTAGAGTATATCAAAACAAAGGTGATTGGGCTAATGCAAAATTATTAGCTAGTGACGTAATTGCTAATAGTGGTTTTTCATTAGTAACAGCAGCAAACTTAATTTCTTATTGGAAAGGTGCAACTCCATTGACAAGTAAAACTGAAACTATGTTTGAAGTTACTTCAGATGCTAATAATAGTGTATCTGATGGTACTTTAGCTAACTTATATGTACCTAAACCAACTGGTTCATATGGAGACATTTTAGCTACTCAAGGACATTATAATTCATATACTGCAACAGATGTAAGAAAAGGTTTAATTGCTCCAGGTACACGTTCTGGTCAAGCTGGAACTGCAAATTATGTAGTAAAGTATCCTATTGATGTAATCAACTACGATGATGTTAAAATTATTCGTTTCTCTGAAGCCTATTTAATTTTAGCTGAAGCACAATATAATTTAGGTGATATTGCAGGTGCGAATACTACTTTAAATACATTTGTATTACAGAGAGATCCATCTAAAGTATACGCGAGCACTGGTACTCAAGTATTAACAGATATCTTAAATGAGCGTGCTAAAGAATTTGCTTTTGAAGGATATCGCTTTTGGGATTTGATGCGTTTAAACTTAACGTTTAATAAGCCTCAAACTCAGGATGCTAACAACAACTACACATTTACTGCAGTTGCTCCTGGTAATATCAACAGAATTTTCCCTATTCCTAATGATGAAATGTTAGTGAATCCAAACATGGTTCAAAACCCTGGATACTAGTACTTCATTTTAGAATACTATATTAAATGGCCTCCAATTGGAGGCCATTTTTTTGTTACAAGCATTTGTCTGTATAAATTATTTACTTGGAGAATTGTAAGCGATATGAGGAAACATAATAGGAAGTATCCCTAGTTTGTACCTTATAAAATAGACGTGCTTCTTTTCCCATTGATAATGATGTGTATTTATTGGAGATCGCACCTTTATCACCTACTGGCTGTAACGATGGATACCAGATAATTTGATCTTGTTTAGTAAGTAATAATTTCGGTACTGACCATTGTTGAGAGGTGGATTGGTTCAACTCTTTATTATTATTAAAGGATATATAAATACTGTTACCTTTCCAAGAAGTGCCTTCGGACTTTGCCATTAACATCACCCAAGCTTGTAAATAATTATTCCAACTTACCGAAGGACCCCAATAAAATTTTGTATTTGCTTTTGAAGCTGCCCCACCACCATCCTTTATCGGAATCTGTAAGCTAGGAATTGGTTTTCCAATGCCATCATATGCGGTCAAGTACTCTTTTCCGTTCCATCTGTAAGCTTTACCTACAGGACTTTCTAGGTCAGCGACTGCAATACGCGCAATGCTAATACATTGTCCATGATATTCTTTATTCGAGTCGTATGTTAACGAATCATATTTGCCGGCATAACCATATTCTCCATAAAATATATATAAATAATTCCCACTCACAATTGATGAGGGATCTCCAACTCCCCCTGCAAAAGTAACTGCGTTATTGTGTGGTTTTAAAATCATTCTTGGCTGATTGTCTTCTAAAATAATACCCTTATTATTCCATGATTTACCACCATTTACAGATTTCATAATTCCAATTCTACAAACCGCTGCCGGAGTTTTTTCGCCTGTTAAACCTTGAGGCCAATTTTTATTGATATATCCTTTTTTATTTTTCGAACGATATGGATAGGTGTCTGGATAATTTTCGTTGTGGTATAAGGCAAATAATGTTTTTCCTGTTTTATCTTTTTTATCTTGATAAATAGTTTCAAACCACACTGCACCATGTAACCCTTCTTCACCAGGCTTAACGTTTATTGGCATTGTCGGCTCGATAAATTCATTGGGTTTTTTTTCAAAAACAATATCTGGGCTTAACCCATCTGCGAATTTTAATTCATTGGAATAACCCCATAATGGATCTTCGCCGTATTTCCCTGGGAATATTCTAAAAGTATCTGCTATCCATGCTTCGGCCATATTGCAATCAACAAATGAGTTAAAATAGATTGGCTTAGCTTCGATTAGCTTAAATTGTATACTTGAATTTTCCTTTTGAAAAGCGAAACCAAATATTAATATGGTTATACCAACGAATATGAATCCTTTTTTCATGCGCAGTATTTGTTTAAGTAAATTAATGAATAGTTGGTTAAAATTTGATTAAATTAGAGTGCATTTAATTCTACACTTAATTATTATCAATATGAAAAAAATCTTTTCATTATGTGCATTCTTTGCACTTGCATTAAATATGAGTGCACAAAAAATAGAAGATTATTTATCTCCAGCTTTTCCAACTGGTCTTATTGTAAATCATGCAGGCAATGCTATAGCATGGGTGTTTAATGATAAAGGAGTGCGCAATATATTTTATGGGCAGCCTCCAAATGAAAAATATCAGTCCTTAACTACTTTTACATCCGATGATGGAGTTGAAATTAATAGTTTACAATTTTCACCTAATGATGATATCCTGTATTTTGTTAAAGGAAACACGGTAAATACTAAAGGAGAGCCGGCTAATCCAGCACAATTGCAAACATCTACAGAACAAAACATATATGCGCTCACCATTGCGACAAAAGAAATAAAAAAAGTATCTAAGGGCAGTGGATATACAATTAGTCCTGATGGGAAACTATTGGTATTTACACAAGGAGGAAGGGCATGGAAAGTAAATCTTTCAGTACCACAATATCTTACAGAGCCTTTATTTATGGCAAGAGGCGGGATTAGCGGGTTGCATTTTAATCAAAATGGGAATTTCATTTCCTTTATATCTACAAGAGAGGAACATAGTTTTGTAGGGGTGTTTTCTTTAGAAACAAATACTGTAAAATATTTAGATCCATCTACTTATGTTGATTCAGACCCAGTTTGGAATACAAGTGGAACTCAAATTGCATTTATTAGACGCCCGTTTATAAGACAAGAAGTTTTATTTGATCCCAAACCTAATAGTGAGCAACCTTGGCAATTAAAAATGGTGGATATAACAACAGGTAAAGCAAATACAATTTTTATGGCTGATAAAGGAAAAGGTTCAGTGTGGGTAAATGATTTACCAGCAGGTGGGAATACATTAATGTGGACTAAAAATAATACCATCATTTTTCCTTGGGAAAAAACAGGATGGATGCATTTGTATAGTATTCAAATAGAATCAAAAAAAATACACGAACTAACCCCCGGAAATGGTGAAGTGGAAACAATGAGAATAGAAGCGGATCAGGAAACTATCACTTATGTTACTAATATTGGTGATAGTAATAGACGTCATATTTGGCAAATCAATACCAATGGGGGTAAACCAGTATTAATGACTCCTGGTAAAGGAATTGACTACAACCCTGTTTCTTTACAAAATGGGGGCATTGCATATTTAAGTGCTTCTGCAACACAACCAGCTTGGCCTTACTATAAAAACGAAAATGAAATAAAGAAGATTGCTTCAGACATGTTTCCGAAAAATTTCCCGAATAACTTAGTTACACCAACTACAATTTTAATAAAAGCTATGGATGCTAAGTTAGCGCCTGCTCAATTATTCCTGCCTAATAATTATGATCCTAATAAAAAATATCCTGCAGTTATATTTTTACATGGGGGTAGTCGCCGTCAAATGTTAGAAGGGTTTAATTATAGTTCTTATTACTCTAACGCTTATGCTTTAAATGAATATTTTGCCAATCAGGGATATATTGTAATCTCTTTAAATTATAGAAGTGGTATTGGTTATGGATTGGATTTTAGAGAAGCTAAGGATTATGGAATGACTGGTGCATCAGAAGTTAGAGACTTGATTGGCGCAGGTGAATATTTAAAATTAAGGAAAGATGTGGATGGAAAACGAATTGGCTTGTGGGGCGGAAGTTATGGAGGCTATCTAACAGCACATGGATTGGCGCAAAGAGGAGATTTGTTTGCAGCAGGTGTAGATATTCATGGAGTACATAATTGGAATGACGAAGAACCAACATTTACACCATGGTATGATAGCTTATTGGTTACTAGTTATGCGCAAAGAGCCTATAAATCATCTCCTGCTTATTATGCAAAGGGTTGGAAAAATTCAACACTGTTTATTCATGGTGATGATGATAGAAATGTACCATTTACGGAAACGGTTCATATGATTCATCAATTAAGAAGACAAGGAGTAGATGTGGAAGAAATTATATTTCCAGATGAGATACATGGATTTTTAATGTATAGAAGTTGGTTAAAAGTAGATGAAGCAACTTTTGAATTTATAAATAGAAAATTTAAGAAATGAAAAAACTGATCTTCTCATTGTTTGTATTGCCAATTGTCTCAATGGCACAAAATCCAAGCAGCTTTACCCCTGCATCATTTAATGATACTGACCGTTTGGAGCGTATTCAAAAAGCCATTCCAGTTATCGAAAAAATTTACAAAGATTTTGCAATTGCAAATCATTTTCCGGGCTATGCATATGGAATTGTCGTGGACGGGAAACTATTGTATAAGGGGGCAAGTGGCTACGCAAATATCGAAGAAAAAATACCTGCTACCACGAGTTCTATGTTTCGTATTGCATCCATGTCAAAAAGCT
>DAIUEC010000091.1:0-8131 GCA_036845345.1 Sediminibacterium sp.
TAATTAAGCCACTTGTTTGTTGGTCTAAACGGTGCACGGTGAAAATGTTGCCGTATTTTTCTTGCAATAAAGATTTTACAGAAGCCTCTTTGCCAAATCGGTCAGGGATACTAAATAAACCAGCAGGTTTATTAATCACCACCATGTCATCGTCTTCAAATATGATATCTAACATCCTAATTATGAATTAAGGGGCCGCCACTAAATTATTTAGAGGCCTTACGTGTAAATGATTTATTCAAGAATTTAAGTAAGCGTACTTCTTTTTCACTTAAGAATCTCCACTTGCCTCTGTCTACATTTTTCTTTGTAAGATTTGCAAACATGACTCTGTCCAAATGTCTTACGTCATATCCTAAGTGTTCAAATATTCTTCTTACAATTCTGTTTCTTCCACTATGAATTTCAATTCCAATTACATCACGTTCTTTGCCTACATAACTTACTGCATCAGCGGCAATAAATCCATCCTCTAAAGTAACTCCCGCTGCAATCGCTTCCATGTCGGCCTTTGTAACAGGCTTGTCTAATGTTACTTCATATATTTTTTTAATCTCGTAGGAAGGATGCGTTAACTTTTGTGCAAGGTCACCATCATTTGTTAAGATTAAAACACCTGTAGTGTTTCTATCCAAACGCCCCACTGGGAACATTCTTTGTGTAGTTGCGTTCTTGATAATATCTAATACTGTTTTTCTTCCTTCTGGATCATTTGCAGTACAGATATAATCCTTTGGTTTATTCAATAAGATGTATACTGGCGTTACTTGCAGTTGCAATACTTTACCTTTTAATCTTACTACATCCTTATGTTGTACTTTGTAACCTGGTTCTAAAACAGTGTCACCATTCACAGTGATATGTCCATTTTTTACAAGTTCAGCTGCTTCACGTCTTCCACAAGTCCCAGCATGTGCAATGTATTTATTTAATGGCATTTGCTCGTGTGGTATATCATCACTCGCATTTACTTTTCCAATGCCCGCAGTTCTTTTAGCATCTGCTTTGTCCATGGATGCTGGTGTTCTTTTAGAAGCCGCTAAACGAGGAGATCCAACGCCTGCGCCTCTTTTAATTTCACCATATTTTGCAGGGGTATCGTCCACCACTTTTTTAGGTGCGGACTTAGCTCTTAATGGAATTGAATATTTTGGAGGACCAGTTACATAATCTTTTTTAGCGTAGCCACCTTTTTTGTTGTTACCCACCGGCTCAACAGCAATACCTTTTGCGATATCTTTTTTTCTTTGACGTGCAGCTTCGCCTGCAGCTCTTGATTCTGCTTTGGCTTTTTTCTTTTCCTGTCTATATTCTTCTTTAACTGCGCTGCCTTTTTTCTTGTTGGCAAATTTGTCAAAGTTGTCTGATCTCTTATTCTTCATGCGCCTATTTAATTTTTTTTCTTGTTGGATTATCCTTTATTGGCCAATTGTCCACAAGCTGCATCAATGTCTTTACCTCTGCTTCGTCTTACTCTTACATTCACTCTGTTCTTTTGTAATATTTCTACAAATCTTTCAAATCCATCTTCATCTGGTTTGTCAAAACCAAAATGATCTACGGCGTTGTATTCAATTACATTGATTAAATCTGCCGGAACCTGACGATAAATTTTTGTCAATTCTTCAGCATCTTTTTCAGAGTCGTTGAAATCTTTAAATAAAATATATTCAAATGAAATTTCGGTTCCTGTCTTTTTATAAAAATAGTTTAAGGCTTCAATCAATGATTTGATATTGTTGCTTTCATTAATTGGCATTACTTCGTTACGCTTTTTATCATTAGGCGCGTGTAAGGAAACGGCTAATTTAAAACGTACTCCATCGTCACCCAATTGTCTAATTTGTTTTACTAAACCAGCTGTAGAAACGGTAATACGGCGAGGACTCATTCCTAAACCGTCAGGGGAAGTAATTTTTTCGATGGCCTTTAATACATTATGGTAATTCATTAATGGTTCACCCATTCCCATGAATACGATATTGCTTAAATGTTTTTCGTGCGCTGCTTCACTTTGTTGGTTGATATAAACCACTTGATCATAGATCTCGTCAAAGTTTAAATTTCTTTTTCGGTCCATAGTGCCGGTTGCGCAAAATTTGCAACTTAAACTACAGCCAATTTGAGATGAAACGCAGGCAGTTTTTCTTTCGCTTGTAGGAATAAGTACTCCTTCAATCATATGATCGTCAAAAGTGCGGAATCTTGTTTTTAAGGTACCATCCTCACTTTGTTGAGTCGTGTCAATTTGCAATGCAGGGAAACTAAATGTCTCAACCAATTGCTTTCTTAAATCCTTGCTCAAATTGGTCATTTCGTCAAAGCTATGGGCATGTTTTTGCCATAACCATTCTACAATTTGCTTTACTCTAAAAGGCTTTTCGCCCACCTGAGCTATAAAACGTTCAATTTCAGTGACTTCTACTTGTCTAATATTAGGTCTTGTCTTCTCCATAATGCAAAGATACTTTATCCACTTAGATAACAATTTATTCTTTTTGTGGGCTCAGAAAAACGCTTTAAATTCATTTTCTCAAAAAATGCCAATATGAAAAAATTAGTTTTATCAATCCTAGTGATCTTAGGATTTATGACCGTTGTAAATGCACAAACAAGTCCTTTAAAAGATTATGTAGGTAAGTATGTTTTTGCTGCAGGTAGCCCAGTGGCCGAAGTAACTATTACTGCTGAAGAATCTGCTATTGTAATTAATTCTGCAATGGGGTCAACTCCATTGGAAAAGAAAGGTGTAGACACTTTTTACCTAGCTCAATATGATGCTTTGGTTATTTTCAAAAGAACAGCTGATAAAAGTGTAGAGTCTGTTTCTATCGCTGTTCAAGGAATGGAATTAGTAGGCAAAAAAGAAGCTGCTGCTTCAATTGCTGGAACTAAGGAAGAAGAGTTCCAAATGGAGATTTTAGCTGGTAAATTAGAAAACTAATTACTCGTATAATTTTAAAAAACTAAACTGTTTAAAAAGAATAATTAGGTAAGTCTTTAAACGCAACATTTGTTTGTTGGCCAGTAGCTAAATTTTTAATGCTACATGTTTCATTGCTTACTTCATCAGTTCCAATTATTACAATATTTGGAATTCCTTTTTTCTCAGCATATTTAAATTGCTTGTCAAATTTGCTCTTTTCAGGGTACATTTCGCAAGCAATTTTTTTGTCTCTCAATAACATCATTTGTGCATACGCTACCTTTGCTTCGGCTTCCCCTAAATTGAAAAATAATACCTGTGTACCTTGGTCAATACTAGCAGGAAATAGATTCTTTTCTTCTAATACATCATAAATACGATCCACGCCAAAGCTAATGCCAACGCCAGGTATATTAGGTACGCCAAATAAACTTGTTAAGTCATTGTAGCGTCCACCACCTCCAATACTTCCCATTTGAGCGTCGATAGCTTTCACTTCAAAAATCAATCCTGTATAATAATTTAAGCCTCTTGCTAAAGTAAAATCAGCTACTAAATGTTTGTCCATTCCAGTGCTTTGGTGATAGCTTAAAACATATTGTAATTCTTCGATTCCTTTTTTCCCATTTTCATTGTCACCTAACAATAAAGCCAATTTTTTTATTTTTTCTTCGTTGTTTCCACTGATGTTTAAATAGCATTCTACAACGGATTGTTGTGCGTCATTAAAACCCTTATTGGTTAATTCTTCTTTTACTTTTTCCCAACCAATTTTATCTAGTTTATCAATAGCAATTGTCAGGTCAATTAATTTTTCTTCACCTCCGCAAACCTGCGCCAATCCTAATAAAATTTTTCTGTTGTTCATTTTAATTTCAACAGGCAATTGCAACTTTTCAAATGCAGTTACATATATTGCTATTAAATCCACTTCATTTAATAAACTATCGCTTCCTACAACGTCCGCATCGCATTGATAAAACTCACGGTATCTTCCTTTTTGAGGTCTATCTGCTCTCCAAACTGGTTGAATTTGATAGCGCTTAAAAGGGAATGTAAGTTGCCCATGATTCATGGCAACGTATCTAGCAAATGGAATGGTTAAATCGTAACGAAGTGCTCGTTCCGTAATAGTGTTATTGTTTTTTCCGCTAAGCACTTTTTCCCATCCCTCATCAATTTGAGCTCTTTTTTGAGGGTTGTCTAAGCCATTATTCAAAATTTTGAAAATCAATTTATCTCCTTCCTCGCCATATTTCCCCATTAAAGTATCTAAGTTCTCCATGGAAGGTGTTTCCAATGGCTGAAACCCATAAGTTTCAAAAACCGAACGTATTGTTTGGAATATATATTGACGCTTTTGCACTGTTGCAGCGTTAAAATCTCTGGTGCCCTGTGGTAAGGAAGGTTTGCTCATACTGTCCGATTTGAATGCAAAGATAAATTTTTAAATTCATCCTATATAATTGTTTAATTTGCCGACAAATTACTTGTGTATGTCTGAAATGAATCAAGGAAGAGAAAGATCCGAAAAAACCTATCGAATTTTTAGAAGTATTTACGATTTCACCATGGCATCTTTGATTTTAGGATGTGGTATTTTAATGTTTGGTGCTAAATATTTTCACTTGGATCAAATCATTAATTTAGACAATGAGTGGCGTATCATTTTTGGCTGCATGTGCTTATTATACGGGGGTTTCAGGCTATACAGAGGATTTCAAAAAGACTATTAAATAAATTTTATGTTGAAACATATTGGGGCATTTTTTATTGCAATTAGCTTAATCGCTTGTTCTAATAACACCCCTCAAACAGCTCAAGACACAACCTCGGCTGGAACCATTCATATCTCTGCCGAAGAGACTTTTAAACCCATTTTGGATCAACAAATTGCGGTATTTAAATCAAGTTATCCAAAAGCAAATTTTATTGTTGAATATAAGTCTGAAATTGAATGTTTAAAGGACTTTAAGCAGGATAGTACAAGAATGATTTTCATTACAAGAGGACTTAATAAGCAGGAGGAAGCGGCATATAAGAATCAATTAGGCTTTACACCCACTTTTGGTATCTTGGCTTATGATGCAGTAGCCATTTTGGTACATCAAAATGCAAAAGATTCCTTATTTACCCTGTCAGACCTTCGAAAAAGATTGATTGGTGATAATACCCAACAAGTGGTCATGGATGGCAACCATTTAACAGGAGTAGTGCGCTTTTTAAAGGATAGCTTAACTAAAGACAAGCCTTTTGGCAAAAACGTGATGTCAGCAGTCGGTAGTGAGGCGGTGATTGAATATATTAAAAATAACCCCAATGCGATAGGGTTTGTAGCAATGAATTGGATAGGGGATAAATATGATGTAAAGCAGGAAAAAGCTAGAAAATTTGTAAAAACTGCCATGTTGGAGTGTACTTTATGTGCTGAAAAAGGGCTTTTCGCACAACCTTCACAAGCAACCATTGGAAGAGGGGAGTATTCAATGTCATTGCCTTTATATTATGTTCTTAAGGAAAATGCACCAGGCTTAGGATCGGGGCTACTTAACTTTATGAGCTTAGAGCGTGGTCAATTAATATTTAGAAGGGCATTTATGGTACCAGCTAAGATGAGCTTTCAAAAAAGAAATAGTATGGTTAACTAAAACTTAACAAATACTAACAAATTTTAGTCCTTTTTGAAAAAATTAAAATAGAATTCTTCCGAAAAAATTAATATTTTTAGCCTTCTTAAAATGAGTCCTTTTTTAAGAAGCATAAACAATGTGTCTATTTGACGTATTCGTTTAAAACATTGGGTTTAATTGTAGTAATTATAAAAAGTAAAAAACAGAAGTGATGAAAAAATTGGCTTTATTGATCATGGGAGTTGCCTTTATTGCGACTGGATTAAAAGCACAAGTTGCTCCGTCCCCATTAGCAGAAGGTGTGAAGATGTTGAATTACGAAAAAAATAAATCAGCACTTGATTTCTTTAAAGCTGCATTGGATAAGAATCCTGCAGATGCTGAAGTTATTTTTTGGTATGGACAAGCATTGTTAGCACAAAACTACAATGGAATTCCAACGCCTGAATATATACAAAAGGCTAAAGCCCTTTATCAGCAAGCGCTTCAAACAAAAGGAAATGATGCTTGGTTATTAGTAGGTATGGCGCATATTCAATTTTTAGAAGGCGTAGATGCTGCTTTAATTAAAAATAATTTAGAGCTAGCCATTACTTCTTCAAAAGTGGAAAAAGGTAGAAACAAAGGAAAAAACAACCCTGAAATCATTAATGCAATTGGTCGTGTATTTGCTGAATTACCAATCAATATTGGCGATCACCATTATGCAGTAGATAAATTAAAAGAATTAATTTCAAGCTACGATGAACCAACTATCAAGCCTGATTTATACTTAAACTTAGGTATTAACTACTTAAAATTAGGTGGTGAAAATGGCGGGGAAGCTGTGAGTGCTTTTACAAAAGCAATTGATCACGATGCAAAAAATGCATACGCTTATTATAGAATAGGTAAAATTTATCAAAGTCAAAGTAATAAAGATATTTTTGAAGATAACTATAGTAAAGCGGTAGCGGTGGATGCTACCATTGCTCCAGTGTACGTTTCTTTATATACTTATTATGCAAAAATTGATACTACAAAAGCAAGAAAGAATTTAGATTTATTCTTGCAATATGCCGAAAAGGATCCTGCTTTTGATTATTTATATGCCGATTATTTATTCCAAGTGGGCCAGTATGACGCCTCATTAGCAAAGGCACAAGCTTTAGAAAAAAGTATTGGTATTACAACTTACCCTCGCATTGCCATTTTATTGGCTTATAACTACACACGTAAAGGAGATTCGGTAGCTGCTAAGTCTTATATCGAGCCGTTTATCAATAACACACCTGTAGAAAATATTCTTCCTGAGGATTATGATTTAGCGGTGAAGGTATTGTCTAAATTCACTGGTAATCAATCTGTTGTAGCTTCAATTTTAGAAAAAGCGATCGCCTCTGATCCTTCTAATAAAAGAAATGCACTTAAGTTTTACAAGTTAGGATATGAAATGTTTGAAAAAGCTAATTTGTACAACGAAGCCTATAGCTGGTTCTCAAGATATGCTGCTTTAAATGGTGTAAAAGACGAGTTCTACTATTTTAAGGCCGGTAGCTATGCATTGAATGCTAAGAATGGTCCTGCTGCTGATTCTGCTGCAAAAGGATATATTGCTGCATTCCCTGAAAAACCAAGAGGTTATGTATTCAACATTAAAGCAGCTGCTTTATTAGATACAGCGAACACACAAGGCTTATATATTGATGCATTGAACTTAAATAGCCAATATTTACAGAAAGATGTAGCAAATAATAAGCAAAAGTTAGTTGATAATTTTAGCCAAATGTTAATGTACTACAATCAAACAAAGGTATTTGACAAGGCTGTTGAAATGTGTGACGAAATCTTGAAATTAGCTCCAGGTGACGCTGATATGCTTAAGTATAGAGAGCAATTCCAAAAGAATGCTGACTTACAAAAAGCAATTAAGGATAAGAAGCCAGCTTCGGGCGCTACCCCTCCTAAAAATTAATAATGTTGAATCTTTTTTAAGGTTCTTCAAAAAAGGATAAAAAAATGAAAAAAAACTCCCCTTTTATGGGGAGTTTTTCGTGCTAGGTGCTATCCTTTGCGTATTTTTGCGCCACCTAAACCAATTGTATGAATTTGATGCAATTATTACTATCTGCAAACGAAACAAATAATGCTGCTAATTATCTCCCAATTGTACTACAATTGTTATTTGCTGGTGGCTTTGTAGCGTTCATGATTTTAGTATCTAGCTTATTAGGTCCTAAGCGTAAAACGGACGATAAATTAGCCACTTTTACAAGTGGTATTACAACACATGGTGATGCAAGATCACCAATGGCTATTAAGTATTTTTTAATCGCAATTTTATTTGTGTTATTTGATGTGGAAGTCATCTTTTTTTATCCATATGCCGTAAATTTTAAAAGTTTGGGATGGAGTGGATTAGGTGAAGTGATTCTGTTCGTATTATTTTTCCTAGTAGGATTTATATACATTATTAAGAAAGGGGCTCTTAAGTGGGAAGATTAATTTATTAAAATTCAAAGCATTTTTTTATGCGTCCAGTAAGATTTAACATACATCCAAAAGAAGCTGAAATTGCAGATGCAATTTCAATGGC
>DAIUEC010000092.1:0-7866 GCA_036845345.1 Sediminibacterium sp.
AAATAATATATATAAAAGATATTATCCTTTGGGGGAAGGATAATCGGGGTGATTGAGATTCGTCTTGGTCACCCCAACTTTTTTTATAAGGAGTACCCCTACTATTACAAGTGCAGTTCCAACGAGTTGCTGCCATCTAAATGATTCTCCTAAAATCATGTTCGCTTGAAATAAGGTTGCAACGGGTCCAATACTCGTAATAATGGCCAAATTGTTGCTTCCAACTCTTTTCATTCCTGTACTTAATAAAAATGAAGGAATGACGGTTGCAATCATGGCCAATGCAATTACGTACCAGAATATATTCGGTGGTATATGGTACCAAATTGCTTGGTTTGAAGCCTCATGTTGCTGATTCCAAAATATTTGAATTAAGTAATGGGCAAATATGCCAACACTTGCTGCGAGCATCGCAATACTCGTATAAATACTAGCACCCATTTGAGGCACTAGTTTGCCAGTTCCCACCAAATAAAAAGCATACGTGATTCCACATAAAAGAACCATCATAGATCCAAATAAAAAAGTACTTGTATTGGACATTAAATACAACTCACCCCAATAGGCAATGCCAATGCCTAAATAAGTAATTAAAATAGAAAGCCATTGTCTCTTAGTGATCTCCACTTTAAAAATGATTCTATTAATAACAACTGCAAGGGTTGGGTAGATAAATAATATAATTCGCTCAATTCCTGCGGATACATATTGCAATCCAATAAAATCAAATAAGCTACTCATATAATAACCAAGTAGCCCCATGGCAATTGCCCACCAATAATGTGATTTTGTAATTGGACCTTTTAGTTTGGATCGATTTAATAAAAGTACAATAATATAAAAAGGGAATGCTATTAACATCCGCAACATAAGTAATGTTGTAGCGTTAATAGCACTCTCTTTAAAACAAAGTTTAATCCAAATAGCTTTTGTAGAAAATAAAATGGTTCCTAGTATAGCTATTAAAAAACCTTGGTTATATAATTTATTCTGTTTTATACGGCAACATTAAAATCTCTTAATGCATCGTTTAAGCTAGTCTTTAAATCGGTACTTGGTTTTCTTTGACCAATAATTAAAGCGCAACTTACTTGATAGTCACCTGCAGGGAAACTCTTTTTGTAAGACCCAGGAATCACAACACTTCTAGCCGGTACGCGGCCTTTGTATTCAATAGGAGTATCTCCACTCACATCAATAATTTTTGTGCTTTTGGTTAGTGCCACGTTTGCGCCTAATACCACTTCCTTTTCTAAATGAACTCCTTCTACAACAATACATCTGCTACCAATAAAACATCCATCTTCTACAATTACTGGACTTGCTTGCAATGGTTCTAACACACCACCAATACCAACACCACCACTTAAATGCACATTCTTTCCAATTTGAGCGCAACTACCTACGGTTGCCCAAGTATCTACCATCGTTCCTTCGTCAACATAAGCGCCAATATTTACATAGCTTGGCATTAATACTACGTTCTTAGCTAAGTAGGCACCATATCTAGCAACCGCATGTGGTACGGCACGCACGCCTAATGCAGCATAACCAGATTTTAATAACATTTTATCATGAAATTCGAATGGTGCTAATTCCCATGTTTGCATTTGTTGAATACCAAAATACATTAGGATGGCTTGTTTAACCCACTCATTCACTACCCAGTCATTTTCTTTTGGTTCAGCTACTCTTAATCTTCCTTTATCCACTTCCTCAATTACTTCACGAATTGCATTACTATAGGTTTCCTCTTTTAATAAAGCACGGTCATTCCATGCAGCTTCAATTTTTGATTTTAAGTCCATTTTTTTCAATTTTGGCAAAAATACGCCTCAGTAACTATTTTTTTCTCATTTCTTTTGCACAATAAACACCCCAATTTATTGCAGGTATTGTTTAATTTGCAGCATGTTTCCTTATAATGATGATATACAAGCTTGCATCGAGGTACTCCAACAAGGAGGGCTTATTTTGTATCCAACCGATACCGTTTGGGGGATTGGCTGTGATGCAACCAATGAAAAAGCAGTGAAGCAAATTTTTGAGTTAAAAAAACGTTCTGATTCCAAGGCGATGATTGTTTTGGTTGAGAGTGAAAACGCTATATTGGACTATGTGAATGTAACTGATTTGCAAATCATTGATTACATAAAAGGTATACATAAACCAACTACCGTCATTTATAATCATGCCAAAAACTTGGCTAATAATTTAATGGCCGAAGATGGATCTGTAGCCATTAGAATTTGTAAGGATAAATTTTGTCAGGAATTAATTAAGCAATTTGGAAAGCCAATTGTAAGTACTTCAGCAAATGTGTCTACCTATCCTACGCCACTTTGTTTTAACGATATTTCATTGGAAATAATTGAAGGCGTTCATTATGTGGTGAAGCATCGTCAGGATGAATTTGAAATGCAACAACCATCTGCCATTGTTAAGTGGAATGAAAATGGGGAATTAATTATTATCAGACACTAAATGATTTCCTCATGCAAAAAATTTGTGTAATTCAAACGGCTTTTATTGGTGATGTAGTATTAAGTACAGCATTGTTGGAATCCTTACATGCAAAATATCCAACTTCACAAATTGATATAGTAGTAAGAAAAGGGAATGAGGCTTTATTTGCAAATCATCCTTTTGTAAATCGAGTGATTATTTGGAATAAGCAATCGCAGAAATATAAAAATTGGTTTGCGGTGTTAAAGGAATTAAGAGCACAAAAATATGATGCATTGGTAAATGTGCAAAGGTATGCTGCTACAGGATTGTGGACTGCATTGTCTAATGCGAAATTAAAAATTGGCTTTGATAAAAATCCGTTTTCATTTTTATTTACCCATAGGGTGAAGCATTTGGCAATGCAACCCGGCTTGCATGAGATACAAAAAAATCACTCGTTGATTTTAGCAATGGATACTACTATTGAATTGCAAAAACCTAGGTTGCATCCAACTCATACAGATTTTGAAAAAGTAAAACACCTTCAATCGGAGCCCTATATATGTATTGCGCCCGCATCAGTTTGGTTTACGAAACAATTCCCTGTTGCACAGTGGATCCATTTTTTGAATCAATTGCAGTTGGATGGCAAAGTGTATATTATTGGTGGGCCTGGTGATAAAGCATTAGGTGATCAAATTATTGCAGGAATAAATAAGGAATCGAAAGTTTATCAAAATGTAATAAATGTCGCAGGACAATTTCATTTTTTAAGTTCTGCAGCCTTGCAAAAAGGAGCTGTTTTAAATTATGTAAACGATTCTGCCCCCATGCATTTTGCATCTGCTATGAAAGCGCCGGTGGTTGCTATTTATTGTTCGACCATTCCGGATTTTGGGTATGGACCTTTGTCGGATCAATCATTTGTGGTTCAAACCCAGGAATCGCTTTCTTGTAAGCCATGCGGTATTCATGGGAAGAAAGCATGCCCTTTACTGCATTTTAATTGTGGTTTTACTATACAAATGCAACAATTGAATGCTCCATTGGTTCAAGTGAAGCAACATTAGTACATTTGCGCCATGCAATTAACACTTACATCCAGAGAAACGGAACTATTAAAAGCAGTGGCAGAAGCCGCCGCTAAAATAGGGGTACCTGCATTTGCTGTAGGTGGTTTTGTACGTGATAAAATATTAAATCGTCCAACTAAGGATATTGATGTTGTTTGTATTGGTGATGGTATGGCTTTGGCACAAGCATTTTCTAAATTATTTCATCCCACACCTCCGGTTGCTTTATTTAAAACCTTTGGTACCGCACAGGTAAAATTTGATGATATTGAAATTGAATTTGTTGGTGCTAGAAAAGAAAGTTATGCGCGTCATAGTCGTAAACCCGAAGTAAGTCCCGGTACCATTGAGGATGATCAAAATAGACGAGATTTTACGGTGAATGCATTGGCAATTGAATTAAGTGTGACTCATTTTGGAAATATCATTGACCCTTTTGGAGGCCTTGAAGATTTGCAAAATAAAATATTAAAAACGCCATTGGCTCCTGCGCAAACTTTTGACGATGATCCTTTGCGCATGATGCGTGCGATTCGATTTGCAACTCAATTAGATTTTACCATTACACCAGAAACATTTAAGGGGATACAACAAATTGCAGATAGAATTAAAATAGTTTCTCAAGAACGTATTACTGATGAACTGCAGAAAATAATGATGACCAAGCAACCTTCAAAAGGTTGGTATTTATTAAAAGAGGCAGGTTTGTTACAATATATTTTCCCATTGTTATTGCAATTAGAAGGTGCGGAAACCTTGGATGGTATTGGGCATAAAGATAATTTTTCACATACGCTTCAGGTATTGGATAATGTAGCCGCTACCTCCAATGATGTTTGGTTAAGATGGGCTGCATTATTGCATGATATTGCTAAGCCTAAGACAAAAAGATTTGAACCTGGTTTTGGTTGGACATTTCATGGACATGAAGTAGTTGGCGCAAGAATGGTTCCTAAAATTTTTACACAATTAAAGTTGCCTTTGAATGAAAAAATGAAGATGGTACAAAAGTTAGTTACTCTACATCTTCGTCCTATTTCATTAACTAAAGAAAATGTAACAGATAGTGCAATAAGAAGATTGTTATTTGATGCTGGGGATGATATTGAATATTTAATGTTATTGTGTGCGGCAGATATAACTAGTAAGAATCAAAATAAAGTAAAGAGATATTTACAAGGTTTTGAATTTGTGAAAGTGCGTTTGCAGGAAGTGGAGGAAAAAGATAGTATTCGTAATTGGCAACCTCCTATAACGGGTGAAATGATTATGCAAATTTTTAATATTACCCCTTCTAAACAAGTGGGAATTATTAAAGATGCCATAAGAGAAGCAATTTTAGATGGGGTGATTCCTAATGATCATGATGCAGCTTATGATTATATGTTGAAAGAAGCTGCCAAACAAGGCTTATTTCCTGTAATAAAATAGTAATTTAGCGTTTCAAAATTTAAATATGGCCATTTTAAAATTTAGGGTTTATTGGGAGGAAGATGATGCGATTTATAGAGATATTTTGGTTAAACATACCCAAAGCTTTCAGCACTTGCATCAAATTATTTTAAAGGCCTTTGAATTTGATCAATTACACGCAGCTACTTTTTACCGCAGCAATGATGTTTGGAAAAGAGGAAGAGAAATCAGTAAGGAAGTATATGAAAAAGAATATGTAGTACCTCCATTATTAATGATTGATACTACGATTGGTTCAGAAATTATTGATACCAATCAACACTTTATATATGTGTATGATTTTGCAAAAAATTGGACATTTTTAATTGAGTTAATTCAGGTAATTAAAAATGCGGATGCGGATATGACCTTAGAATATCCAGTGGTGTCAAGAGTAGAGGGCGTGGGTCCCATGCAATATGGTTCAAAAGGATTATTAGGAAAGAATTTTGCGGACATCGAAGAAAAATATGATTTATCTGAAGCTAAGGATGGTTTTGGTGAAGAAGGAGAGGATGCGCATGATAGGGATGATGATGACGACGAATCCAACGAGGATGAACACGCTGATGAGGATAGCAATGATGACAGCGGTGGTGGCTTTTTAGATGATTCATTTGAAGCCTACTAAATTTAAAATACTTGTCTAATAATAAAACAGTTTATATCATTGTTGGTCCAACTGCTGTTGGAAAAACATCCTTCGCCATTGAATTAGCAAATCATTTAAATACTGAAATTATTTCAGCAGATGCACGTCAGTGTTATCAAGAAATGAACATTGGTGTAGCACGTCCAACTACCCAAGAATTAGCCCAAGTTCCACATCATTTTATTGCCTCTCATTCCATAAATGATACCATTAATGCCTCTGTTTTTGAGCAGTATGCATTAGATAAAGTTGCGGAGTTATTTACATCTAAAGATGCGGTGGTTATGGTGGGAGGAACAGGATTGTACATTAAAGCTTTTTGTGAAGGCTTGGATATGATACCCGCAATTGATCCTGGCATTCGAGAAGGGATTATTCAACAATTTGAAAAGTTAGGGTTGAGGTGGTTGCAGAAAGAAGTTGCTGTAAAAGATCCAATTTATTGGGAAAAAGGAGAGCAGCAAAATCCACAAAGATTAATGCGCGCCTTAGAAGTAATTTTAGGAACAGGTAATTCTATCGTTAGCTATCAACATAAAAATAAAATTACCCGCCCCTTTAATATTATAAAGATTGGTATCGAAATGCAAAGGGATGTTTTATATGAGCGCATCAATCAACGAGTTGTAAATATGGTGGAGGAAGGATTGGAGCAAGAAGTGAAAAGTTTGAGTTCTTTTGCCTCCCTCAATGCTTTACAAACGGTTGGCTATAGCGAATGGCTACCTTATTTTAATAATGAAATTTCAAAAGAGCGCGTTGTTGAACTCATTCAACAAAATACTAGGCATTATGCTAAACGACAAATGACCTGGTTTAAGAAAGACCCTGAAATCAAATGGTATCCTTCATCCACGATAAATGCCGCTCAAATAATTCAGTAGAATTACGTTCATTTTCTTAATTTTTTTTAATTGAATTTTAGGCAATTACCCGTAGTTTTATATTCAATCTTAATTATAAATTTATTTTATGCTGAAAAAAACTTTGTTGTTTTTTGTATGCAGCTTTGTTGTTGCTCAATTATTTGCGCAAGGGCAAACCATACAGTTTGAAAAATACACCCTGCCTAATGGGCTAAAAGTGATTCTACATGAGGACCATAGTGCCCCTGTTGTAGCGGTAACTGCATTGTATCATGTAGGTTCAAAAAACGAGGATTCGGCACGTACCGGTTTTGCTCACTTTTTTGAACATTTATTATTTGAAGGTTCTGAAAATATCAAGCGTGGTGAGTTTGATAAATATGTAACTAATGCCGGTGGAGAATTAAATGCAAACACCACTCAGGATCGTACATTTTATTATGAATTATTGCCTTCTAATCAATTGGATTTAGGATTATGGTTGGAGAGTGAAAGAATGATGCATGCTAAAATTGAGCAAGTAGGGGTGAATACGCAAAGGGAAGTGGTAAAGGAAGAAAAAAGAATGCGTATGGACAATCGTCCTTATGGTAGCTTTTTAACCGAGATGTTAAAGCGTGCTTTTAAAGTACATCCCTATCGATGGGCGCCTATCGGAAGCATGGATCATTTAAATGCTGCAAAGTTGGAGGAGTTTATTCAGTTCTATAAAACTTATTATGTACCTAATAATTGTGTTTTATCTATTGCTGGAGATTTTAATAAGGCAGATTTAAAAAATAAAATACAATCTTATTTTGCAACAATTCCAAAAGGAACCAATCCAATCAATAAGCCTAATATCAAAGAGCCGGCATTAGGCGGTGAAGTAAGAGATATTATTTACGATAATGTTCAGTTGGAAGGTGTTTTTCAAGCATACCGTGCACCAAAGCAAACTGCAGAGGAGTTTTATGCTTTTAAAGTATTGGCAACCATATTAGCAGGAGGAGAATCTTCTCGTATGAATAAAGTATTGGTGGATAGCAAGCAACTTGCTGCTGCTGCACAAGCGGTTCCTTTTTTCAATGAAGACGAAGGCTTATTTATTACATTGGCCATTGCCAATGCAGGCGTAAAAGCAAAAGTGTTAGAGCAAAATATGGATAGTGTGGTTAATGAACTTAAAGTAAATCTAGTTGGTGAGCGCGAGTTTCAAAAAGTAAAAAATCAAATTACCACTGAATTAGTAAAGGGCAAGAGTACTATGGCGGGTATTGCTGAAGATCTTGCAAACAATGAAGTTTATTTTGGAGATGCCAATTTGGTAAATACTGAATTAGAAAAATACAATAAAGTAACAAGAGAAGATGTATTAAAAGTTGCGAAAAAGTAT
>DAIUEC010000093.1:0-7840 GCA_036845345.1 Sediminibacterium sp.
AGCAAATTCAAATAAAAATATTTTTAGATGGCATTACCTAAAGAACCAAGGCAGAAAATGATTAATATCATGTACTTGGTATTAACTGCTATACTTGCCCTAAATGTTTCGAGTGAAATTCTTAATGCATTTAAAACAATTGAGGATAGTTTTTCAAAATCAAATAAAGATTTGTCAGCACGTAGTACAAAATTAGTTGCTGATTTTGATGATGAAGGAATTAGAAAACAATTCCCTGAAAAAGTAGCTTACTGGAAACCTAAAGCTGTACAAGTAAAAGAATTATCTGATAAGTTGGTAGATCAAATTGAGGTTTTAAAAAATGAATTGAAAAAAGAATCCAATTTAAAACCAGACGGTACTTTTAATGACGAAGATTTGGAAGCAACTACTAGAATTCTTGCACCAAATGAAAATCATAGTAAAGACAAGCAGGCAAAAGGAGAGGAGTTGTATCTTTTATTAGAAAAGTACAAATCAGATCTTGCTTTAGTTGATACTTCAGTTGCTTCTCAAATTAATAAGCTACCTGTTAATTTAGATATTCCTAAATTATACAATAAAGACAATCAGTCCATTGTTGACCGAATGAATACGCCTCAAGAAAAGTGGTCTTATATTTATTTTCACATGACTCCAACTATTGCGGGCTTAGCAATTTTGTCTAAGTTTCAAAATGATGTGAGAAACAGCGAAACGCAATTAATAGACTACTGTTACTCTCAAGTAACTTCTGTAAGAATGTCAACTAACCTTGCTGCTATTGCAAACGCAAGTTCAACAATGGTTATGGCTGGTGATGAGTTGGTGATTACTGCTGGTTTAGGTGCTTACAATCAAGATACAAAACCTTCTATCTCAATTGATGGTGCGAGTGTGCCATTAAATGCAGAAGGTCAAGGTGTATACAAGACAATTGCATCAAGTGCAGGAGACTTTACAAAGCACGTAACCGTAACATTTAAAGATCCATCTTCTGGTGAAGTAAAAACTAAGTCTACAGATGTTAAGTATAAAGTGGGTATTCCTACAGGATTAGCTTTCTCCGTAGATTCTACTAAAGTATTTTACAACGGTATTCCTGATGGAAATCCAATCTCTATTTCTGGCGCTGTGGGTGGAGCTGGTGCTATTAAAATAAATGTGGTTTCAGGTTCGGCTAAAATTGAACAAAAAGGACCAGGTAGATATTCTGTGTTCCCTAATGCAGAAGGTATTTTAGAGTTAAATATTTCAGATGGCAAGAACTCTAAAAACGAAAGAATTAGAGTTAAAGGATTGCCTGAGCCTCAAGCTGCCTATGTAATTGGTACTTTAACAAAGCCAACTTATTATGGCGGTGTAGTAAGTGCTAGTGAATTTAAATTACAACAAGGTCTTGCGACTAAAGTACCTGATGACTTTATTTTTAGTGGTATCAAATATAAAATCAAGTCTTTCAAAATGCAATTTTCTGGAAAAGGATTTGCCGGTATTGAAACAGCAAATATTAATAGCAATAGTTTCGCAGGTGCAGCTAGTTTAATGGCTAAATGTACGCAGGGAAGCCAAGTATTAATTACGGATATTGTTGCGGAAGATGCTGCTAAAAAAGATAGAAGAATTAACAATACCATTTCATTTTTCCTAAAATAAGTTGAAGGCTGATTTAATACTTTAAGTATATGAAAACAAGTAAACATTTTAATATCGTCAAGTTTGTAAGTTTAATCTCCATGAGTTTATTCGCGTGCATTCAATTAATGGCGCAAACTCCAGCGAAAAAAACTTCCTATCAATTTGGAAATATTAAAACAAAGCCTGTTGTAATTTATGAGGAAGTAAATGGATTCTTTACTGATTCTTCTTTACAAGAAACTATCAGTGATACTTCATTAGAGAAAAAAATAAATGCTACCAATCATCAAACTCCCATCATTAGAAAAGAGGATGTTCAGTTTTATGAAACCATTTGGGAAGACATTGATGGAAGAGAAAAGAAAAACAGATTGTTATTGTATGAGCAAAATGCTGCTGCAACCAACGATCGTTTTATCGCTATTTTAATCAATGCATTAGTGAATGATTCTGCGAATGTAAAAGCCTATTCTGATGATTTATTTACAACGCATAAATCTTTAGCTGATATCGAAACATTGTTCAATGGTCCAATGCGTCCTGTAACAGTAACAAGATTAGATGGTACTACTTACGATACTTTGCAACCAGATGGATCAAAAGCCCTTGCTACAGATTCTATCTATGCATTCAGAATTAAGTCACAATACATTTACGATAGCAAGAGCAGTAGAATGTATTATAGAATTATAGGCATTGCTCCTTTGGCTAAAATACCTGGTGATTCTACCATTAATGCAGACGGAAGTAAGTCTGGAAAAGAAATGGTTCCCTTGTTTTGGGTTTCTTATCCAAAAATTAGAGCGGACTTAAAATCAATTCCTATTTACAATCCAAAAAACAGTACTGACATTGTAGATTGGGCTAAAATTTTAGAACATAAATATTTTGACGGTCATATCGTTAAAACTTCTTACGAGAATTTCAAGGATCAATCAATGAGCGATATTTATAAAAAAGATCCAAGAAAGAGATTGGAGTTGGCTGAAAAAACTATGCAACGTATTGATAATTTTGAACAAGATCGTTGGGTGTATTAATTCCCAACAGATTTTAAGATATTATTTTCCTAAGGCCGCTAATAAAATAGCGGTCTTTTTTTCGCCTATTAATTTTACTAATAAGGGTTGCTTTGCTTCCTTAATTTTTTGTACTGATTTAAAATGTAGTAGCAGTAGCTCTTTTGTTTTTGGACCAATACCTACAATATGGTCAAGGCCGGAATCCAATGCTCCTTTTGATCTTTTGCTTCTATGAAATTGGATACCAAAACGGTGTACTTCGTCTCTAATATTGCGAATGAGTTTATGAGCTTCGCTATGCCAATCTAATATGATCGACTTACTGTCGCCAGGGAAAAATAGTTCCTCTATGTTTTTGGCAAGGCCTACCGTGGTTACCTTATCTTGTATACCCAGCTCGGTTAATGCCTCCAAAGCAGCATTTAATTGCCCTTTACCACCATCAATGATAATGAGCTGAGGCAATGGCAATTTCTTTTCTATTACCGATTTATAGCGCCTTCCAACAGACTCTTTCATACTAGCAAAGTCATTGATTCCAACAACTGTTTTGATATTAAACTTGCGATAGTCCGACTTACTAGGCACTCCATTTTTAAAACATACCATTGCAGAAACAGGGTAGGCACCTTGAAAATTGGAGTTATCAAAACACTCAATATGTGTAGGTGTTTTTTGCAAATGCAAAACCGCTTTCATTTCCTCAAGTATCTCATTGTACTTTGGATCCTCCACACTTACCAAGGCTTGCTTATGTTTCCAATCTCTTAATGCATAGTCCGCATTCTTTTGAGAAAGGGCAAGTAATTGTTCCTTATCACCTGCTTGTGGAATGGTATACTTTACATCAAATACTTTTTCGGTTAATTCAAAAGGAATGATAATTTCCTTTGCCCTGCTATTTAAATTGGTTCTAAAATAATGGATTGCAAAACTTAAAATGGTTTCAATATTTTCTTCGATAGGAACAGTAAGCGGTAAAATATGCGTTTGAATAATTCTTCCGTTCTCAATCATTAAATAGCTAACATAGGCCTGGTCTGCATCATGCGCGATGGTAAATACATCCATGGCATGAAGCTGCTTGATATAAATAGCCGATTTTGTTTGGTAATTTTCAAGCTCTTCTATTTTCTTTTTAGTAATTGCAGCTCTTTCGAATGCCATATTATTAGCCTGCTCCAGCATTTTAGTTTTTAAGTTTGCAATTACGGGTTTTACATTTCCTTTTAATAAATGTTGAACCTGCTCAATGGATTCATTGTATTCGGCAAGCGTTTGAAATCCTTGACAAGGTCCCAAGCAATTGCCTAAATGATATTCTAAACATACCTTAAACTTTCCCTGCTCAATATTTTTATGCGTCAAAGGAAGGGTACAAGTCCGTAAAGGGATCGTATGTTTGATATGATCAATTAATTCTCTTACTGCTAAAACATTGGTAAAAGGGCCTATATAAGTACTACCATCATTTATCTTTCTTCTCGTCAAAAATACCCTTGGAAAATTTTCTTTTTTAATAATAATATAAGGGTAGGTTTTATCATCCTTTAAATTGATATTGTATTTGGGCTGATAATTTTTTATCAATTCATTTTCCAGAATAAATGCATCATGCTCCGAATCCACAATGGTAAATTGGATATCCTTAATTTTTTGAACCAACTCAATGGTTTTAAGGGTATGACCATTATTGGATAAAAAGTAGGAACTCACCCTTTTTCTTATGTTCTTAGCCTTACCTACATACAATAAATGCCCGTTTTCATCAAAATATTGATAAATCCCTGGCTCCTGAGGCAGGCTGGCTTGTATTTCCTTAAATAACTCTTTTTCCATGATCGCACCGAAAGCACAAAAATACTTTATATTTTTGTGGTATGGAATTAACTGTAAATATACCTGCGCTACTTTTTCCAGCAATTAGCTTAATTATGCTGGCTTATACCAACCGTTTTTTGGCCTTGTCAAGCAGGGTGAGGGTATTGCATGATAAATACCATGCGCAGGAGCAAAGGCACTTGATATTTACACAAATCAAAAATTTAAAGTACCGTCTTAAACTCATAAGAAACATGCAAACCTATGGAGTAGCTTCATTGCTATTTTCCATTGTGTCTATGTTTTTTATTTATATCCAATACCAACGTGTTGCGCAGTTTATTTTTGCGGTGAGTTTGATTTCATTTTCTTGGTCTATTATTCTATCACTTATAGAGATAAGATTAAGTACCAAGGCCATCGAAATTGAATTAAGTGACATTGAAGGACTCGAAGATCCTTCCGTAATGGAGTACTTAAAAAAGAAGTTCGAGCGCGAATAGTTAAAGTAATTAATTACACTACGAATAGTCCATTAAATATTAGACTTTCTCTCTCCAATTTGTTGTCTCCACATAGCGTAGTACAAGCCTTTTTCGGTAAGTAAAGAATCGTGCGTTCCTTGCTCAATCACTTTTCCTTTTTCTAACACATAAATTCTAGTAGCATGAATAATGGTACTTAATCTATGTGCAATCATAATAGTGATTTGCTCACGTTCAGCAGATAATTCACGAATGGTATCTGTAATTGACTCCTCCGTTAAACTATCCAAGCTTGAAGTTGCTTCGTCAAATATTAATAAATGAGGATGTCTTAACAATGCACGTGCAATAGAAAGTCGTTGCTTTTCACCTCCACTTAATTTTAATCCGCCCTCTCCAATAACTGTTGCTAATCCGTTGCCTCCTTTATCTAAAATATTAGTACAACTTGATTTTTGTAAAGCAACGAGCATCTCTTCCTCAGTGGCATTAGGCGCTACGAATGCTAAATTTTCTTTAATAGTGCCTGCAAATAATTGTGTATCCTGTGTAACAAAACTAATTTGATTTCTTAGTTCGTTCATATCAATTTGCTTGCTATTCACTCCATTGATTAAAATTTGTCCTTCCTGCGTTTGGTACAAACCAACGATTAATTTTACCAATGTGCTTTTGCCTGCTCCAGATGGGCCAACAAAGGCAATGGTTTCGCCCTTCTTTACCTCAAAGCTAATATCATCCATTGCTTTAAAGTTGGCAGTTTGGTGTTGAAATCCAACATTAGCAAAGGCCAAGTGCTCAATGTTTCCAATAGGTACTGCTTCGGCAGGATTGATTTCAATTTCTTTTTTCATCAAGGCATCGAAATTATTTAAAGAAGCTTCTGTTTCACGATAGCTCATAATAATACTTCCAATTTCTTGCAGTGGACCAAATATGAAAAAGCTATAAAACTGTAATGAAATCAGTTGACCTACAGATAATATCTCTTTAAAAATTAACCACATTAAAGTGAAAGTGATTACTTGTCTTAAAAAGTTTACCATTGTTCCTTGAATAAAACTTAAAGAACGAATATTTTTCACCTTCTTTAATTCAAGGGCTAATATTTTGTAAGTGTTATTATTTAATCGAGCTACCTCCTGATTCGTTAAACCTAAACTTTTTACCAATTCAATATTGCGCAAACTCTCGGTAGTAGTACCTGCAAGGGTGGTAGTTTCTTTTACAATATTCTTTTGAATGGATTTTATTTTCTTACTTAATAAATTGGTTACATAAGCAATGGTACCTGCGCCCAAAATATAAATTGGCATGATGGACCAATGCAACTTAGTTGCATAAATCGAGATAAAAACAATGCTTACAATAATACCAAAAACCACATTAATCACATAACTAATAAACTTTTCACAATCCGCTCTAGCTTTGGTTAAAATCGACAATGTCTCACCACTTCTTTGATCCTCAAAAGCTTGATAAGGCAATTGCATTGAGTGCTTTAGTCCGTCAGTAAATAAGGAAGCACCAAATTTTTGTATAATTACGTTAACGGTATAATCTTGAAATGCTTTTGCAATTCTACTAACCATGGCCGTACCCACTAACAATCCTAATATCTTTCCTATGCCTTTTAAGAATTCAGGTTGGTTTCTAATATTACCCGCTGCATCTTTAAATGGATTTTTTGCAAATTCATCAATTAACCTTCCAAATAACATGGGGTCAAACATGGAAAAGGTTTGGTTAATAGCGGCAAGAATAAAACCAATGATAACTAGTTTTCTAAATGGACGTAAATATTGAAATAGTATTTTCATAATTATGATTTTTGTTCGTCGGCGTATAATTGATTGTATTGGTCAATACAGGCAACTACTTCTTCAACGCCCGACTTTTTTTCGGCACTGGTCACGAAGCCTTGTGGTAAGTAGGGGAGATGTTGTTTTAAGGTATCAAACATAGCAGCTACATTTCGTGCAACTACTGCTGGTTTTTCCTTGTCTGATTTTGTAAAGATAAGGGTGTATGGAATTTCCCATTTCACCATTTGCTCGATAAATTCTAAGTCAATTTTTTGTGGAGCATGTCTGCTGTCAATCAAAACAAAGACTCTATTTAAATTGGGACGCTTTCTCAAATAATTTTCAATCATTTGCTCCCATCTTCTTCTACTACTTTGTGAAACTTTTGCAAAGCCATATCCTGGTAAATCCACAATATACCATTTGTCCCAAGGCCCTTTGGCGTTAGAGCTCAAGATTTCAAAATGATTAATAAGTTGAGTCTTTCCGGGTGTACCTGAAGTTTTTGCTAAATTCTTTTGATTGCAAATGGCATTGATAATGGAGGACTTGCCCACATTACTTCTACCAATAAATGCGTATTCTGGTTGTTCTAATTTTGGGCACTGTTCAAAGCCAGGGCTTGAAATTAAATAAGTTGCTTTGTTAATTTTCATTCTTAATTAATTAACACATTACCAGTCATTTCTTTTGGTATTGGTACGTTCATCATGGATAAAATAGTAGGTGCGATATCTCCTAATTTACCGGGCTTAATTGTACCATTCCATTCATTGTCAATAATAAAGAAAGGAACCAAATTAGTAGTATGCGCTGTGTTTGGACTACCATCCTCGTTAATCATATAATCCGCATTGCCATGGTCAGCAGTTAAGAAAATGGTATACCCATTTTTTAAGCCAGCAGTAACAATTTGATTCACACAGGCGTCCACCGTTTCAACCGCTTTTACTACTGCGCTAAATATGCCGGTGTGTCCAACCATATCTGCATTCGCAAAATTCAAACAAATAAAATCAGGGTTGCCCGCATTAATTTCAGGTAATAATTTTTCAGTTAATTCAGCAGCACTCATTTCTGGTTGCAAATC
>DAIUEC010000094.1:0-7811 GCA_036845345.1 Sediminibacterium sp.
TAAAATGGCAGGACCCGAATTAAAATTGTGCAATTGCATGATGCTATTATATTTTTTCTAAAATTTTAGTTTACTCGCGACTTAAGGCGCGATTAGTTTTTGCTCACATCGAAAGACACCTATGCGTCTTTCTCTTCACCCAGTGTTGTAACACCACCTGATACAACATATTTCATGGCCTCCGCTGCACTAATTCCTTTTGGTAATTTTTTAATTTTCGCAAATGGAACAATATAAGTAATACCAGAAATTGCATAAGAATGTGGAACATAAACTGTTACATAATCAGTCATGCCAAAATGTGCAGTAGATGCTTGTGTAATAAAACCAAGTCTCCAAACATCTGGAGAATCTACATTCACTAAAACAGGCTCATCAAATTTTTTCTTGTTACCAGCGAATGCTTCTAAAAAATCTTTAACCGAAGAATAAATAATTTTTACACCCGGTGTTTTTTCAAGAAGCTTATCAAAAATGGCAACAAATCTTTCTACAAAAAATAAAGAGGATAACCAACCTACGATCAATACCAATGCAATGGCTACCACAAAACCCATTCCCGTTACTTTAGGAATTTGACCATTGACAGCAGCAAATTTTACAGGGAAAAGTGCATTTAATACGTTTGGTAAAAAATTATCAACCCAATTAAACAAGCTAACTACTACCCAAATCGTAACACCAATGGGCGCCAATACCACTACTCCCTGAAAAAATAGCTGCGCTAAGCCAGAAAATAGTCGTTGACGGGAAAAAAGGCCAGATTTAAAAGGCATTATGCTTGGTTTAGACCTCAAATTTCCACCTTTTTTGCCATTCAACATAAATAATTAAAATAAAACCATGGAAACTTTGAAAACGAATTTAGTTTCCATAGTTTTGCGCCTCAAATTGAAGCTATGGAGAATCGTCTATTATTTAAAGCCAGGGAATTAATGGTACTTAACGGGGTCCGTTATGTGACTATGGACGACTTAGCCAATCAGTTAGGTATTAGCAAAAAAACCATTTATCAGTTTTACAAGGATAAAGAAACCCTAGTACTTGCTGTGGTAGAACTTGAATTAGAGGAGCAGAAATTAATGTGCAAAAGATCACAAGAAACCGCTGATAATGCCCTTCATGAAATGTTTATGGTACTTCAAGACATTCAAGAGATGTTTAAGAAAATGAACCCTTTGACTGTTATGGAAATACATAAATATTTTCCAGAGGCCTTTAAAAAAATTCAAGAGCATAAAGACAACTTCATGCACAATGTAGTGAAGACAAATTTATTGAAAGGGATTGAACAAGGCGTGTATAGAAAAGATATTGATCCAGAAATCTTAACTATTTATAGAATTGAAACGAGTTTAATCACTTTTAATACTCAAATTTTTCCTTTAAGCAAATTTGATTTGGGTAATGTAAACGTTCAAATCATGGAGCACTATATATATGGTATTGTTTCACCTGAAGGATTAAGATTACTAACGCAATACAAGGATTTAAAAAATAATGTTGTATCAACAACAGATAATGAATAAACAAAACAAGCAATCAATAAACAATATGAAAAAACTACTCTTTTTACTTCTAGTGTTTGCTTATGCAAACTTGGCAAAAGCCCAAGATTCAAGCAAAGCGGTTTACGCATTCTCATTAGACCAATGTGTGGAATTTGCACACAAAAATAATGTGCAAGTTAAAAATGCATTATTGGCAATTGAAGTGCAGGGTCAAACCAATAGAGAAATTGCTGGCGCTGCATTGCCAACGATTTCTACCAATTTAAGTGGAACGGATTATACTAAAATCCCTACCTCATTATTGCCTGGTCAAATATTTGGTGGAGCCCCTGGAACCTTTATTCCTGTTCAGTTTGGTACAAAGTACAATGCAAACTATGGTGCTTCTATTCAACAATTATTATTTGATGGTCAAGTATTTATTGCATTACAAGCAAGAGCAACTTCAATGGAAATGCAAGTAAAAAACGCAGCTTTAACCGAAGAAGCAATTAAAGCAAATATTTATAAAATTTACTACCAATTATCGGCTAGTAAAACACAGTTAAATATTTTAGATGCAAATATTAACAGAATAAAATCTTTAGCACATGATGCACAAATCATGTACAAAAATGGATTTGCTGAAAAATTAGACGTTGATAAATTAAATGTTCAATTGAACAATTTAGAAACAGAGCAATTAAAAGCAAACAACAGTATAGCTATTGGATACATGGGTTTGAAAATGTTAATGGGTATGCCTGTTAAAGATAGTTTAGTACTTACTGATGTAATCAATGAATCTAGTTTAAACAATGATGTCTTAACTGAAAATAATTTTCAATACAATGTGCGTAAAGATTTTCAATACTTAGGTACCGTTAAAAAATTAAATGAGTATAATATTAAGCGTTACCAATTAAGTAATCTTCCAACCATTGCGATGGCGGGTTCTTATTCAAAAAATGCACAAAGAAGTGAATTTGACTTTTTTAAAGGTGGAAATTGGTTTACCACTTCTTTGATAAGTTTAAATGTAAGCTTACCAATATTCAATGGATTTGCAACAGATGCAAGAATTAAGCGTACCAAAATTGAATTAAAGCAAACTGAAAATCAGATTGATGCTTTGAAAAATAGCATTGATAATGAAATTATGCAAGCTAAATTAAACTATATGTCTTCGGTTGCTACCGTTCAGTTTCAGAAGAAAAATATGGAATTAGCAGAAACTGTTTATGGTCAAACTAAAAAGAAGTTTGAAGCAGGAACAGGTTCCAATACCGAAATTTCAGCAGCACAAGCCGACTTAGTAAGTGCACAAAACAATTACATGAATGCTTTATATAGTGCCTTAATCGCTAAAGTTGATTTATTAAAAGCAACTGGAAAATTATAATACCCCTTAACACAACTCAAAAAAAATATACAAATGAAAAATAGTTTAAAATTATTTACAATTAGCTTAATCATGATCGCGGTTGCCTGTGGTGGAGGTAGCAATTCAATTGAAGCGAAAAAGAAATCTTTAGCAGATTTAAAAAAGCAAGCATTAGATATCAATGCAAAAATTGCTTCCCTTGAAAAAGAAATTGGTGGAGCTGACAATGTAAAATCAGTATTGGTAACCGTAACGCCAGTAGTAAATCAAGAGTTTACACATTTTATTGAATTACAAGGAAAGATAGAATCAGAAAGCGTTTCCTATATTACACCACGCGCTGGTGGAGGTCAGGTTAGACAACTGTATGTGAAAAGAGGAGACCTTGTTAAAAAAGGTCAATTTATACTACAATTAGATAATAGCTTGATTAAACAAAGTGCTGCAGCAGTTGCTCAAAATATCGAAACCTTAAAAGCCCAAGCTGCATTAGCTAAAAGTGTTTATGAAAAACAAAAGAATTTATGGGAGCAAAATATTGGTAGTGAAATTCAATTGATGACTGCTAAAACAAATGCAGAAGCTAGTGCAAGTCAATTAAAAGCGGCTACTGAACAATTAGGAATGGCTAAAGATCAATTGGCTTATACAAGCGTTTACAGCGATGTAGATGGTGTAGCGGAAGAAGTGAATGTAAAAGTGGGTGAGTTTTTTCAAGGTCCTGGTCAAATTAAAATTGTGAATACCGAGCATTTAAAAATCACTGCACAGGTTCCTGAAAACTATGCAGGTAAAGTAAAAGTAGGTACAGATGTAAACTTATTTTTCCCTGATGCTCAAAAAAATCTAGCTGCGAAAGTAAATGTTTTAGGTAATGTAATTGACCCTTTAAGCAGAAGCTTTTTTATTGAAACAAAATTACCTGTTGACAAAAGCTTTAGACCCAACCAATTAGCGCAGGTTAAAATTAAAGATTACGCTAAATCAAATGCAATTAGTATTCCATTGAACTTATTGCAAAATGACGATAAGAATAAATTCATTTATGTAGCTGCTACTGAAAATGGAAAATTAGTTGCTCGTAAAAAAGTAATTACTGTGGGTGAGTTTTATGGTAATAATATCGAAGTATTGAGCGGATTGACTGCTGGAGATAATATCATCACGGAAGGTTATCAATCTTTATATGATGGTCAATCTATTACCACAACTCAAAAATAATTTCTTTAATAAATAATTCAATCTGTCCATATGTCGACAATTCATAAAATAAAAGAGAAGTTTAAGGAGTTTGGTCCTACCTCTTGGAGTATTACTAATAAAACATCCATTTACTTATTAATGTTGTTTATTAGTTTAGGAGGTATTTATCAATTTCTTACTTTACCTAAGGAACAATTTCCAGAAATTGTAATTCCTACAATGTATGTGCAAACTATTTATGTAGGTAACTCTCCAAAAGATATTGAGAATCTAGTTACACGTCCGCTTGAAAAACAAATTAAAAGTATCAGTGGCGTTAAGATCAATAAATTCAATTCGGTATCACAACAAGATTTTTCTGCTATTACCATTGAATTTAGTACAGATGTAAAACCGGATATCGCTTTGCAAAAAGTGAAAGATGCAGTTGATAAGGCTAAAACTGATTTGCCAAATGACCTTACCCAACAGCCTAGAGTTATTGAAGTAAACTTTAGTGAGCAACCTATTATGTATGTTAATTTAAGTGGGAATTACAACTTGGTACAACTTAAAAAATATGCTGATGATTTAAAGGATAAATTAGAAAGTGTTCCTCAAATTAATAGAGTTGATTTAGTAGGTGCACCAGAAAGAGAGTTTCAAATTAATGTAGACAACTATCGCTTACAGGGCGCTGGTATTACGTTTGATGATATTACTGCAGCGATCCAAAGAGAAAACCTTGACCTATCAGGTGGTTTATTGGACGTGGGCAATATGAAGCGTAACTTACAATTAAAGGGTCAGTTAAAATCTGCTAACGATATTGCTAATATTATTGTTCGTAACACAAACGGAGCACCTATCTATTTAAAAGATGTTGCTACTATTAAAGATACCGTTAAGAATAATGAGAGCTATGCGCGATTAGATGGTAAAAATGTATTGACATTAAATATCATTAAAAGAAGTGGAGAAAATTTGATTGAAACTTCAGATGCGGTAAAGAAAATTGTTGAAGAAGCTGAAAAAACTGATTTACCTAAAGATGTGAAAGCAGTGATTTCGGGCGATCAAAGCATAAGAACTAAATCATCATTTACTGATTTAGTGAATTCTATTGTAATTGGATTTATTTTGGTATTGGTAGTATTAATGTTCTTTATGGGTGTTACCAATGCATTCTTTGTGGCACTTTCTGTTCCTTTAAGTATGTTTGTTGCGTTTGTATTTTTACCAGCAGGTGACTTAGTAGTTGGTACACATATTACCTTAAACTTTATGGTGCTATTTGCCCTATTATTTGGTTTGGGTATTATAGTAGATGATGCCATTGTGGTGATTGAAAATACACACCGTATTTTTGTACAAGGAAAGGGTAAATTAACTGCCACTACCTCTGCAAAAATGGCTGCAGGTGAAGTATTTGTACCGGTATTAGCTGGAACAGTTACTACTTTAGCGCCTTTCTTCCCATTGTTGTTCTGGCCAGGTATCATTGGAAAATTCATGGTGTACTTACCTGCCATGTTAATCTTTACATTAGCTGCATCCTTAGTAGTTGCCTTTATCATGAACCCAGTATTTGCTGTGGACTTTATGAATCATGAGGATGTAAAATCAGATGAACCAAAATCAGCCATCTTTAAAAAGAAAAACTTTTGGATTCCAATTGCAGCAGGTATTGTATTAGATATCATGGGCGCAACCTTCTTAGGTAACTTATTAATTTTCTTCATGATTTTAGTAGTTGCTAATAAATATTTTATTCAAGAAGCAATTGAGCATTTCCAAGAAACAGTGCTTCCTAAATTGATGGATACTTATGAAAGAATTTTAAGAAGAGCATTAACAGGATGGAGACCTGTAAAATTATTAATAGGCACTTTTGTATTATTAATTGTATCTATTGTTTTATTAGGTATTAATATTGGTAGCGGTCGTGTGGGTATTGAATTTTTCCCAGTGGGTGATCCGAATCAAGTATATGTTTATTTAAAATTACCAACAGGTACTCAGGTGGATTATACCGACTCAGTAACGAAGGTTTTAGAACATAAGGTGAACAAAGTTTTAGGAACTGATAATGGTAAGAAAAATCCATTGGTAGAAAGTATCATTAGTAATGTGGCAGTGGGTGCTGGTGATCCAATGACTGGAGATAGAAGTACACGTACCGAACTTGGACGTGTGCAAGTGAATTTTGTTGAATTTGAAAAGCGTGATGGTAAATCAACAAAGCCTTATTTGGATGCAATTCGTAATGAAATGAAATGGGTACCTGGTGCTGAAATCACCGTTACACAAGAATCAAGCGGCCCTCCAACAGAGCCGCCTGTAAATATTGAAATTCAGGGAGATGACTTTGATAAATTAATAAAAACTGCAGTGGGTTTAAAAAACTATTTAGACGCTGCACAAATTCCAGGTATCGAAGAATTAAAAATGGATGTGGATTTACAAAATCCCGAATTAACCTTAACCATTGATCGTAATCGTGCATTAATTGAAGGTGTTTCAAGTGCGCAGGTTGGATTACAAATTCGTACCGCTTTATTTGGTAAAGAAGTTTCTAAAATTAAAGATGGTAAAGACGAATATAAAATTCAATTGAGAAACGAAGAAACACAAAGAAATAATTTAGTTGATTTATTGAATATGCGTATTTCTTTCCGTGATATGGCGGCTGGTGGAATGGTTAAAAATATTCCAATTAGCTCTTTAGTAAAAGTAGAACCTACGAATACTTTGGGTAGTGTTAAAAGAAAGAATCAAAAAAGACAAATTCAATTAAGAAGCAATGTACTTACCAACCAAGGATTTAATCCAGCTGCTGTGAATGTTGTGATTGCACAATACATTGGTAATTTCAAAGGAATTGCAGATGGAGTGACAGTACAACAAACTGGTGAAAACCAACAACAATTAGAAACGGTAAGCTTCTTAGGTAAAGCATTAATTATTGCTTTAATGTTAATCTTATTCACTTTAGTATTACAGTTTAACTCTGTATCTAAGTCCGTAATTATTTTAACTGAGATTTTATTTAGTATCATTGGCGTATTCTTAGGTATTTCAATATTCGGAATGAAATTGTCTGGGGTAATGACTGGACTAGGTATTGTAGGATTAGCAGGTATCGTAGTTAAAAATGGTATTCTTGTAATTGAGTTTGCAGATGAGTTAAGATCAAGAGGAATGAAAACGAGAGAAGCAGTTATTCAAGCAGGTAAAACAAGAATCATTCCAGTATTACTTACTGCACTTGCAGCAATACTTGGTTTTATTCCTATTGCAGTTGGCTTTAATATTAATTTCGTTACTTTATTTAGTGAATTAAATCCACATATCTTTTTTGGTGGAGATAATGCAGCATTCTGGAAGCCTTTAAGCTGGACGATTATTTTTGGTTTAGCATTTGCATTCTTTATGACATTATTTATCGTACCAGGAATGTATATTATTGCAGAGCGTTTAAAGCGTCCAATGCGTCGTCACTTTGGTGGCAAATGGATTAGCTTCCTAGGTATACCACCATTGACATTCATCTTTATCCCATTGATGTTTGTGACTGTATTTTTACACAAGAGAAATGTAAAGCGTAGAGTTGCAAATAATAATGCAAAAGGAGACGAAACGATAAATGGATCTTGGTATTAATAATTCAATTATGCTTATTATAAAAAAGCCCTTCGAGTAATGGACTGAACCCCTAAAGTTGGACGAAGTTAATAATTAAGTTTTAAAGTGAT
>DAIUEC010000095.1:0-7627 GCA_036845345.1 Sediminibacterium sp.
ATTACAATATGGCTATTATTTATTAGACCCTGAAATTTATAAATACTTTTTGGGCAATGGCATACTATTTATGCCTCACTTTTTTATCAAAGGTGTTTTTGAAAATTTACCTGTTCATGCAGTCAATGGCTCTTTATGGACAATTGAATTTGAATTTTTCTTTTATATTGTTTTATTATTATTCTTCCCTATTCGTAAAAACAAAAACCTGCTTAAAATATTATTGAGCATTTTGCTTGTTGGATTATTTATAGGAAATATTTTTTTCTTAAATGACCTAAAGAAAATAACCAGCCCCATTAATTTGGAACTTGCTTTTGACTTGGGTACTTATTTTTTAATGGGCTCTTTTATCGCCTGCTTTAACTGGGATGCGATTCCTTTTAAAACATGGATTGTATTATTATCTGGACTGGTACTAATCACTGCAACTCTATTTAAATTAAACTATGCATGGGTACAGATAAGTCTTCCTTTTATTATCATTTTCTTGGGAAAACAAAGTTCTAAACTAGCTACTGTATCGCATCAAATATTGGGAGATCCCTCCTATGGAATCTATCTTTATGGATTCCCAGTGCAACAATTTATCATTTACTTTTTCAAGCCCAATACAATGATGTTACTGATAAGTAGCACCCTAGTTTGTTTTGCCATTGGCTATTTATCCTGGACTTTTATTGAGAAAAAGGCATTAATGTATAAAAACATATTTGCTGCCAAAAGATAGAGGTAGTTAAGGAGTATTCAAAAAAACTATTGAGGCCTTTGCAAATAACTAAAGGTCATTAGCAGTTTTGAAAAAGGTCCAAACTTTAACAGCCCAAGTGGAAATTTAACTTGTAGAGAAAGCATCTTTTTAATCACAGGTAAAATGCGATGCTCAGCTACGCCATCATTAACCAAATCGGGAATAGACCTAATTTTATAATTGCGTAATAAACGCCAATAATAATCATAAATTAAAATATCCGAAAAAGCAGGAGTACCCATTTTTTCGGCGAACCAAATATTTTCTTTTACAATTACATCTTCATTATTTCTACAAAAAACAGTGGTTTGATCTTCATGCAATCCAATACTTACCAAATACTGGTCGAGATATACATATTCGTAACCCTTATTTAAAAGTGAAACATAATAGTCTACATCCACTAGCCAGATATAATCCTCATCGTAATGAACGCCCACCCCTTTTTTTAACATCGTATTGCTTGGAGGACCAATCACGTTTGCCCTTAAAATATGATTGGGTCTTTTGCCCATATCTTTTAATAAGGAAGTAAGATATTGCAAGGTAATCTTTGTCCCATCAGGTTGAATGGCCGTGTTTTTACAAAATACAAACTGTGCATTGGGATTGGACTCAAACGCAGCGATATAAGTGGACAAACATTCGGATGAATCCAACCAATCGTCCTGGTGTAAAAGCATATAATAATCACCGCTAGAAAGCTGTATTGCATTATTCCAATTTTTAGGGCTTTTTAACGCTGGTTGATTGTGATAATATTTGATATTGAGCTCAGAAATATAAGATTGTATCGCTATTTTTATGTCCTCATTGGGGGAATCGTCAGAAATGATAATTTCCACATTTTTATAGGACTGCTTTTGAACAGATTGAATAGCACGAACAACAAATTCAGGTTGTTTATAAGCAGGAATACAAATTGAAATGAGCGGTGCTGACATTTAATAAAAGCGTTAATGATTATTACAAATATACTAAAGGGAATTGGAAAAAGGCTATCCAAGAAAAAGTCCACCCATAGTGGTCATCAACTTGGATGGTTGGCCGAGAAATTATTAAAACACAAGGACGATCAGTTTCCAAAAAAATATCAATTTCCGCAGTTTATCCTCAACTATATTCGCCCCTACGAGGTTATTAAAACTTATAAAGAAATTTTTACCGAACAGATTTACAAATTTAACAGCGCACACAATAGCGGCATTATATTAGACTGTGGAGCGAACATTGGTATCAGTACGCTTTATTTTGCAATCAACAATCCTCAATCAACGGTGTATGCATTTGAGCCTGATAAAATAATTTTTGAGTTGTTATCAAAAAACGTCCAAGACAATCAGCTGAATAATGTGATTTTAAACAATCAAGCAGTATGGACGGAAAACTGTGAATTGTCTTTCAGCAATAAAGGTTCTGAAGCGAGTCAAATTGATACCACAGGAACCAGCACCACAAAAGTAAATGCCATTCAGCTTTCAAGTTTCTTATCCAAATTTGAAAAAATAGATTTCATCAAAATGGATATTGAAGGCGCAGAATACAATGTCATTCAAGACTGCGCTGATCAATTACACAAAGTTGACAATCTGTTTCTTGAATACCACGGCACCAATGCGGAAACAGAAAAACTTACTACCCTATTGAATATAGTAAAAAACGCAGGTTTTAAAGTATATATCAAAATGGCTGCTGATAATTTAAACAAACCATTTGTTGAAAAATCAACCGGCACCCCTTTTGATGTTCAATTAAATATTTTCTGCTACAAGTAAACCTATTGTATGAATCCATTAATTAGTGTTGTAATCCCCTGCTTTAATGACGGCAACTATTTGCCTGAGACCATTAGCAAATTAGGTTTACAAACCAATCAATCATTTGAAATAATCATTGTAAATGATGGATCAACCGATAACAATACTTTACAAGTTTTAGATCAATTAGCTGAACAACCTAATATCACTGTTTTACATAAAGAGAATGGCAGAATGTCCTCTGCAAGAAATCACGGGGTTAATCATGCTAAAGGAAAATATATCGCAGCCTTGGATGCTGATGATTATTTCGATCCAAGTTTTTTCGCAAAAGCAGTGGCTATTTTAGAACAGGAACCTACTACAGCCGTAGTCACGAGTTATATAAAATACTTTGGAAACAAAACAGGCATTTCAAAACCAAGAGGTGGCAATGCTTTTAATTTTTTATTTTCAAATCAATGCCCAGCATGTGCAATGGTGCGCAAAGAGGTTTGGGACAAAGTGGGTGGATATGACGAAAGTATGAAACTGGGTTATGAAGATTGGGAGTTTTATATAAGAATTACGAAGTTGAATATGGAAGTTCATTTAATTCCTGAATGCTTATTATTCTATCGTCAAACCGAAAAATCGACGCTAAAAAATGATACCCACCCCAATAGAGCGGGCATAATTCAATACATTTTAGAGAAACATAAGGACTGGTATGTTGAATGCCTTACCAAACTAATTGACAATAAAGAGGTAATCTATACTGAGAGTCGTATTGCTTATGGCACCATTTGGAAGCTCTTGAAGAATAGACTCACCAAAAAGTATAAATAATAATATATTTGTACAATGGGTATCATTCAAAAACAAGGCATTAAATCATCCTATTTTATATTTTTAGGATTCTTGATTGGCGCTGTTAATTTGCTTGTATTATTCCCCATGTTCTTTTCAAAGAATGATCAGGGCTTGGTAAGAGCCATGATTGATATAGGAGCAACACTTTCTGTTTTCTGTACCCTGGGCACTTTGCCAGTGGTGTATAAATTCTACCCTTTTTACAACCATTATTTAGGCAGCAACAAAAACGAACTTCCTTTTCTTACTCTTTTAATTAATTTATTAGGATTCGCTATTCTTCTTTTTATTGGATGGCAAAATAAGGACTTCATCATCCGCAAATTAGGTAAGTCCCCAAGCTTAGGGCAATACTTTGGATACATTTATCCTTACACTTTTTTCTTACTCATCTTTTATTGGCTTGAAGCATTTGCCTGGGGTTTACACAAAGGGGTAATGACCAATTTTTTAAGAGAAACAGCCATAAGAGTTTTAACTACTATTTTAATTTTACTCTTTGGATTTCATCTTGTTGACCTGACACAATTTATAGCATTATTTAGCTGCATCTATTTACTTCCTATGTTGTATCTATTATACAATTTGATACAATCTAAAGAATGGTCAATTCGAAATTTCACCATTAGTAGTGTTACCAAAAGACTAAAAGGCAGGATGATAAGTTTTGCATTATTTGTTTTCGCTGGTCAGTTTTTTAATTTACTCGCGAGCACCAACGACACTTTCATGATTGTGGGATTAAAAGGATTGAGTGATGCAAGTATTTTTGCGATTGCCACATATGTATCTGCAATTTTAGAAATACCACAACGAAGTCTTACTTCCATCAGCATTCCCATACTGGCTAAATCTTGGAAGGAAAAGGATTTTGAAAACATCAAACACATTTACCATAAAAGTGTTTCCAACTTATTAGCAATAGGCTTATTATTATTTGGATTAATATGGTTGAATATACAAAACCTGGTCTCCTTCTTAAACTGGGTAAGCAATAAACAAGGTGGGGGCTATGATGCATTGGTAAACCTGGCTTTTATATTAGGACTCGCCAAATTAATTGACCTTGCCACAGGGGTAAATGCACAAATCATTGGCACTTCTAATTTTTGGAAATTTGACTTTTTTACGAATGTGATGTTTGTAATTATTTCCATTCCTTTAAACTATTATTTAATTCAACATTACGATTTAACGGGATTAGCGATTTCCAATTTAATCGCTTATACCATTTACAATTCCGTTCGTTTTGGATTTTTATACTTTAAGTTTAAACTGCAGCCTTATCGCTGGAAGCATGGCCTATTCTTATTATTGAGTATTGGCTTAATGTTGATGGTTCACCAGATCCCTTCTCCGGAAAACTTTGTAGCGAATATTGCTATTCAATCCATCGTTTATGGTATTGGATTTTATGTATTGACCATTTGGATCAATCCTGCTCCCGAGATTCTAAATTACTTTAAGGAATTTGTAAGCAAACAGTATAATCGCTTATTTAAGAAAGGATAAAAAAAGATCAAGACCTTTTCTTTTTTCTGCATTAAAATCGTAACTAATATTTTGCGTATAATAAGTATGCAAATCATATACCTGCTCCTCGCTAGGAATCCCAGCGATAACTTGAGCTATATTTTCAAGTCCATAAGCATTTGCCTTATCAAATGCCTCCATAAATGAAGTATGAATTGGCTTGTTCGCAATCCATGTTGCAAATACAAATGGGAATCCCGTATGCGCAATCCAAGCAGCGGCTAAATCATATACATATTCAAAATGAGCTCTTGCGGCTAAAGCACGATCACCAATAATTACTCCTGCCGTGTTGCCAGCAATCTGCTGAATATACCCTTCCTCTGCCTTTATAAATTCAACCTCTTTTTTCCAGTATTGGGAAAGTAAAATTCTAGCCAACTGCACCGAAGTTCTACTTTGATAATCTAGATATACCTTTTCAATTTGATTCATCGGAACCTGACTGAAAATACAAACGCTAGCCACTTCTCCTACCGCACCAATACAGTAATTAGAGACAAAATGAGCCTCTTTCAATAATGGGGTAATTGCAACAGGCACCAAGCCCATATCAATGGTGCCATCTATTAAATCCTGGGCAATTTTAGCTGGATAAGCCTTAACCAATTCAATCTCCTCCATCAAGGCCGACTGCTCTAATCCTAATAATAACGGGCGTGTGTTTAAATAACTTACCGCCCCAATGCGCCACTTTCTCTCCAATTGAATTAACTTTGCGCAAAGATATCAAAAACCAATTGTTTAAAGCAATCAATATGTCACAACTTAGTTCCATTTCCCCTATTGACGGTCGTTACCACAAACAAACAGCTAATTTAAGTGCCTATTTCTCTGAATTCGGTTTAATTAAATACAGAGTATTGGTAGAAGTGCACTACTTTTTATTTTTAGCAGATAAGAAATTTTTTAAAGTAACACCTACATTAAGAAAATCTTTGCTTGCCGTAGTTGAAAACTTTTCAGAGGAAGATGCGCAAAAAATTAAAACAATTGAGGCTACCACAAACCACGATGTAAAAGCGGTAGAATATTTTTTAAAGGAAATCTTAGATGCCCATAAAGCAAGTGAATTAAAAGAGTGGATTCACTTTGGATTAACTTCTCAAGATATTAACAATACTGCTATTCCATTAAGCTGGAAAGATGCAATGGAAAATAATACTTTACCTGCATTAGTGAATTTGCAAAACAGATTGTACCAATTTGCAAAGCAATGGAAAAAAGTCCCCTTATTAGCACGCACACATGGTCAAGCAGCATCTCCTACCACTTTAGGAAAAGAGATCATGGTATTTGTGGAGCGTTTACATAATCAAATTGAATTATTTGCAGCCATTCCTTATGCTGCTAAATTTGGTGGTGCAACGGGTAATTTTAATGCGCATCATATTGCGTATCCAAAAAAGAATTGGGTTTCATTAGGCAATGAATTTGTAGAAGATGTATTGGGTTTACAAAGAATGCAATTCACTACGCAAATTGAGCACTACGATAACTTTGCAGCACATTGCGACAACTTAAAAAGAATCAATAATATCTTAATTGATTTAGCACGAGATATTTGGACCTATATTTCGATGGATTATTTTAAACAACAAACTAAAAAAGGCGAAGTAGGATCAAGTGCGATGCCGCATAAAGTTAATCCAATTGATTTTGAAAACGCGGAAGGAAACTTAGGTATTGCAAATGCTTTATTAGAGCACTTAGCAGCAAAATTACCTATCAGCAGATTACAAAGAGACTTAACGGATTCAACTGTTTTAAGAAATATTGGTGTACCCGTTGGGCATATTACGATTGCCATTAATTCATTAGAAAAAGGCTTAGTTAAATTAATTTTGAATGAAGCAAAAATTCAAGAAGACTTAGAAAATAACTGGGCAGTTGTTGCTGAAGCCATTCAAACTATTTTGCGTCGTGAGAAATATCCAAATCCTTATGAAGCATTAAAAGATTTAACAAGAGGCAATAGTAAGATTGATAAAAAATCAATGCACAAATTTATTGATGGCTTAAAAGTTACAGCCGCATTGAAAAAGGAATTAAAACAAATTACACCTCAAAATTATACTGGTATTACTGCAGAATACTAGCATTTTAATAAACGAGTTGCTCACTAAATTAATAGTAAAATAAAATTGAAATTAAATAGCGTCTCCAGTATCTGGTGGCGCTATTTTTTTGCGCGGTTCTTTCTTATTCAATAAGGTGTGAATAGGTGCCATCCCCTCTTTCTCTATCGCCATACTCAATACTTTTGCCGTGGCAGCCGCATCACCCCATGCGCGGTGACGACCTTCAATTCGTATGCCTAAATCACGCGTCAAAGAACCTAAGCCATATTTTTCTAAACCAGGAAAAACCTTCTTACTTAATTTAATGGTACACAATTTGGGAGCTGACCATTTATACCCATGATGATTTAGTAAATAATGAACAAAGCCATAATCGAAACTCACATTATGCGCTACGAAAATTCGATCTTTTAAAAGATTAAATATTTGAGGTGCCACTTCTTCAAACAAAGGAGCAGTCGCTACCATTTCGTCGCTAATGCCCGTCATATTTACAATAAAAGGTGGAATTTTTTGTCTGGGATTAATCAGGGTCACATATTTGCCCGTCACTTCAACTCCATTGTGCATTACAATAGCAATTTCGGTAATGCCATGTGTTTGTGGCATACCTCCTGTGGTTTCAATATCTACTACTGCAAATTCCATTAGAG
>DAIUEC010000096.1:0-5355 GCA_036845345.1 Sediminibacterium sp.
GGGTTCCTATTACTAAATCGTCGTCTTTAATGACTAAATCACGAATAGAAGTTGCTGGCATATTCAATTGTAATGTTTGCCAATGATCACCATCATCAAATGAAACATACACTGCTCTTTCTGATCCTGCAAACAATAATCCTTTAGTCAATGGATCTTCTTTCACTGAATTGATTGGATCTTCTGGCAATCCGTTTACAATTTCTTTCCAACTCACACCTGCATCATTTGTTTTGTAAATATGCGGCTTCATATCATCACAACGAATTCTATTTACAGCAGCATACGCCGTTTTTGTATCAAAATGACTTGCTTCCATAATGGAAACTTTGCTCCATGCTGTAATTGCAGCTGGGGTTACATTTTTCCAATGCTTGCCACCATCACTTGTTAATTGAATGTATCCATCATCCGTTCCACACCAAATAGTATTAATATCTTTTGGAGAAGGAGCTACTGTATATATTACGCCTCTTTGACGTTTTGTTTTGGAAGCTTCTTCGGTATAAATACCTACGCTTGCAGGAATATCCCAACTAGGTCTTGTTAAGTCTGGGCTTATTTCCTGCCATGAATGTCCACCATTGTTTGTTTTAAATAGAACATTTCCTGCAAAGTATAAAGTCTTTGGATCGATGGGTGAAAATAAAACGGGTGCTGTTCTTACAAATCTATAATCTCCTTTTCTTAAAGATGCTGGTGCTATATTTTGTACCTGTCCAGTTCTTTTATCGTACTTCGTTATTTTGCCACCATAAATAATATTAGGATCTAAAGGATCGGCAGCAACATAACCATACTCTTCCACACCAACGGGATGCCATTCTCTATAAGTTATTTGTCCATCATTGCCTCTTGATGCAATACCAACAGAACCACTTTCTTGTTGACCTCCATAAACGTTATATGGGAAATCATTATCGGTACTTACATGATAAAACTGTGCAGTGGGTTGATTGTACCAAGATGAGAAAGTAGCACCATTGTTTACCGTAATAATGGCACCTTGATCTGCTGCAATTAAAATGATATTTGGATTGTTTGGATTAATCCAAATACGATGGTAATCATCGCCACCTGGAGCACCTCTAAAATCTTTCCAATTATTTCCACCATCCTCCGATTTCCAAACCACTACATTGGCAGTGTAAACAATGTCTTTATTTTTTGGATCCACTTTTACTTCGGCAAAATCACTTCCTCTCCCCCAATATCTTCCATCATTGCTAATACTTTTCCAAGTTTCCCCACCGTCATCACTTCGATACATTCCTCCTTCATCACCTGCATCCACGGTTGCAAATAATCGGTTAGGATCAGAAGGCGCAATACAAAATCCAATTCTTCCTAAACCTTGTTTTACAGTTGGCAATCCTGTAGTTAATTTTTTCCATGTTGTTCCACCATCGATTGATTTATATAAACCACTTTCAGGTCCATTCCATGCTCCATTTTCCCAAGGCCCTTGGCGACCTGCCCACATATCAGCATAAATGATATTTGGATTTTTTGGATCGATCGCAACCTGAACAGCTCCGGTATTTTCGTCTTTATACAATACTCTTTCCCATGTTTTACCACCATTTAAGGAGCGATATACCCCTCTTGTAGTATTTGGACCATATGGATGACCTAAAACGGCCACAAAAACCCTGTTTTCATCATTTGGATCTATCGCTAGCCCCCCAATTTGTTGAGCATCTTCTAAGCCTAAATGCGTCCAGGTTTTTCCTGCATCTGTTGATTTATACATTCCATTTCCTACCGACAAATCGGGTCTTTGAATACCTTCTCCACTACCTACATATACTACATTTGGATTGGATGGCGCCACTGCAACATCCCCAATCGAACCAGTCGGTTGATCATCAAAAATGGGGAACCAGGTTCTACCATAATCGGTCGTTTTCCAAACACCACCGTTATTTACACCTATATAAAAAACATTGGGCTCCTGAGGAACACCAACAGCACCAACGGTTCTACCGCCTCTGTGCGGTCCAATCATTCTCCATTTGATAGCATTAAAATGATCACTACTTATTTGAGCGATACCAGCAATTTGAATAAAGCAAAATGCAATGACAAAGAAAATACTTAGGTGTTTTTTCATTTTGTGGCTTTTATATTCCAATAAAAAACTAGCATATAATAAATGACAAATCACCTATTATTAGGGCAGGATTTAATTATTTCTAGTAGTATAAATATAATACTTATACCTAAGAATAAAAGCGAGTAATAGCACAAATCCGCAGATTTCAGACAACAATTTTTCGGCATCAATCCAATCAGTTGGTCTGTCTTTTAATTCAGGGTCCATCAAGAGCCCATGTGCCACAAATAATATACAAGTTAGATAAGAAATGAGATGGATTTTTTTCCATAACCCATACCCCAGCTTTCTTTTAACCACTTTTTGGGTAGTTATGATAACAACGAGTAACGCCAGCAATGAAAAAGTGCCTAAAAACACAATATTTGATTGATGAGGTGCATTGGCTGGCCAAAGAATATCTAAAAAAGTGAATTTATTGGCTGCATCAAAAGGAATCAATAATACATGTGCAAAAACAAAAAATAAGGCAATATAGGCAGTGTAATTATGCAAATTATTAATGTCAACTGCTTTAATTTTTGCAGGCAATTTAAATCCCCAATTTGTTTTAGTAAAAGAGGTGCTTAACATCATACCTAGCACCATATTAATCGTTAAAATAACTGTAGCTATTAATCCCAAACTCCCCGAAAGTTCAGTAGCATTAAAAAGTGCATCCGCATCCCCTAGTAAGTTTGTTAATTGCATATATAAGATTCATTAAAATAATACGTTGCAAATAAAGCATATTTTATGGAATGAAACCATAAAAAAAGGTCGCTTATTGCTAAGCGACCCTTGATTCTTATATCCAAACTTAAAACGTATTAATTATTGACCAAGTTTTGAAATTTCCTTAGTGTCATATATAGGCCACTCGTAAGTTATTTTTCCGTCTTTGTTAAAACCATATGAATTAAATAATGCCATTTTACCTGTACCGCCTTTCTTAGATTTCCAAGAAAAATTAATCCAAGCATGTCCATATTTGCTACCATTTGGCATAGTCACCACTTCGTAGATAGTTCCATCAACAGATGGATTACCATCCATTAAAGCTCTTTGTGTTTTAAAACCTTCAATAAGTTTAGGCATTCCTAAAGCTAAAGTTGAATCTCCAGCTAAAGGCCAAATATTATGATATGCTTTTGCAGTATCCGCATAACAAGCAGCGTAAGTTGCCCAATCGCCACTAGCGAATGCATCCACCGCTTTTTTAATTAAATCTACTTCTGGTCCAGTGGTAGTTACTGTACCAGTTGCTGCAGTTGTTGTTGCTGTTTCAGTCTTTGTTTCATTTTGCTTACAAGCAAATAAAGTAGTAGCCATTAATGCTACTAAAATTGTTTTTTTCATGTGTTTGGGTTTTGATTTTGAACATACAAGTTATCTCCATACAATTATAATCTTCACTCATTTGTCAACAAAAATGTTCCATATTTGCGTAATGGAACATTTACTTTATTTGATAATCAAGTACTTAGGAAAACGAGAGCTGTACGATACTTAAAATCTTATTTTTTTGTAATTAGGAAGTCTAATATCATTTTGTTTAACTAATTGGAAATGATAAAACAATTATTACCCTATATTTATGTAACTATAAATTCTAAAACCGAATATATGTTTTGTTCAAATTGTGGCAATCAAATAGACGATAAAGCAGTAATCTGTGTAAAATGTGGCGTTCCAACAAATCAAGGATCCAATTTTTCAGGTGCAACTAACCAACCAACTCCTCCTGGAAGATTTGATTGGTTAACTACTTTATTACTTTGCTTTTTCCTTGGTCATTTTGGCGTACACAGTTTTTACACTAAAAAAACAGGTACTGGTGTAGCTCAGTTATTAACCTTAGGCGGCTGCGGTATCTGGACCTTAATTGATTTTATCATGATCGTTTTAGGAAGTTACAGAGATGGCAACGGCAATGAACTTTATAGAAAAAACTAGATTTTATAAAATCTTATTCTTAGCAATTCCCATTGCTATTTGGTTGGTCAACTACCAATCAACTGATAATGATTTTTCCTTTTGTTTATTCAAGAACCTCTTTGGAATAAAGTGTTACGGCTGTGGATTAACAAGAGGCCTATCCGCTATGCTGCATCTTGATTTCAACAGAATGTACGAGCTTAATAAGCTTAATATTATTACCATTCCGCTACTCTCTTTTTTATACGTCAAAGAAGTGTATAAACTTTTTAGCAAGCAAAAAAAATCAGCAATTATTCCTTAGGAAAATCCGCGCCCTCCGTAACGGCTGCCCAAGTATCAAAATCGTTTTTAAGTTCTTCTAATTTTATTCTAGCGCCTTTTAATGCAGCTGCACCTAATAATAAGCGTAAAGGTGGATTTTCAGTTTCAACCACTTGAATCATCGCCTTAGCCGCACGAACAGGATCGCCTGGTTGATTGCCACTGTACCCTCTTATATCTCCTTTATTTTTTCCTGCAGTAGTTGCATAATCTTCAATGACTATTTTGCTATCATTAGCTGAACGACCTGCCCAATCGGTTCTAAAACCACTCGGTGCAACAATGGTCACTTTAATACCAAGCGGTGCAACTTCCTTACTCAATGATTCACTTAAACCATCTACTGCATATTTAGTGGCATTGTAAAAACCAACACCAGGGAAGGAACGCAAACCTCCAATGGATGCTATATTTAAAATATGTCCACTTCTTTGTTTACGCATAATAGGCAAAACAGCTTGAGTCATATGTGCCAATCCAAAAACATTAATTTCAAACATACGTCTCACTTCGGCCTCCTCACTTTCCTCAATGGCCCCAAAATAGCCAATACCCGCATTGTTTACTAAAACATCAATAGTTCCAAACTTTTCAACTGCTTCTTTAACCGATGAATTGATTTGTTCAGGTACAGTTACATCCAACTTTACGGCCAATGAAGTATTTGCATAGTTAGCCACGATATCCTGAACATCATTGGGGTTACGCGCAGCCACCACTACTTTATATCCCTTTGCCAATGCCTCAATCGCAAGATAACGTCCAAAACCTGTTGAACAACCTGTGATAAACCATACTTTATTCATAAAAAATCATTTATTGTAATGAACTGCAAAGATAAGCTGCATTTGATATACACAAATCATTAACATAAAATGAACGCTTATCCATTTAAGGCAAATTATTGATGAAAATTAAATAGCTTAGAATGTTCATAACAAATGAAAATATGAGAAAATTTATAACAACAAGCTTTTTACTTATCCTGACCATAATTG
>DAIUEC010000096.1:5365-7531 GCA_036845345.1 Sediminibacterium sp.
TTAACATTATATGAACGCTTATCCATTTAGGTTTAATTTATGAAAAAAAATAAATAGCTTAGAAAGTTCATACCAATAAAATATGAGAAAATTTATAACAACAAGCTTTTTACTTATCCTGACCATAATTGGCTTTGGTCAGCATAATAAAACAACTATCATTAAAGCAGGGAAATTGATTGATGTGGAAACGGGAACCGTTTTATTGAATCAAATGATATTAGTAAGAAATGATAGTATTATTCAAGTAGCCAATAAGATTAATATTCCAAAAGACGCAACCATTATTGACTTATCAAAATCTACTGTTTTGCCTGGTTTGATTGATTGTCATACGCATATCACGAGTCAACCAGGTGGCGATTATTATGCTGATATTTTTAGAAAAACACCTGTGGATGTTGCTATTACAGCACATATTTATGCAAAGAGAACTTTAGAAGCTGGCTTTACTTCGGTTAGAGATTTAGGTTCGGCTGGCCTAGTTGATATTGCATTAAGAAATGCAATAAACAATGGCGACGTTGTTGGACCGAATATGTATGCAGCCACTATGTTTATTGGTTCAACTGGCAGTCATGGTGACTTAAATGGTTTTTCTCCTTATTTAGAATTCAATGCACCAAAAGGAATGTCGGGCGTAGCAAATGGTGTGGATGCAGTGAGAGCGCAAGTTCGTTTTAATGTAAAAAATGGGGCTGATGTAATTAAGTTTGGAGCAAGCGCGGGTGTTTTAAGTGAAGAGGAAAGTGTTGGTGGGCCTCAGTATTCACAGGAAGAAATGGATGCGATTGTAAGTGAAGCAAAAATGTGGGGAAGAAAAGCAGCTGCACATGCACACGGTGCTGAAGCAATTAAAATGGCAGTAAAAGCTGGCGTGGCTTCTATTGAACACGGAAGTTTGGTTGACGCAGAAGGCATTCAATTAATGAAAGCAAAAGGCACTTATTTAGTTTCAGATGTGTATGATGATGAATATATTTTGTCAGAATATTCAAAACTTGGATACCCTGATAAAATCATTAACAAGGAAAAAATGGTCGGGAAACTACAAAGGGAGAATTTTCAAAAAGCAGTGGAAGCTGGTGTTAAAATTGCTTTTGGAACCGATGCTGGTGTATACCCTCATGGTTGGAATGCAAAACAATTTAAATGGATGACGCGCTTTGGATTATCACCAATAGGAGCCATTCAAGCAGCGACTATTAATGCAGCTGATTTAATTGGCATTAAAGAAAAAACAGGATCGATTAAAGCTGGTAAAAAAGCAGATATCATTGCAGTGGCAAATAATCCTATTGATGATATCACAACATTGGAGCAAGTACAATTTGTAATGAAAAACGGAGTCGTTTATAAAAACAACTAGTAATGAATAAATTATTTGTAGTTGTTTTTATCATTTTAAGTTTTACTTCTTTATCACATGCACAAAGTAGTAACAAGGATAGTCTTTTTTTAAAGACAGCCATTGAAAATACTTTACAGGTATACTATAACAATATTGGCGACCAAGCGGCCAAATTCAATGGGGTTCAATATCCTGGCTATACTGTTTCATTTGCAGATGGTCACCCCTACTTTAAAGTAAATGCACTTAATAAAGGAAGTATATTTTATGATGGGGTATTATTTAAAGATGTGGATTTGCTATATGATGAGGTTGCAGATTGTGTAGTGATTCAGGATAGTACGCACAGAATTCAATTGGTAAATGAAAAACTAAAATCTTTTAGCATTTTAGAAGATCGTTTTGAAAGGGTTGAAAATAATGAGGCAAACAAAACAAATATTACCACTGGATTTTATCAAGTCTTAACGGAAGGAAAAGTAACCTTGTATAAAAAAGAAACAAAGCAAATCAAAGAGAAATACACTAATAATAATGAGCTTTCTACCTTATTTGAAATAACAACTAAATATTTTATAAAAAAAGAAGGGCAATTTTTTGAAATCAATAACAAAAAATCTCTTTATACTTTACTAGAACCTTATTCGAAAGAGTTAAATCAATTTACAAAAAAAGAAAAACTCAATTATTGATTAATTTTATAAATTAAATGATTTCAAAATTAATTATTAGAAAATTTGCAAGACAAGTAAAGAAAACATAATTTCTTAATCAATTTAAAAATACAGAATTTTAAAATGAAAGCTTAATATAAT
>DAIUEC010000097.1:0-7442 GCA_036845345.1 Sediminibacterium sp.
GCATTAAGAGTGCCCGTTGTGTTGGAAGCGGTGACTGCGATTGTGCTTGCAGATTTAATGTTATTGGAACAAAAAATTCCAAGAATATTGAAATAGGAATTAAAAAAGAATAAAAAAGAATTTAAACCAATAGATAAAATTAGTTTAAAATAAAAAAAATTAAAAAAAAATGGAAAGCGAATACATATACCATGTGACTACTCAAAAAGAGTGGGAGCAAGCAAAAATAAATGGGGAATATAAGCCTGCAGGCTATGAGCAAGATGGATTTATTCATTGTTCAGTTGAAAAGCAAGTAGCTGGCGTATTAGACCGTTTTTACAAAGGTCAGACCGGATTAATTAAATTGAAAATTGAAAAATCGAAAGTAAGTCGTCCTGTTTTATTTGAACTAGCGGTTGATTTAGATGAATTGTTTCCTCATATTTACGGCACTTTAAATTTAGATAGCGTTGTTGAAGTAATTAATATTGGATAATGAAAAATGTATTATTCATATTATTTTTCTTGTTACTTGCGCCCTTTTTAAAAGCACAAGATCATTACGGAATAAATCCATTTGTTGAAAACTGTATTGATAGTGGCTTGATAAAAAAATATCATCGACTCATTGATACTAATAAAATTAAAATTGAATTTAAAAAGGTGACTGGTAAGGCTACTTTTTATAGTGCCAATTTACACGGTACCAATACCACAAAAGGGGAGCGTTATAAAAACAATAAATATACCGCAGCATCTAATATTTTCATGCTAAACTCAATAGTAAGAGTTACTAGTATGAAAAATGGAAAATCTGTACTCGTTAGGATTAATGATAGAATGCATCCTTCGATGTTAAGAAAAGGCAGGGTGATAGATTTAAGTGGTGTTGCAGCTAAAAAATTAGCGATGAGTAATAAAGGTGATGGAATTGTAAAAGTAGTTATTGAGGCTGTAGATAAGAGCGAGAAGAATCCAAAAAATGAAAAGTAGAATTATAAATTAATATATATATAAATATGAAAAAAATAGTACAAATCATAATGTGTATGCTCCTTACGCATAGCATCATGGCACAGGATACAGCGACTATCAAGCCTGCATCCATTGCGTTAAAATTTGGGTTATTGGATTTTAAACAAACCAATCATACCGATGGTTTAACAAAATCAACTACGAATTATGGTATTCAATACATTCAAGGTTGGACTAAGAAAGTAGATTTTGTAGCCAATTTGGATTTTGGATCTTTAAAATATCCATACTATACTTCATTAAAAGTGCCTGCTGCATCAAATGCAAAAGATTATGCTTCATTGGATTTTGGATTAAACTATAAGTTTTTGACAGATGAAAACGCAGTTGTTCCATATCTGACAGCAGGTATTGGTGTAGGGTTAGATCGTTTATATTATTACTCGGCTTATGCTCCAGTAGGTGCTGGATTACAGATTAAAGCGAATAAAGGATCTTTCATCTTTATTCAAGCGACACATAATGCGGAAGCTTCTTATTTAACTAAGATGCATCAAAATTATTCAATCAGTTATTCATTATCATTAAAAGGCAAAGATAAAAAGCCTGTAATGTTGCCACCTGCACCTTTGGCAGTGGATTCAGATAATGATGGGGTGGTGGATAGTTTGGATAAATGTCCAAATCAAGTGGGCACTGCAAAATATTTTGGATGTCCTATACCTGATTCAGATAATGATGGTGTGAATGATGAGCAAGATAAATGTCCTAATGTTGCCGGTTCTCCTAAATATGGCGGATGTCCAATCCCTGATTCAGATAAGGATGGTATTAATGATGAGCAAGATAAATGCCCTAATGTTGCAGGTACTGCTAAATATGGTGGATGTCCAATTCCTGATACTGACAAGGATGGAGTAAACGATGAGGAAGATAAATGTCCAACTGAGGCAGGCATTGCTGCTAATCATGGATGTGAGGACGTTCAATTATTATTGAATGATGTAACCAAAAATTTCAAATTTGAAATTGGCAAAGTAGCTATATCAAAGAAAAATTTAGCAAAGTTAGATGTAGTAGTTGCGGCTTTAAATAAATATCCAAATCTTCATATAGACATTATTGGTAACACAGATAATACAGGTACTAAAAAAGTGAATAAGCCACTTTCATTAAAACGTGCTATTGTGGTGTACAATTATATTGTTAAAAAAGGTATTGCTGCAGATAGATTAACAAAAGATGGAGTAGCGGATGCAAGCCCTATTGATACCAATAAAACTGCAAAAGGAAGAGCCAATAATCGTCGTACTGATATGAAGGCGAACTATTAATTGTTATAATTTCTTTAGCTAATCTCCTCAGATTAGTTTAAATACTGGATTAGAATAATAAAGGCTTCGAATTATCGAAGCCTTTATTATTCTATAAGATATTCACTTCTCTTTCGAGTGTAATCCCAAATTTATTTTTTACACTTTGAATAATTGATTCAGAAAAATCAAATATTTCCTTGCCTGATAAAGCGCCATAATTAACAATTACTAAGGCTTGTTTTTCATAGCAACCAACATTTCCTTTTTTAAGGCATTTCCATCCACAAGCTTCAATAAGCCATCCAGCAGCAATTTTATAGCTGGTATCAGCTATTGGGTAGGCAATTAATTGAGGAAATTCATTTTTTAGTTTTTCAAATTGATCAATAGGAATAATAGGATTTTTAAAAAAGCTTCCTGCATTTCCTATCTTTTTTGGGTCAGGTAATTTCTCTGTTCTTATTTGAATAATCGCGTTTGAAATATCAACCAAACTAGGATTCTTTATATTTCGATCATGTAATACTTCTCTAATTACACCATAATCTGTTTTAAGGGTAGGTTGCTTTTGTAAAGTAAATTGAACCTTTGAAATAATATATCGTTTATTTGAATTTTTAAAAATGCTAGTTCTATATCCAAATTCACATTCATTATTATTAAAATTCACCCATTTATTATTTAAAGTATCATAAGCGCTAACACATTTAATGGTATCTTTTACTTCCACACCATAAGCACCAATATTTTGAATAGGGCTGGCACCAACGGTGCCGGGGATTAAACTTAAATTTTCAATGCCACCCCAACCTTTTTGAACACAATAACTTACAAAATAATGCCAGTTTTCTCCTGCGCCCACTTCTAATAAAACTTCAGATGGTGTTTCACTTAGTTTCTTAATGCCCATTAATTCCATTTTGGCAACAATCCCTTCAAAATTTTTAGTGAATAATATATTCGATCCTGAACCTAAAATCAGCAAGGCTTGTTGATTAATTTTACTCCATTGAGCAACTGCTTCAATAGCTTGCTCACTTGTAATGATTGTGAAATGATTAGCCGTTTCTTCACATGCAAAGCTATGATAAGGTTTAAGAGATATATTATTTGTGGTTTGCATTCGTTATTGCTTTATTAAATTCAAGCTACTTTTTTTTATTAATTTGGGTCAATATCAATGATCACTTGAACTGACTTATATCTAGGGTGTACTTGTATTAACCCAATATAATGTGCTAATTGTTTTTTAGCAATTTGCAATTGATTGGATTGAGTTGATATTTTCACACACAATTCCCAAATATATTTATTACGTACTCTATTGACCAATGGTTGAGCTGGACCCAATACCGTTCTTTTAATTTCCGGTGTTAAGGTTTGTAAAAAATGATTGGCAGCTTCTTCTGCAATATTATTTTCCTTATGTTTAAATACAATGCTCATTAACCTGCTAAAAGGGGGATAGGCAAATTGCTTTCTGTTTTGTATTTCGTATTGATAAAATGCAGCATAATCATGCGTTTGGATAAATTGAATGATAGGATGTTGTACTTGACTCACTTGAATAAAAACTTTTCCATTGCTATTTTTTCTGCCTGCTCGACCGCTTACCTGTTCCATCATTTGAAATGCACGTTCATTGACACGGTATTGATTAAAATTGAGTAAGCTATCCGCATCCACTATGCCTACTAAATCAACATTTTCAAAGTCTAATCCTTTTGCTACCATTTGAGTGCCCACCAAGATATCAATTTGCCTTTGTTCAAATTGTTGAATCAATTGATCATGCTCATTCTTTCCTTTTACATTGTCAAAATCCATTCTTGCCACAATTACACCTGGTAAAGCTTGATTCAGTTTTTCTTCAATTTGTTCAGTGCCAAAACTTTTTTGTCTAAAATGAGGTTTACCACAAGCTTGACAGGTAGTTATTATAGGATAGGTTGCGCCACAATAATGACAAGAAAGTAAATTTTTATTTTTATGATAAGTAAGCGTTACATCGCAATGTTTACAATGTGGGATCCATCCGCAGGTCTCACAAATAATATAGGAAGCATAGCCTCTTCGGTTTTGAAATAAAATTACTTGTTTATTTGCGTCAATTGTTTTTCTTATTTCATCTAATAATGCAGGCGTTAAAATTGCATTACTTGCAGCTTGTTTTTTTGTGTCAATTAAGTGGATACTGGGTAGGGCTCCTTGGTTAAATCGCTCTGTTAAATGCGTATAGCCATATTTGTTTGAGGACGCATTGTAGAAAGATTCTACCGAAGGGGTAGCCGAACCTAAAATAACTTTAGCATTTATTTGATTTGCATAATAAATAGCGGTGTCTCTTGCTTGGTATCTAGGTGCAGGTTCTTGTTGCTTATAAGACCCATCGTGCTCTTCATCTACAATTATTAATGATAACTTTTGGTATGGTAAAAAGAGTGCCGACCTTGCACCCAATACTATTTTAATTTCACCCGTTTTAACTTTATTCCAAATTTCAACTCTTTCATTAGGATTGAATTTAGAATGATAAATTGCAATATCGTTACCGAAATATTGTTTGAGTCTGCGTATCATTTGAGCAGTCAATGCGATTTCGGGTAACATATATAAAGCTTGTTCGCCTTTCTTGATTATTTCATTTATTAAAGCAACATAAATTTGTGTTTTTCCACTACCGGTAATGCCATGTAACAAATGTACTGGATGCGTTTTGAGTTGCTCCAAAATGGATGTAAATGCAATTTGCTGGTTACTTGATAAGCTATGATTACTGATAGGGCCTAATGATATGTCTTTTGCAAGTCGGTCAATTTTCCTTTTTTCAGCAATCAAAATTCCCTTGTCAATTAATGCTTTTAATTGTGCATGCGAAGCATCTGATTTTTCTAAAATACCTTTTTGAGTTACGACTGATTCTGTTTTTTCAAGATGTAAAAAAGAAAGTAACAAAGCTAATTGCTTTGGCGCTCGAGACCATTCATTTAATAATTTTTCAAGAACAGCTTCTTCGCGAAAGGCAGGTGCCAATGAAATATAAGTTTCTTCCTTTGCTTTGTATTTATCAGTCATGTTTTCTTGAATAAAACATGCACCTTTTAGTATTAGTTTATTGATAACAGGATAAACCGATTTTTTGTCTAATAGTTTTTGGATTTCAGAAATACTTAGTTCTTTTTTTATTTGTAATGCCTCACTAATAATATATTCTGCGTCACTTAGTTGATGGCTGTCTAGGGCAAAATCTTCATTAAAAATAAAGACGGACTCACTACTTATTTTTAAGTGACTAGGTATGGCAGCCTGCATAACTTCTCCTTCCGTACACATATAATAGTTTGCCATCCATTCCCACAAAGTAATTTGAGCGGGGTACACAATGGGAGCTTCGTCTAATACCGAAAATATAGGTTTAGGATTAAATGCTTCAGGTTTTACTTCAATGAATTTTTTAATAATACCAGCATATCGCTTGTTAGCGCCCAACATCACTTCAACGCGCATTCCAATCATTACTACCTCCCTTAAATGAGTAGGGATTTCCCATGTATAATTTTTAGGAAGGGCAAGTGGTATGATAATTTCTGCGAACATATATGTAAATACAAAAATACACTAAGCGTTTAATAAACTAAGGATAATTACGGTATCTTCTTAATCCTTCATCCATCATTTGGTATACTTTTTCTTTAAGTAAATCAATATCATCCATTGTATAGTTGCTAACCTCAACAGTAGGCAGATAAACGACTCTATTTTTACCTGGATTTAAAGAAAAAACACTGTCAAAATGCATTCGATCTACAGCGTCAATCATTAAAATGGGTTGAATGGGAACTTGCATTTCAATTGCCAATTTAAAGGCACCGTTATAGAATGATTTTAGGGGTTGTTGCGAGGTCATACTAAAAGTACCTTCTGGGAAAATAAAAATGGAAGTATGTTTATGTAAAGCTGCTTTCAAATTTCTTAAACTTTGTGCTCTTTTTTCTGGGCTGCTTCTATCAACCATAATAACAGCAGCTTTATAAACCCAACCAAAAATGGGAATTTTTGAGGATTCAAATTTTCCTAATGGTCTTATTGGTTGATGTTTTAACATTACAATTGGAGGAATATCCATATAGGAGTTGTGGTTGGCAACAAAAATATGTGGTCTGTTAAAATTATGCTCAGCTTCAAATATTTCTTGATGTTGCAAGCTCGTTAAAAGATACCAGCATTTCCCCCAATATCGACACACTTTATGAATTCGAGTAGCTAATTTTTCTTTTCCAAAAGGAAGCAGAATGATTAAAGCAATTGCTGAAAAGATAGTGAATATTGCAAATATGATTAAGGCATAAAAGCAATAAGCTAGTTGTAATATTCTTTTTAAGTAATGCATCTAGGCACTAATATAATAAAAAAGGCCCGAATAGAAATTCGGGCCGTACGATTGCTTGCTTAAAATCTAAAACCAGAAAATTTTTATGCTTTTAATGGATTTCTGCCATATTTTTCATCGTGTTGTGTAGCATCTAATCCTAATTCTTCTTCTTCCTCAGATACGCGCAATGGTAATAATAAAGCGATGAATTTGAAGATTAAATAAGAAACAGTGAAGCTATATACAACAACGATTAACATTGCTTTTAACTGTGTAAAGAAGAATGCTGGATTACCATAAAATAAACCATCATTTCCCGCTGGGTTTACTGCTTTTGAAGCAAAAACGCCAGTTAATAACATGCCTACCATACCACCAATTCCGTGACAAGGAAATACGTCTAATGTATCGTCAACACGAGATAATTTAAAGGCATGGCTTAATGAATTTGAAATCACTGCGCCAATAACACCAATAAATATACTTTGTGGGATACCAACAAATCCTGCCGCTGGTGTGATAGCAACTAAACCTACAACAGCACCAATACAAAAGCCTAATACAGATGGTTTTTTGCCTCTCATTACATCAAAAAACATCCATGCTAAACCAGCAGCTGCAGCAGCCGTATTGGTAGTAGCAAAAGCGCTAATAGCTAATGAGTTTGCACTTAATGCAGAACCTGCATTAAAACCAAACCAACCAAACCACAATAAACCAGTACCAATTAATACGTAAGGGATATTTGCTGGAGGAATTTCTTGTTGTTCTAATTTAGCACGTCTTTGTTTTAATAC
>DAIUEC010000098.1:0-2775 GCA_036845345.1 Sediminibacterium sp.
TGTGGTTGAAACGAAATACAACCTATGCAATTGGCATTACAAGCTGGAGAAATAGGAATTGGACATTCCCAACGACCCATCGCTAAATTACGCGCGGCAGGACAGGTATAGGTTTGACAACAATTTTCCATCAAATGTTTTACCAATCTATTTTGACTATATAAGGAAAGTAATTTTTGCGTTCCATTGTCAATAATTTCTTGATCATATCCTTCACAATCCTGTCTAATGTCTTGTTCAATGCGTACGGCTGGTACATAATTTTTACCATCCAACCACCCTACGGCAGTGTAACAAAACAAGGGTAATGTGGGTGCATCGGCATCCAATGTTTCATAAGCAGATACATATAAGCCTGTATGTGCTGGAGGAATAAATGCAGCCACAGCCCAACCTAATTCACATAAGCGCATTTCCCCTGTTTCAACATCAATTCCAATGCCACGACGGCCAGGTAATTCGTATAAATTTCCACCCTCAGGTAGTTCAATCCAATCTTCTACCGGAATTGGATAGGCATCCCAACCAGCACGACCCACCGTATATAAGCTGGTGTCTTCAAAAATTTGGCCTTCGCCATCGGAGTATAATAAATAGGGTGATGTTGATAATGACATGGTATAAATTAAGATGCGTTATTAGATGTTAATGGGTTGGCAATAGCTATTTGTTCGGCACAAAAACTATTGAATTCTGTAGTGATAGCCTCCGTTACAGGCTCATTGATATCCTTTTGGATAAGTTTGTTATTCTTAAAATCAATGGTAATAACGTCGTCTTTGATGAGGGCATTTTGGATCATTGCCCATGGAAATTGCTTTTTAGGAAAGGTATTTATCACAATTCCAGCTGGATCAAACGCGATTTCGTAAGGGAATTTGACCTGGCGTTCAAATAATGCGCCTATTAAGTAAATTCCTGATATGATAAGGGCTTTTGGCATTAAAAACCAGCCCCAACTAGCAAAAAGAAGGCCTAATCGGTAGTAAGGTACACCCCCTTGCTTTTTTTGGTATAAGCAAAAAATTAGCCAACAAATCACCGAAGTCATTATGGCGATAATCAATGCTGGTTTAGCGTACAGGCCTTTGTAGATTCCAAAAGAGAATCCCAAAATGCTCAATAAATACATGAATTGGCTTACTCGATCCACCTTCTTAAAATCGGGGGTTTTGCAAACAATGATGTAGTCAAATATGCGCATAAAATGTATTTATGAGATAGGTAAATTTTGGTGCAATTTAAGCCCATTTGTTTAACTTTGCGTCATGAAGAAAACGCATATTATTTTATTGGTACTTATTGCAGCTGCAATTGTAGTATTAATTAGTTACACAGGCGATTTAAGCAGTTATGAAACAATTGGTTCTGCTAAGCAAAAGCAGGGCAAATTTTTGAATTTAATTGTAAAAATGGATAAGTCCATACCTGTGCAATATGATCCAGTGAAGGATCCTAATTTATTAAAGTTTGCGGTGCAGGATAGTTTAGGTGGAAAAATTAGTGTGGTTTACCATAATACCATGCCAACAGATATGGAAAAATCAGAGCGATTGGTATTAAAAGGAAAAGTACAAGGTGATGTTTTTGAATGTTCTGCTATTGTTTTAAAATGTCCATCTAAATACAAGGACAACGCAGAAGCTAACAAAAATCAACCTGTTGCCATTGCCAACTAATTTGGGGCTGTAAATTTTAAATTATTTCAAATTATTCGATGAATACATCAACAAATGCGGCAGCAGTGCAATTTATAGGAGAACATTTATTGCCTGGGCAGTTGGGCTATTTCTTAACAATACTTTCTTTAGTGGCTTCATTGGTAGCCACTTTTTCATTTGCGAAAGCTTTTTATGCAAAAGAGTTAGATAGCCAAAACGAATGGAAAAAATTAGCCAATATTGCATTCATTATTGAATCTGTTGCTGTTTTTACCTGTTTTATTATTTTGTTTTATGTGATTTCAAATCACTTATTTGAATACAAGTATTCTTACATGCATAGTGATAAACATATGCCTGCACAGTATTTGTTAAGTTGTTTTTGGGAAGGACAAGAGGGTAGCTTTTTATTATGGAGTTTTTGGCATTGTGTGTTAGGTTTGTTAGTAATGAATCGTTCTGACAAATGGAAACAAGATTCGTTTGGGGTACTGATGGTATTGAGTTTTGTTCAATTCTGTTTGGCTACGATGGTGGTGGGATTGTATGTTTTTGGACATAAAATTGGTAGCAGTCCTTTTAGTTTATTAAGAGATGAAATGCCTTGGCCAATTCTTTCTCGTCCCGATTATTTACAATTATTAAAAGACGGAACAGGATTAAATACTTTATTGCAAAACTATTGGATGGTGATTCATCCACCAATCTTATTCTTAGGATTTGCATCCACTAGTATTCCATTTGGATTTGCTGTAGTGGGATTATTAAAGAAAGATAATAAGTGGATGGTGAATGCATTACCATGGGCTACTTTTTCGGCTGGTATTTTAGGTTTGGGCATTATGATGGGTGCAGCATGGGCTTATGAGAGTTTAACTTTTGGTGGTTATTGGGCATGGGATCCTGTAGAGAATGCATCGCTTGTTCCATGGTTAGCATTGGTTGCAGCAATTCATACTGCCATGATTTATCGTAAAACAGAAACTGGTTTACGTATAACTTATTTATTTTTCGGACTCAGCTTTTTACTAGTAGTGTATTCTACTTTTTTAACAAGAAGTGGAATATTAGGAGATACTTCGGTACATGCTTTCACTGATCTTGGAATGAATGG
>DAIUEC010000098.1:2875-7163 GCA_036845345.1 Sediminibacterium sp.
CACAATCAGGTACAAGTTTTTGTGGCAATCATTATTGGCGTATTGTCTGCCATTGGACAATTCTTAAAATACAAAGGAGGATCTGAGAAAGGTAGTTTTTTAAAGAGCATTAGTAGTTCATTAATTATTACAGCCATTATAAGTGCGATCATCTTTGCATTTGTAGGTATTGCCTTTAAAGAAAAAGGTGTTGGATTTTTAGCTGCTTTATTTATTGCAACTGTTACTTCGGTTTTTGCAATTGTTGCCAATGCACATTATTGGATTGTGATTTTAAAATGGAAATTAAAATCAGCAGGTGCTAGCATTGGGCATATTGGTTTTGGTATGGTTTTGTTAGGCATCTTATTATCGTCTTCAAATAAAGCAGTTTTAAGCTGGAACACCACTGGCATTAATGTGATTCAAAAAGATCCTAATGGTAAGAGCCCTGCAGGAAACCCAATGGAAAATATCACATTATTTGAAACCATCCCAACTGATATGGGTAAATACATGGTGACTTATTTAAGAGACACGGTTGATAATTTGGGTAAGAAATTCTTCGAATTAAAGTTTGCTGAAAAGGGAGCTAATAAAACAATTAAAGACTCTTTTTATCTGTATCCAGATGTATTAAAAAACAATAAAGGGATGGAAGGTTTCTCAGCAAATCCTTCTTCAAAGCATTATTGGAACAAAGACATTTTTGTTTATGTAACTTCTTTTCAGGATCATTCCAAAGAAGATACGGTTCAGTTTAAGCCACATCAAATTAAAATAGGGGACTCTGTTTTTTATAGCAATGGATATGTAAAATTGGAAAAAGTGTTAGTGAATCCTAATCCAAATAGAGCACCTAATGTGAATGAATTGGTTTTACAAATGTCAGTGCATAGTGTTACTGGTCTTGCCTATGAAGCAAAGCCTGCTATTAGATTAGAGGGAATGAATATGACCATGATTCCAGATACGATTAGGGCACAAAATTTAATTTTGAACTTTAACAATGTAGTGGATCAGACCAAAGGCATTTTACAAATTGGAATGAAAGAGTCTTCCTCACTTTCTAATTTGATTACTTTAAAAGTGTATGAGTTTCCTTTTATCAATGTGTTGTGGATTGGAGTTATAGTGATGACTTTTGGTTTTATGGTAAGCACTTGGGCAAGGGTTAAAGCGTTAAAGTCAAGATAATTTTACCGTAATTTTTATTTGTAAAAGGTTACTTTTTATAAATTAGGGTATCAATTCATAGCCAAGGCTATTAAAAATGATAAAAATAGTTAAGTACATATTGCCATTATTATTGCTTGCAGTTTATTCCAATAAATTAACTGCACAAAAAGGAGCATATGACACCCTGCGTGTAGAGGCTTTTATTACACCAGAGGGAGATACTATTCCAAGTGCTTGGTTACCAACTGTGGAAGTAAAATCAATCATGACTGCTCAGGCTAAAAAACAATGGCAGGAGTGGACCAGGCTTCGAAATGCGGTTTATGTAACTTATCCATATGCATTAAGGGCTAGTATGGTTATTAATGATGTAAATAGCCAATTAAGAAATGTTACTGATGAAAAGAAGAGAAAGGAAATTATTAAGCTAAGAGAAAAAGATTTAAAGCGTGATTTTGGAGATAAAGTCACCAATCTTTCTATATATCAGGGTAAGGTCCTTATGAAATTAATTAAGAGAGAGACAGGAAATAACTGTTATGATTTAATTAAAGAATATAAGGGTGGTTTTAATGCTGGATTTTGGCAAACCGTTGCCTATTTATTTAGTAGTAGCTTAAAGCAACAATATGATCCAAAAGGGGAGGATCAACAAATTGAACAATTTGTTTTAGAAGTTCGCAAACTATACGGTTTAAGAAGTTAGTTTTTTGGGGTAGGTTTTTGTACCTTTACCCAATAGTTACTACCATTATGAGTGAAGAAAAAAGTCTGAATTTTATTGAAGAAATTATTTCCGAGGATCTTGCCTCAGGAAAGTACGCGTCTATCTTAACCAGGTTCCCTCCAGAGCCAAATGGTTATTTACATATTGGGCATGCAAAAAGCATTTGTTTGAATTTTGGTTTAGCAAAAAACTTTGGTGGAAAAACCAATTTACGTTTTGATGATACCAATCCAGCCAAAGAAGATATTGAATATGTAGATAGTATTAAAGAGGATGTAAAGTGGCTGGGATTTGAATGGGCAAAAGAATGTTATGCATCTGATTATTTTGATCAATTGTATGCATTTGCCGTTCAATTAATTGAGAAAGGTTTGGCCTATGTTGATGATAGTACTGCCGAAGAAATTGCGCAACAAAAAGGAACACCAACAGTGCCTGGTACAGGAAATGCATTTAGAAATAGAAGCGTTGAAGAAAATTTGGAATTATTTGCAGGTATGAAAGCAGGCAAATATGCAGATGGAGAAAAAGTGTTGAGAGCAAAAATAGATTTAGCGAGTCCTAATATGCATATGCGTGATCCTTTATTGTATCGTATAAAGCGCGCGCATCATCATCGTACAGGGGATGCTTGGTGCATTTATCCAATGTATGATTTTGCACACGGTCAAAGTGATTCGATTGAAAATATTACACACTCTATTTGTACTTTGGAATTTATTCCACATCGTGCATTGTATGATTGGTGTATTGAACAATTAGGAATTTATCCTTCACATCAATATGAGTTTGCGCGTTTAAACATGACCTATACGGTGATGAGTAAGCGTAAATTATTGCAATTGGTAGAGGAAGGATTTGTTGAAAGTTGGGATGATCCTCGTATGCCAACCATTAGTGGTATGCGTCGTAGAGGATATACGCCAGAGAGTATTAGAGATTTTTGTGAAAGAATTGGTATTGCTAAAAGAGAGAATATTATTGATTTTAGTTTGTTGGAATTTTGTGTAAGAGAGCATTTGAATAAAGTGGCTATGCGTCGCATGGTGGTGACGAACCCAATTAAATTAGTGATTTCGAATTTTGATAAAGGAGAAGAAATTTTACATTCCGAAAATAATCCAGAGGATCCAAATGGAGGAACACGTGAAGTGCCATTTAGCAATGAACTTTGGATAGAGCATGAGGACTTTATGGAAGAGCCAACTAAAAAATATTTTAGATTAGGGCCAGGTTTGTCAGTAAGGTTAAAGAGTGCATACATTGTTACCTGCGAAAGTTTTGAAAAAGATGCAGCGGGGAATATTACAACTGTTTATGCTTCTTACAATCCTCAAAGTAAATCTGGACAAGATACAAGTGGCATTCATGTTAAAGGGACCTTACATTGGGTAAGTGCAAAACATGCCGTGCCTGTATTATTAAATGAGTATGATCGTTTATTTAATGTAGAAGATTTGTCAAGTGCCGACGGTGATTTTAAAGATTATATCAATCCAGCTTCCTTAAATATTGTGAATGCTTATGCTGAGCCTGCATTGGCAATGGATCCATTAGATGTTCGTTTTCAGTTTTTAAGAAAAGGATATTTCTATCAGGATACAAAAAGCACCAAGGATAAATTGATTTTTAATCGTACGGTAGGCTTGAAAGATGCTTGGGCAAAGGAACAAAAAAAATAGATTTACTTTAAAAGAGTAATATCAAAAAGGAAACTATGTTAAATCTAGAAACATTTAAAGCCAATTGGGATAAACAGTTTCCGGATATTAATTTGCATAAAACACATTTTGTTGTAGCAGTAAGTGGTGGAGTGGACAGTGTGGTGCTTACGCATTTATTGCATGCATTAAAAGCGTCATGCACTATTGCACATGTCAATTTTCAATTAAGAGGAGCGGAGAGTGTGCGAGATGAAAATTTTGTACGTGACTTTGCTGTTCAATTAACAATACCTATTGAAGTTCATGCCTGCGAAACTGCAAAATATGCAGAGACCTATAAAATGGGTATTCAGCAAGCTGCACGTGAAATTAGGTATGCTTGGTTTGGTGCATTAACCGACAGCATTTCAAAAAATAAACAAGCGCAAGTTGTATTATTAACTGCACATCATGCGGACGATCAGGTAGAGACCGTATTAATGCAATTGTTTAGAGGCACAGGTATTCATGGTCTAACAGGTATACCCGCGCGAAGAAATGATGTCTTAAATATTGCAAGGCCCTTACTTATTTTTACAAAGGATGAAATAAAAGCCTATGCTGCTACAAATGGTCTTTCCTTTGTTGAGGATAGTAGTAATGAAAAGAATGATTATACTAGGAATTTAATTCGCAATCAATTACTACCGCTGGTGGCTACTATTTATCCAATGGTGCAGGAAAATATTTTGTCTACATC
>DAIUEC010000099.1:0-7161 GCA_036845345.1 Sediminibacterium sp.
AACGAAGTTTTTATGCAGTCTGTAAAACGTGTTGCACTTCGTACTTGAATCCACGAAATATGTTTAAGGATATCTCAAATGAATTATTTTTAAAACACTTATTGGTAATTTAAATCACTCTTGTTATTCTTAAAAAGTTAAGCTCTTGTTAATGACTTAATAATATTGATATTCATGGAGGAGTTTCCGAACTCATCCAATAAATGTGCACGATTCCCAATTTCAAACTCTGCAAATTCAAAACCGGGTGCAACAGCACAGCTAACAAGTGAGTAAGACGTCTCCATTAATGGTTTTGCTGCGAACCAGGTATTTGCAGGAATCGTTATTTGAAGTTGTTTTGACTCTAAGCCTAATTGAATTGTTTCTAATGATTTATTTTGATTAAATAGATAGATCGTTAAATCACAGCCCTGATGGAAAAACCAAGTTTCATCTGAAGATATTCTGTGCCACGAAGAAAAATCTAAACCTGAAAGAAGGTAATAAATACAGGTATAAGCACTACATATATTTTGGCTATTAACTCTATTGATGAGTTGCTTGGATCGAAATGTTTCTTTATAAAACCCACCCTCAGGATGAGGAATAAGATTTAAGTCTTGAATAATAATTTTGAAGTCATGCATAAATTTGAGATTAATTGGTTAAAAATATTGAAGATATTACAACTTGTTTTTTATGTGGGTTTGTAATTGATCTAGAAAAAGGTGTTGTCCTCGGTGAACTTGATTAGACCATTCTTGACCGGAAGATTCATTTGCATCATCAGATATGTATTTATAGGATATCCAATCAATTTTATGCACATGCGCAACACTGGCTATCGCGAATAACTCCATATCGACAACATCAACTTTATTTTGAATTAACCACTCATCTTTTTGAGTAACAAAACTATCACCGGTTCCGCAAAGATAACCATCCAGAATAGAAACATGTTTATTAGGTTTGCTCGAAAAAGGAGTAGACCCTCTTGGCGCTAAAGGTTCGGCTATCATATCTCTTTGAATAACAGATCCAATTTGTATTAAACCCGAAAGATTTGGCGTAATTTTTCCGACAGTCCCAAAATTAATAATTAGACTTGGGGAATAATCCATAATGGCTTTATATGTAGCAATGCTTGCATTCACTTTGCCAATTCCTGAATAAATAATTGGGATATGAGAAGATAGGTTTTTAGGATTTAACTCATCTTCTAGAGCGACAATCACAACCAGAGAATTTTTCATAGCATATGAATTTATTAGAATATATACCTACAGTACCTGACTTTCCAAAACCAGGGATTATGTTTAAAGACATTTCACCTTTATTGGCGAATCAAAACGCTTTTTCCTTTGCCATTGACCAATTATATGACCTTAGTAATACGTATGACTTCGATTATGTTTTAGGAGTTGAATCTAGGGGCTTTATATTTGCTACTGCATTGGCGCAGATTTCAAAGAAAGGCTTAGTTTTAGCGCGTAAACCTAATAAATTGCCAAAAAAAGTATTCTCAGAAAAATACGGATTAGAGTATGGCGTTGACGCTTTAGAAATACAACAAGATATATTGCCTAATAAGGTAAATGTTTTAATCATTGACGATGTCTTGGCAACTGGCGGGACTTTGCTTGCTGCGGCAAATTTAGTGAAGAAAACTGGAGCTAAGGTTGTCGGCACATTGGCCTTGCTTGAAATCTTAGAGCTTAATGGATGTCAAAAATTAGCTCAAGAAAATATTCAATCACTATCCCTAATTCAAATTTAATTTGAGTCCCTATGCCCACAACCTTTTCAATTTATTTAATCTTTATATAGAGTGATGCATTTAAAGTGGAAAAACCCCTTCCTTTGAAGGACTTCATACAATTAAACCAACTAACTCTTAAAAAGATTCGTTAAGAAATTATCAATGGTCAGGGTTGCTTGTAGGGTTGCATCATCATCTCTCCCTACGTGTGGATTTAACTCAACACAAGCATCAGAGTATTTGAATTCTTGATTGGTTTGAGTATTGATAAGATTTCCTAAAGATTTTTCAATAATCCTGCATGACCTAACAGTTTGAGCATCTTTAGACATTACTGGAGGTATAGTTCCTAATGGAGAATCAAAGGCATGTGGACCAATTGCATATTCAAAAAGTTCAACATTTTGATTCGCCATTTTTAATTTGGCCACATAATCCTTACAAGCAGATATAGGATTGTAGTTGTCTGTGATTCCATGATGCATTTGAATGGGTTTTCCTGTAGTTTTAGTATCATCAATATAACTGGTAACACAATCAGCATAAAAGGGAATATGTGCAGCAAAAACTGTCTCACTCTTATTCCATAGCTGATTAAATCGTTCCAAGCTGGCAAATAGAGCAGCTTGTCCCCCTCTTGAAAATCCCATCATTACAAATTTATTCGAGTCTAACCGGGGGTGTTTAGCTAAAATTTCCATAGCTTTATAACTATCAAGAATAAGATTCAATCTCCCCAATACTGCCTGGTTTGGACCAACAACCGTGAGTCCTCTTCCAGTAAAGCCATCGAGACTAAAGGTAGCATAACCCTGCCCCAAAAAATGATTAGACCAATAATCGATATTAGGGCCTATTCCACTTGAGCCATGAACTAAAAAAATAACTGGAATTTTTTGACTAATTGGTTTTGGAGGAAAACGTAAGATGCCGCTTACGTTCACTGCTTTACCATTTTTATCCCCAAGTAAAAATTGTTTATCGGAAATTGTTAGGGTTGGAATAGTATAGATTTCTGAGCGAGGGGAATAAACGATTTCTGAATCAGCATTTGAAAAAAACGACGTTACAACCAAAAAAGCCAAGAGTAAATACTTCATGAGGTTTGGTCCCTAAAATTAAGTTTAAATATCAAGGTTACTGAAAAGATACGTTGTGGAAAGGATAGAGTCTATTATAAATTTTGGTAACACAACATAGTGTCCCAATGGCAATACTAATATTTATTAATAGTTAATATAAAAAAATTGAAAAAGGATTACAATTTCTTGATACGTGCCATATTAATAGCCACTTCGATATTTATATTTAATACATTGTTTATGCCACTAATTGGTATGGCACACGAGTATTCACATGAAAACCATGAGGGTATGGCCTCTATTTCTTGGAGTGAAAACGAACCTAGCAATGGATTATTTTTAATTGTTCATGACGAGCATAAGCTAAAAGCTGATTTGAATTCTGATGGAGCTCATATAGATCAGCATCAGTGTCATCATATTTCAGTATTAGGCTTACCTACTAATATTGTTTCCCAATCGCGGGTTAATGAAAAAATATTTAATCTCATAGAACCACTTTTCTTCATTCAATCTTTCCCAAATCTGATTGAATATCCCCCCAAAAATACCTAAACAAAATATTTTCCGCTCAGTACTTTGACTGAGATTTATTAATTTGTTTAGGAATTCAAAATGAAAATCATTTTAAGAGGATGGCTCTTTGGAGCTATCTTGATATGTAACTCTGGCATGGTTAGCGCTCATGGAATTGCTGGTGATCGTTACTTCCCACCTACAATTTCAGTGGATGACCCGTATGCGGCATATGAGGCGCATGCTGGTTTTGGTAAAAGTCCTAATTTAGGTATAAATAACTCTAAATCGAATTTATGGATGGTTGGAGCAGGCGTTGAACCTTTCGACGGGTTTGGTATTGCAATAGATGCGATCTATCGAGATCCAAATAACAATCTTGACCCTTCAATAAATGGCTTTGATAATTTATATTATTCTGTAAAAAAAGAGCTAACTATTAATGAAAAACATGAGTATGCACTTACTTTAGGCTTAAACGGTCAAATTGCTGGAACAGGAAGTTCGGGCGCTAATAATTTTTTCACATACATGCCAACTATCTTTTATGCAAAGGGTTTTGGTGATTTACCTAAATCGATGAGCCTATTTAAACCTTTTGCTGTATCGGGGGTATTGGGTTACCAAATGCCTACGGATCAATCTCAAGCAAAAGTGTTGAACTGGGGATTTACCCTTCAATATAGTTTTATGTATTTAAATGACCACGTTAAGAGTACAGGATGGGATGAGCCTTTTAATCACATGATTGCAGTCATAGAGTTCCCACTGCAAACCTGTCTATCAGGCATTTGTAATGGACAAGTTCTTGGTTCAGTTAATCCAGGGGTAACTTGGGTTGGAAAAGAATTTAACTTGTCTGCGGAACTTGTTTTTCCAATTAATAGCTATTCTGGACAAGGAACTGGCTTTTTATTATCGATCCATAAGTACTTAGGAAAATAAAGTTTGGATTATTAGTAACGTACATTTAATTAGGTTATTGCACCAAATTAGATAATTAATATGAGCTTTTTGTTTTGAATTATCACAAAATTGAATTAATATTTAAGGCTAAATCTAGAATTTAAGAAATTACTTTGAAGTAATTTAATATATCTAGGTAAAAGTTAATTATTTAGTGAATAGGCAGATTAAACATGACGACAGTAAAACAATGCATTGGGCAAAAAACACACAAAATATTTGCTGTACAGTCATCTGATCCAGTAGAGCAAGTCTTGTTATTGATGCGTGATAACCGTGTACGATCAATTTTAGTTATTGATAATGGAGAGTTGGTTGGGATTGTTTCGCAAGGTGACTGCGCTATAAAGGTATTACTACCGAATCATAATCCTAAGCAAGTTCCAGTTTCAAAAATTATGACTTCTAATCCGTTAACTGTTTCGCCTTCAAACTCCTTAGAAGAGTGTATGGCTATTATGGTTCACAAACATATTAGACATTTGCCTGTTGTGGAAAACAAAAAAGTTCTTGGAATTATTTCCGTAGGCGATACTGTTAAAAATATTATTGAATCGCAAGGTAGCCAAATTAAATTTTTGGAAACTTATATCAAAGGCCACGGAGCTTAATTTACGCTGGTTCAATTAAGCGCAATAAACAAGATAAGTCAACACCCATTGAGGGGTATGTGAAGACGAATATTCAACGTCGTAATTTTATTATTGGTGCTGGAGCAATTGCTGGGGCAAGCTTGGTTGGTTGTGCAATGCGAGCCCAGGATAATGAAATTTTTGATGCTCACTGCCACATTATTGATAATCGATATCCAATTATTCCTAATCAGGGATATATTCCTCCATCATTTACATTAGAAGAGTATCGCAAACAAACGATTCCTCTTGGAATTACATCAGGCGCTATTGTATCGGGGTCTTTTCATGGTTATGACCAAACTTATCTTCGTGACACGTTATCGAAACTAGGTCCGAGGTGGGTAGGAATTACTCAAGTACCTTTTGATATATCGGATAAAGAAATTTTAGATTTAGCGGCAATAGGTGTACGTGGACTAAGATTTAATATTTATCGAGGTCGAATTGATACTGTAGAAGATATAAGAGCATTAGCAATACGGGTAAATGATGTAGCCAAATGGCATGCTGAAATTTATACAGATGCTGCCGCATTAAAGCCTCATGTTTCAGCAATTTCAAAGTTACCTCAAATCGTGATTGATCACATGGGAATGAATGAAAATGGTTTACCCGTGCTACTTGATTTAGTCGATGCTGGAGCAAAAGTTAAACTTACAGGCTTTGGTCGAGTCAATATGAATGTTCCTCAAGCAATTGAAAGAATCGCATCTAGAAATACTAATTCATTAATGTTTGGTACAGACCTTCCATCTACAAGGGCTAAAAGACCTTTTAACCCCAAAGATATACAACTTATTAAAGATGTTTTAGGGCCAAACGTTTCTTCAAAAGCATTATGGAGTAATGCAGTAAATCTCTACAGGCCTATTCTATAGGGTCATATTAGGGTAGATACTAATAAAAATCTTTCCATTTCTCATTAAAAACATTGCAAACTTACAAAACATCATTAAAAACATAAAAGGAGAAATGATATGAAACAAAAATTTTTTAAATCTGTTCTAGTTGTCATGAGTACCATAGTAAGCTTTGCATTTGCCCAACAAGCCCCAGCCCCAAATCCAATGGATGATATTCCTGAAGCGATGCCTTTTGATATTCCATTTGGCAATTCAATAACATTGGAAAAAGCAGATCAATTAGTAAATGCTGTTCAAGCAGAAGCTAAAAAAAGAAATTGGAAAATGAATATCGCTGTAGTTGATCCAAGCGGCGCATTGATTAGTTTTAAAAGAATGGACGGTGCTCAATTAGCATCTATTGCAATAGCCGAACACAAGGCAAGAGCAGCGGCACGCTATCGTAGAGAAACCAAACTCTTTGAAAATGCAGTTAATATTGCCAAATTAAATTATGTTGTAACTCTTGACGACGTAATAGCCTCTCGTGGAGGTATTCCACTTGTAGAAAATGGCAAGCTAATTGGTGCAATAGGATGTTCAGGCGGAACTGGATCTCAAGATGAGTTGGTGTGTAAAGTTGGCGCAGCTTTAATTAATAAATAATTCTTAATATGTCAAAAAAGCTTGCTAAATTATTTAGCAAGCTTTTTTAATTTTAAACATGCAATTACAAAAAAATCTTGTTACTTGGTTTGAAATCTATGTTGATGACATGCATAGAGCAAAAGCATTTTATGAGACAGTATTTAACTGTAAATTAATCGAAGAAAAAATAGATGACACTATTGAAGCATTTCGATTTCCTGGAGGCATGCCGGGTATTGGGGCAATGGGAGCATTAATGAAACACCCTTTACGAAAGCCATCAAAAGATGGCACGATCATTTATTTTCATTGTGAAGATTGTGCGGGTACATCACAAAAAGCAAAAGACAATGGCGGAGAAATTTTTAGAGTAAAAACTTCGATTGGACAAGATGGATTTATCGTTATCATTGGGGACACTGAAGGCAATTTGATTGGTTTGCACTCCTTTAAATAAAAAATTTGAAAAATTAACGCTTATATTTCTATATAATTGGAAATATGAAAAACAATAATGCTATTAGTGTTTTCTTAGCTTTAGGGCAAGAAACACGCTTAAATATATTTCGACTAATTGTTCGCTACGGGGATACTGGATTAACACCTACTGAAATTATTGAAAGACTTGGTATTCCTAATGCAACACTAAGTTTTCATTTAAAAGAATTAACAAATGCAAAACTTTTAAAAGTTGAAAGACAAAGTAGGAACTTAATATATCAACCTAATTT
>DAIUEC010000100.1:0-6964 GCA_036845345.1 Sediminibacterium sp.
TTTTGAGACAGTAAATCAATTAAGCGATTTTCTGTTAGAAAACTGCTGCAGTGGTAAAAGTTGTGAAGTAAAAGTAAAAAAGAAAATCAGATGTTAGGTTGGTGCTTTAATATTTTTTAATAATTGAAAGAGTTCTTTAAGTGAAAAAATACAATATCTTATTTTTATGTACCCATAATTCATCGAGATCAATAATAGGTGAAGCGCTAGCAAGCACTCATTTAAGTGAATTATTTAATGGATATTCAGCAGGCTCAAAGCCAAGTTCAGAAGTTAACCCATATGCAAAAGAACTGGCTAATGAATTAGGATATGACTTATCAAAATTAAGAAGTAAAAACTGGGAAGAGTTTGCAGTGTATGAGGCTCCACACATGGATTTCATTATTACAGTCTGTGATCAAGCTGCTGGAGAACAATGCCCTTATTGGCCTGGTAATCCCGTAACTGCGCATTGGGGATTTCCAGACCCCTCAAAAGTGGAAGGATCTGAAGAGCATAAGAGGCGAGCTTTTAGAGAAGTGATGATTGGTTTACAAAAGAGGCTTGATATTCTGGCTAATCTACCATTAGAGACCCTAGACTCATTGTCACTTAAAGAAATTCACTCTAAGGTATGAAATCTTATCTTAGTGAATTTGTTGGCACAGCCTTGTTGTTAGCAATCGTAGCAGGCTCAGGATACATGGGAGAAACACTAAGTTCGGGAAATGCCGCCGTTGCACTTCTTGGAAATAGTATTGCAACAGGAGCAGGATTGTTTGTTTTAATTACGTTATTAGGACCTATCTCAGGGGCTCACTTTAATCCAGTTGTGACAATTTTACAGTGGCAACTTGGTCATTTTGAAAAACATAAAGTAATAGCTTATTTAGCTTGTCAATTTTGCGGGGCATATGTAGGCATTCTTATTACACACCTTATGTTTGAATTACCCTTGATTCAGCACTCCATCAAAGTGAGAACAGGGCTTGGAATGTGGGTGAGCGAATTTATTGCAACCCTCATATTGCTCACAACAATTTACATTGGTGAAAAACAGTCAAAGGAAAAATTACCAATGCTGATTACATTAATAGTAACAGCGGGATATTGGTTTACATCATCAACTTTTTTTAGTAATCCTGCGGTAGCGATTGCACGGGGTTTTACCAATACCTTTGTAGGTATTTCACCAAACAATGTATTCGGATTTGTAATTTCAGAGACTTTCGCACTACTATTTCTAGTTATTGTTTTAAGTCAGATTAAAAAGAAAAAATAAAACAAAAATTTGAAAATATTGGGTAGTTACAATCTAAGTATTGATTTGAAAATATCTAAAGAGAAATTAATTAAGGATTAAAAATGCTTCTTATAACTTCAATCATTGTTTCGCTATTAGCAATTTTATTTATTAAATTATCTTTTGCAGTTATTAAATTACGAAGAGCTAATAAAATTGGTTTAGGAACTGGTGGAAATGAAAGCTTGGAAAGAGCTATAAGAGCGCAGGGAAATTTTATTGAATATGTTCCAATTGGGGTCCTTATGTTAGCCACACTAGAATTAAATGGTGCTCCATGGTGGATGATAGCCATCCCTGGAATTTCTCTCATTGGTGGAAGATTTTTTCACTCCATCGGTATTAATACGCCTCCGCCAGATTTTAGTAAAAGAGTTTTGGGTATGCAGTTAACTCTTTTTACACTGATTGGACTAATTATCTTAAATCTTGGATGGACTATCTATCGCTTGGCCTTATAGGAATTAAACAACTTTTAGTTGAAAGATTTTCTTAATGAAAGCTTATTCAGTTATTAATAGTTTTGATAATGAAGACAGAAATAGATGTGTAGACATTGTTAGGGACTTACAGGGAACATATCGATTTCAAGAATGGCGAAGAGACACAGAAGATTTAAGTGGTTGGTATTTGATGAGAGATAGTGATCCCTATACTTTCCCAACCGAGCAAGATGCTATTACTGCTGCAAGCTCTTCGATAAACTGGTTTAGCAACTATAAAAATTAAGTTAACAACATCTTTGCGCAGTATATATAGCTGGGAATTCCTAAAATAATATTGAGTGGGAAAGTAATCCCTAAGGACATACCCATGTATAAAGCAGGATTTACTTCTGGCATTGCATGACGTAAAACAGCGGGTACAGCAATATAGGACGCGCTAGCTGCCAAGACCATCAAAAGAACAGAATCACCTAAGGGCAAATGAAATATCACACAAAGCAATAGAGATACTGCAGCATGAACGGGCGGAGCTAAAAAGGCGTAAAAGAATGTAATAGTTGGTTTCCCTTTTAATTCTGAAATACTTCTAGCAGCAACCAAACCCATATCAAGCAGAAAAAATGCTAAGAGCCCTTTGAAGAGGTCAATCGAAAATGGAGCCATCACTTTGTGACCAGCTTCTCCTGAGATTAGGCCGATTAGTAAAGCGCCTAACAACAAGAGTTGCCCACCATCAGTAAAAGATTCATGAAGAACCTTACCCAAAGATGTATTTTTACCTGCATTTTCATATTGTTGATTACGAATATTGTTGGCTAGAATAATCGCAATAATGATTGCAGGGGATTCCATAAGAGCCATAGCTGCTGCCATATGGCCACCATAAGTAATATTGCTTTGGTCAAGAACTTGGGATGTGGTGATGAATGTCACTGCACTAATTGAGCCGTATGTGGCAGATATGGCAGCAGCATCCAATTTATTGAGTTTAAGTTTTAATAGGTTGTAGCTTAGAAGTGGAATGCAAATTGCCAAACCAACAGCTAAACCTAAGCTCATTGCAATTTCAATAGTAAATCCAGATTTATTAAGAGCAAAGCCGCCTTTTAAACCCAGAGCCATTAATAAATATAAAGATAGAAATCTAGAAATAGGTTGTGGAATTTCTAAATTGGATTTTACTAATCCAGCAAAAATACCGAAAATAAAAAATAGAATTGAGGGGTCTAGTAAATTTGTCATAAGGTATCCTTTTGAAAAATTCTAGTACTGAAGATATATAAAGTAAAATCGTATTTAATAGAACTTTATATAGATAAAAATCTATGAATATAACTTTCAGACAATTACGTTTATTTTTGGCCTTAGCTGAAACTGGGAGTGTGAGTGCTGCTGCAAGAAGAATGCATGTAACTCAACCTACGGCCTCGATGCAATTAAAAGAAATTACCAATGCAATAGGACTTCCACTTTATGAGGTTGTTTCAAGAAAAGTATTTTTAACCGAAATCGGAAAAGAACTAGCGAAGACAGGCAAAGAGATTGCGCAAGAGTGGGAAAAATATGAACAACAAGTTGATGCTTTAAAAGGTCTTACCAGAGGTAAATTAAAGGTTGCGGTTGTGAGTACTGCGAAATACTTTATCCCAAGAATATTAGGTGGTTTTTGTAATAAATATTCGCAGATAGATATTTCATTGGAGGTATTGAACCGAGATGGCGTTGTTAAAAGGCTTGAGGATAATCTTGATGACCTATACATCATGTCTCAACCTCCCTTGCATATAGAGATTGAGTACGAGATCTTAATGTCTAATCCTTTGTATTTAGTGGCACCCAAAAATCATGAGCTAGCTCATAAAAAGCAAACTACATTAGCTTACTTAAAAAAAGAAAAATTTATACTCAGAGAAAAGGGATCGGGAACAAGGATGGCTACGGAAGCCTTTTTTAAAAGTAATAGTTTTAAACCTGATGTAAGACTAGAGTTAGGTAGCAATGAAGCCATTAAGCAAGCAGTTATTGGAGGCCTTGGCCTTGCTGTTTTATCAAAATATGCATTAGATGATCAAACGGGCCAACATGAAGTCGCAATATTAAATTGCTCCAAATTTCCTATTAAAACAAGTTGGCATATCGTATACCTTAAAGGCAAACAACTTTCACCCATTGCAAAGATTTTTAAAGAGCATTTATTAATTACTGCAACTCAATGGGGTGAGGAATTAAAGTGATGTTACTAAAAAAGTTAGAAATGCAAGTAACTAAAAAAATAATTAATAATCGATATATTTACCAATAGACTTAATCAATATTAGGTTATATTGTTAGAAAATAAATAAGAAAGACGAGACAATGTTTATCAAAAAACCAATCGTAAGATTTGTGGCGCTTTGCATTTTTGGATTGTTGCAAACAGCACTTTCATATGCCCAAGAAAGTTATCCCAATAAACCCATTAAAATTTTAGTGGGTCTCGCACCTGGAGCTTCCACTGATTATTTGGCTAGGGAAATTGGCAGAGGCCTAAGCGATCGATTAAAAGTTCCAGTTGTTATTGAAAACAAGCCTGGGGCAAATACGATCATTGCCAATAATACCGTTGCTAAATCACCTGCAGATGGATACACATTGTATTTAACGAATATTGTCAGTGCGATCAATCCATGGGTATATCAAAACTTGCCCTACGACTTTAAGAAAGATATGAAAAATATAATTCTTATTGGAGTTGCAGATAATGTATTTACAGTTACTCCCAAAATAGGGATTCATAATGCAAAAGAAATGATAGCTTTTGCCAAAAAGAATCCTGGTCAATTTTCATATGGATCCTCTGGTGTTGGAACAATACATAATCTATTAATGGAGTTAATTGCTGATCAAGCGCATGTTCAACTTAATCACATCCCTTATAAAGGTGCTATGCCAGCAATAACAGATGTATTGGGTGGAAATTTAAGTGGATATTTTGGAACAATTTCTTCACAACGAGAGTTAATTAAAAAGGGTGATCTCAAGCCCCTATTTGTAACCTCTGCTAAAAGATCGGTTTATTTACCAGATGTGCCAACACTTGCAGAGGCAGGATTACCTGCTATTGCGACTGGCTACTGGATGGGTTTATCAGCTCCGGCTGGAACGCCTGACAGTATTGTGTCATTGCTCAATAAAGAAATAAATACACTCTTAGCCAATCCTGAGCTTATTCAAAAGTTTAATGGACAAGCAATTGATCCTATTGGTGGAACACCCAAAGATATGGATACCTTTTATGAATCTGAATTAAAACTATGGAAGTCAGCCGCTGCGGCAGCAAAAATTGAACCAATTTCTCTGAAATAAGCACCTATAAATAATAAATAAATCATGAGTGAGACAACACAAAATTTCGATGTAATTATTATTGGTGCAGGTATAGCTGGCTTATCAGCTGGCGTACGCGCTGCAGAACTTGGTTTAAAACCAATTGTTTTGGAACAGGGCGTAGGAGTTGATTACCCAAATAATTCACGCATGTCAGGTGGAATACTACATATAGGATTTTATGATCCATATCGTCCTCCAGAAGAGTTAGAGCAAATTATTCAACGCCTTACCAATAATGAAGCTAAACCTGAGTTGGCTAAAGCTTTAGCTCATACAGGATCCAGACTAATTACTTGGTTACAAAGTAAAGGTGGAAAGTTTATGCGGTTTAATCCGCAAGAGGGTTATAAGTGGTGTATGGCTCCACCAAGGGCTCTAAAAGCCGGTATCGACTGGAAAGAACGCGGCCCTGATTTAATGATTAAAAGATTGGCCCTGGAATTAGTAGAGCGTGGCGGGGTTCTTCAATTAGGAACGAGAGTTAAACGCATCTTAATGAATCAAGGAAAGTTTGTAGGAGTTCAAGCTGAGCATGAGGGTGAGTTAAAAACTTGGAACGCATCCTATGGGGTGATTGCAGATGGTGGATTCCAGGCAAATCGAGAATTATATGAAAAAAATATAGGATCTAACTTTGATCAGGTTTTTCAGAGAGGTGGAAGAACTGGTCGAGGCGATGGTTTAAATATGGCTTTAGAGGTGGGCGGTGTTCTAACACCTGGTAATAAATTTTATGGACATGTTTTATGTAGTGATGCAAAGATAAATGACTCAGTTTGGCCTTATCCAGAAATTGATGCGATTGCAACTGCAGGAATGGTGGTGAATCAAAAAGGAATTAGGATTGTAGATGAGGGGCGTTCAGGAGTTCATTTAGCAAATCAATTAGCTTCATCAAGAGATGCTGAAAAATTATATGCAGTTTTTGATCAAACAATTTGGGATGGTCCAGGTACATCAGCAAGAATTCCAGCAAATCCTTTGCTAGAAAAAGCTGGAGGAACAATTTTAAGGGCTGATAGTGTTGAAGAGTTGGCTCAAAAAATGGACGTACCTGCTGAAGCTTTAAAGCAAACTCTTAATGAATACAATAATGCGTTAAAGAATGGTCAATTACCGGAATTGCCAATAACACGATCAAATTTGGTGAAACCATTCTTGGTAGAAAATTTACCCTTAATGGCAATTCCAATATGTCCTGGCATCACATACACAATGGTTGGAATTGACATAGACCAGCATGCACAAGTTTTGGATAGCCAATCTAAGCCTATTCCAGGATTATTTGCAGCTGGTGCAACTACAGGAGGTCTAGAGGGTGGTAAAGATTCTGTATACATTGGAGGTCTAATTAAATCAGGCAGCTTTGGCCTTCTTGCCGCTGAAAGAATTGCAACTCTTGAGGGCAAACAGGTAAGTTATGAGCAAGTAACTCAAAATGAAAAAAGTGAATCTAGCACTTCTGAAGCCCATCAAGAAACAGTTCAAACACCTTATGGGCTAGATAGATTTCCTATACTAAAAACGACAATACATCATGGTAGAAAGATTGGAGTTGCGTTAGCTGTAATCATTTTTATGCTTACTATGTTATTGACTTCTCATTTAGCTATTGGTTGGCAGTTGCTATTTGCTACTGGCTTAAGTCTTACGATACTGATTGTTATTTTCGGAATAGTGGAATTAGTTCAACTCATTACTGAATTTTTGATGCCCGAGTAATTTTTAATTACAAAATTAGCATCTTGAATATCTAGGCGGGCTCTAAATTGAAGTGCAACATTTTTAGGAAGAAAATGTTTCATGGAGAAATATAAACAATTAAGTATGGAAGAACGTAGTTTAATTCAAACGCAGTTAACTT
>DAIUEC010000101.1:0-6754 GCA_036845345.1 Sediminibacterium sp.
TATCTGAAGACAAGGAACCATTTGAAAATTTCACATCTATAGAGAACTTAATCAACACATTATTTTTTCTTAAAAATAAAACATTAAGCAAAAAAAATACCACCCTCCTATTTATTGATGAGATACAAGAAGTACCAAAGGCTTTAAATATACTTAGATATTTTTATGAGCTGGCTCCTGAAATTTCAGTTATTGCAGCAGGAAGTATGCTTGAAACTTTATTTGACAAGAACATTAGTTTCCCAATAGGCCGTGTTGAATATAAAGTAATTAGACCCGTTTCATTTACAGAGTTTCTATCGGCTATTGATGAGTCCGCTGCTTTAGAACAATTAACAAAAGTGCCCGTAGCTGCATTTGCTCAATCAAAATTATTAAGCCTGTTTCATACTTATGCTTTAATAGGGGGCATGCCGGAAATAGTTCAACATTATGCAAAACATAAGGATCTTGTAACGTTAGGCCCTATTTATGATTCCTTAATAAGTGGGTATATGGATGATGTTGAAAAATATGCAAAAAGTAATTCGCAAGTTTTACATATAAGACATTGTATTCAAAGTTCATTTGCGCAGGCAGGTAAAAGAATAAAGTTTGAAGGTTTTGGTAACTCAGCATACAAGTCGCGCGAAATGGGAGAAGCATTGCGCACATTAGAAAAGGCATTACTCATGCAGTTAGTTTATCCTTGTACCTCTGCGACCTTACCAATGGTTCCAGATATAAAAAAATCACCTAGGTTACAAATTTTGGATACAGGATTATTAAACTACTTTGTAGGGATACAGAAAGAAATTATTGGTACTGATGATTTAAATAAAATTTATCAAGGCACCTTAATCGAACATCTTGTTGGTCAAGAATTATTATCATTTCAATATAATGCACTAAGTGCGCTGCACTTTTGGGTAAGAGAAAAAAAAGAATCAACAGCTGAGGTTGATTATCTATTCCAATACGACGGATTGATCATACCTATTGAAGTTAAATCCGGTAAAGAAGGTACGCTAAAATCACTACATAGTTACATGGATATAGCGCCTCACAAATTTGCTATTCGATTTTATGCAGGTGCATTAAATATTACTGATGCCATTACTCAAAACGGAAAGCAATACAAAATTCTTAACCTTCCCTACTACCTAGGTTCTCAAATTGAAAAATATATTGATTGGTTTATCCAAACAAAAAAAGTCGGCCCATAAAGCCGACTTTTTAAATTCATATGTTATTCTATGAAATAATAGTTATTTCCTAAAATAACACTGTAGCGAGATCGGGATTTGAACCCGAGACCTCAGGGTTATGAAGATTTTTTGAGAAAATGAAGGCGTTGATTTGTAGTTAGTTATGTTTTCACAAAACCGAAATCAACCGATTTGAACCTATTTGAGGGGGTGTTTTCCTCACGCAGAGGGATAGGTAATAATTATAGCTTGGTTGCGATCATTCTTATCACATCAGCTTGACCTTCATGATACTTGCCTTCACTCAATTGTATTTGCGCATACTCCAAATAATCAATGCTTAAATCTTTGAAATCTTCTGAAAGAATTTCCTTGGTATTAAGCATATCAATGTCCTTTGGACCTCCAGAATTATTTTTTAATTGATCAGGACAAAAAGTTTCTAAAATAACTTTCCCACCAGGTTTTAACCAATGGATTATATTATGGTACAATTTTTTTCTAATTGGTGTAGGTAAATGCGTATAAATAATAGCTACAGCATCTGTGCTTGCAGCTGGATACAAAGCCAAGGCGGCATCTTGTATCTGAAAATTAATTTTTACATCATACTTTAAAGCCAAACCATCGGCCTTTACTTTTCCAGCTTCACTTAAATCAAATGCTTGTACATTCCAACCTTGTCTTGCTGCATGTACCGCATTGCGGCCTTCTCCATCGCAAGGTAAAATAATAGTACCTGGTTCTAATTTACCTAATTCCTCAGCAAAATATATATTAGGCGCTTCTCCATAGACAAATTCGGTTTCACTGTATCTATCGTTCCAAAATGAATTCATTATTATTAATTATTTCGATTCTATGGTATATAAAATATATTATATCATACACCAACTATGACACAATATACTTATTTAATAATTGAACCAATGTATTGGCTTGTTGAACACCAGGCTGTCTCCATTTAATTTCTCCTTTTGAAAAAATGGCGAGTGTTGGCACACTAGATACATTTAACTCTGAAGCTAGTTTTTGATTTTTATCAACATCGATTTTTATAATGCGAACCTTACCTCCTAACTTATCTCTAACTTGTTCCAAAATGGGAGGCATCATTTTACAAGGGCCACACCACTCAGCAAAAAAATCCACTAAGACAGGTATATCACCATTAATGATTGTTGCAAATGTTTCAGGACTGGACATACTCTTTATTTTATTTCTGTAAAATCAATATGTTTAACATCTTCCACCAAAACCTCTTGAGACTTATAAGTTGGCGTATAAGCGCATCCATTGTACCCGCAACCAATTTTATACTTTGCACCTATTAATGCATATATAGCCAAGAATAAGCCAAATATACCTGACATGTAATCATTTTGTATGTATCCTGTATAACACATCGCTATACTCAGCAGTAATCTAAATGTTAGTGTATAATCAATTTTAGAAAGTAATTTTCTCATGTTAGATATTTTTACAAAATTAAACTAATGAAAACTGCCTGTTTGTGACAATTATTACATTCCTTCAAATAGTGTATATTCACAGTAGAATTTAACTTTGTATGTTATCAAAAGAAACGCTTTCAAAACTATTCCCAGATTGGGAAGATGGCTTATACGATGCCATACTTAATGAGGCAGAATTGAAAGAAGCAAAAGCAGGTACTACTTTATTAAAAATGGGGCAGAATATCAAATCTGCCATGTTGGTGGTAGAAGGAACCATTAAACTATATCAGGAAGACGAGACAGGCGGTGAATATTTTATGTACCATTTAAATCCAGGAGAAGCATGTGCTGTTACTTTGGTATGCAACTACCATCATGAACAAAGCCAGGTATTAGCCAAAGCGGTGACTGATATACAATACTTGGCCATCCCTATAGAATTTATGGAAAATTGGTTGAACGAATTTAAAAGTTGGCATTATTTTGTGATAAAGACCTATCGAAGCAGGTATGAAGAACTTTTAAAAACAATTCATGAAATTGCATTTAAAAATATGGATGAGCGATTAGAATTTTATATTCTAAAGTATGTGAAACAATTCGGTAAAATTGTGAATTTAACCCATCAGGATATTGCTAACGATTTAAATACCTCAAGAGAAGTCATTAGTCGCCTATTAAAGAAAATGGAGCATAACGGATGGATTGTGATGAATCGAAACTCATTCGACTGGATCAAAAAATAATACATTGTAGTGTGATATATGTCACCCAATTAAGTATTGGGATAATGTACTTTTGTACAAGTAAAATATATCAAAATGCAAAATATAATTAAATCCATTAAGGAAAAAAAGGGCACTTTATTAGACGTTAGAAGCCCTATGGAATTTGAAGAAAACCACATCCCAGGTGCGATCAACATCCCTTTAGATATTATTGAATCTAATATTAAACAAATCTCAGCAATGCAAAAGCCAATTGTTGTCTATTGCTTAAGTGGAGGCCGTAGCTCAATGGCTACAGGCATCTTACAACAAAATGGTATACAAGACATTTATAATGGAGGCGGAATTTTTAGCTTAAATAACATCATAAACAATAATTAATATGTTTAGCTTTTTCAAAAAACTATTTGGCCCTGGAACTGATTTTAAAGCACTCAAAGAGGCAGGTGCTATTATTTTAGACGTTCGTTCTCCGCAAGAATTTGATAGAGGTAATATTAAGGGATCTAAAAATATTCCTGTAAATAATGTTCAACGAGAAATAAGCAATATTAAAAAGTGGAATAAACCTGTAATTACAGTTTGTCAAAGTGGTGCTAGAAGCGGTATGGCTAAATCAATACTAAAAGCTGCAGGTATCGAAGTATATAATGGAGGTTCATGGTTTGGACTTCAATCAAAAATAAGATAATTATGACTTTATTTTTTCAAAAGTATAAACGAGACTTAATTGGCATTACCCTTGGAGCGGTGGCTGGCTTCTTATATTGGAAATTTGTAGGTTGTTCTAGTGGCACCTGCATGATTACTTCTAAGCCAATTAACAGTACCTTGTATGGTGCAGTAATGGGCTTTTTAGTTGCTGGGATTTTTAAAAAACAGAAATGAAAATGAATACGATTACATTAAGTTTGAAAAATATCAAATGCGATGGCTGTGTAAAATCGATTAAAACAGCGATGGAAAAACATACTAATATAAAAGAGGTGAATGTGGTAAAAGAAACTGGTGCTGTTACAATCAAAGGGGAAGATTTGATAAACTCAAATATCATTGAAGAACTTACTGCATTAGGTTATCCTGAAAATAAAAAAGGACTTTTTGCTAAAATGTTCTCTTAAAAAATTTTATTATTAACCAAAACGAACAATTATGAAAGCAAATATGGGATCATTAGACAAAGCAATTAGAATTATCATAGCCATTGCTTTTGCAATGCTTTACATTACTAAAACTGTAGAAGGTACAGCAGGCATTGTTTTACTCGCAGTAGGTGGTGTTTTTTTATTAACGAGTATTGTTAGTTTTTGTCCTTTGTACACTATTTTAGGCTTGAACAGTAATTCAAAAAAGTAGCAAAATTTTAGTTGAAAATAGCTAACTAAAAAAGGAGCCATAATTACGATGGCTCCTTTTTTATTACTTAATCTAAGTTTAAGAAACTAAAGCTAACTCAGTACTTGCGGCCTTCCATAATTGATAACCACCCGATAGGTTTTGTACTTCATTATAGCTATTCTGTAAAAGTATTCTCTGTGCTAAGTAACCCCTAAGTCCTGCTTCGCAATAAATATAAATTCTTTTATTTTTAGGTAATTCACCTAATCTATCTCTAAACTCATCAATAGGGATATTGATTGCTTTGGGTATTTTTCCATTTTCAAATTCAGCTACAGTTCTTACATCAATTAATAAATCGTCGGGTGTGATGGTAGAAAGCTCATTCCAATAAAAAATACGGAGCCTATCTAATATAATATTTTCAGCTACAAAACCAGCCATATTTACAGGATCTTTTGCTGAAGAATAAGGAGGTGCATAAGCATGTTCAAATTCAACCATTTCGTCAATGGTACCTTTTCTTTTAATGATAGACGATAAAATGTCTATCCTTTTATCTACTCCATCATAACCTGCAATTTGAGCACTCAATAGCTGACCTGTTTTTGTCGAAAATGCAATTTGGATACTCATTTGTTTTGAACCAGGATAATAACTAGCATGAGATCCATTATGTGTTGTGGAAACCTTATGCTCGATATGGGCATTGGTTAAATGTTTAGCGGCTGTTCCAGCAGTAGCAATGGTCATATCATACACTTTTACAATAGCTGTATTAATTGAGCCATGATAGCTTTGTACATTACCTAGCACGATATTATTAGCACAAATGCGACCTTGTTTATTGGCAGGACCTGCCAAATAAGTAATTAAGGCTTGATTCGTAATTGGATTAGTGAATTCAATCGCATCACCCACTGCATATATATCTGTATTAGAGGTTTGTAAGAATTCATTTACCCATATGCCTCTAGTTTCACCTATTTTAAGACCTGCCCCTACTGCTAATTTTGTATCTGGCTTCACACCAATAGATAATATCACAACATCCGCATCTATGGATTCTCCAGATTTTAAATTGACTTTTAATTGGTAATCAACTTTTTCAAATCCTGTAACTGCTGTATTTAATTTTAGATCTACTCCTTTACTGCGGATATGCTGTTGTACAATAGCTGCAATTGGAAAATCTAGTGGCGCTAATATTTGATTACCCATTTCGATGATACTTACTTCCAATCCTAGTTCTTGCAAATTTTCTGCCATTTCTAATCCAATAAAACCAGCACCTATCACCACTGCTTTTTTAATAGCTCTATTACTAACATAGGACTTAATGTAATCCGTATCATTCACATTTCTTAATGTGAATATCCCTTCACTCATTATTCCAGGTAAAGGCGGCCTCATAGGTTCAGCACCAGGGGACAAAACCAATTTATCATAAGTTTCACTATAAAGTTCTCCTGTTTTCTGATTTCTTACATTAATGGTTTTAGTTGCTGCATTCACTTCTAATACCTCGGTATGAATTCGAACATCAATCTTAAATCTTTGATTAAAAGAGGCCGCAGTTTGCACAAATAATTTATTTCTATCTGTAATTACATTTCCTATATAATAGGGTAAGCCACAATTAGCATAAGAGATATACTCGCCCTTTTCAAATAGTACGATTTCAGCATGCTCATCTAAGCGTCTTAACCTAGCTGCAGTGCTTGCTCCGCCTGCCACTGCGCCAACAATTATATATTTCATTTTAATATTTTAGAACACAAAGTTCAATCAATAATAAAATCTTAATTGTGACATATATCACGCTTGTATAGTTATGATATAAATAGGATTTTAATTAATCAATTGTGATATATATCACTACTATTGGCAAAGGCAGTAAGTACATTTACTGAAATAGGATAACATGGCAAATATTGTTGTATTAGGTGCAGGCGTTGCTGGTCATACGGCTGCAGCATACCTTCAAAAAGTGTAAATCGTCAGCATAAAGTGGACAAAATATAGTCTAAATTAGTAGAGTGTT
>DAIUEC010000102.1:0-6727 GCA_036845345.1 Sediminibacterium sp.
AGATAAAGTTTTTAGTTACTTTTTGAATTTGTAATGTTCCAGTCCAAGCATAACCAGCGCTAGAGTTAGTCATGTAGATTGCGTTACCAATTGTTGGATTATTAGCTGTAGCAGCAGTAGTTCCACCCATTTGCTTTCCACCTAAAGGATAAGTAGAAGTGTAAGGGAATCTCCAACGACCATCAGATAATTTAACTAAACCTGTATTAGGCAATGCAATGTTTTCAAAAACAGAAGCATTAAATTGTTTAGTATAAGTTCCTTCAACAGTTACTGTCCAACCATTTCCTAATTTTTTATCTGCAGCTAAAGTAGATTTAAATACTTGAGGGAATTTATAGTTAGGATCTGTTACGTTGATTGAATAAGATGAACTTAAACCAGCAGTAGCAGCTGGTCTGTAAGCATTTACATCTGGATTAAATACGTTTGTATTTGTGTTAGAAAAAGATCCAAACAATGCCATACCTGAGTTAGATGCTTGGTTTGAGATCCATACAAATGGGGGAGCACCTTGGAATAAGCCGGCACCACCACGAATTTGTAAAGTTTGATCACCATTTGCATCATAGTTAAATCCAATTCTTGGTGATACTTGAACTGCTAAGTTTGGAGCAGCACCTGTATTCGCGTGGATTCCTTGGTAGAAACGAGTTAAAGTATCTACAACTGGGTTATACAAGAAAGTGTTGTAGAACTTGCTGTAATCTAAGCGGATACCATAAGTGATTGTTAATTTATCAGTAGCTCTGTATTTATCTTGTGCATAAACACCAGCTTCAAAATCTTTAGGACCTACCAATGGGAACGCACCACCACCTAATGTATAAGATAAGTTATATACAGCAGCTTTAGTACCAACACCATTTGCAGAGTTAATGAAATCATTCAAGCTATTAAAACGGTATACACCCTCATAGTTTGGAGAGAAACCGTTTAAGTATTTCTTAAATGAAGACTGAAGACCAACACTAATTTCATGCTTACCAGCATAAATAGATAAGTTATCATTTAATTGATAAACGTCCGTGTTCAATTTGTTTCCGTAAGTATATAATTCATATCCGAATGAAGTAAACGGTTTACCGTTACCATCTAAGATATCCACCATTGGAAATTCTTTGCTAGTTAATGCATTTCTGAAATCTCTTAATGCAGTGTAACCAACTTGTAATTTATTGTTCATTCTGTTGCTCAACTTAGTGTTCAGCTCAGCAATAAATACATTTGCGTTATTGTTAATTTCATACCCTGCACCAAAGAAAGGCAATGCAGTTGCACTTGCTTGTCTTGTTGAAACTGATCCACTGTTTGATGGTGGAATTTGGCTAGCTGATTTTAAGTAGTTGTATTTGAAAGTGAAAGTATTGTTTGCATCAATATTCCAATCCAATTTCATTGTTAAACGCTTTGAAGAAGATACATAAGAGTATCCTTGGTAAGCACCTGGATCGTAGTTATATTTTGATTTTAAGAAATCAACTAACTTATTTAATGAATCCGCATTAGCAGCAGAAATAGTAGTACCATTTGCTGGGTTGCTTGCAGTAGAAGCTGACCAAGTAGTGCCTGGAGTTGTAGTTGCTTCTTGCTCACCGTTTACAAACAAGAATAATTTATTCTTGATGATTGCACCGCTAGCAGTGAAACCTTTTAAGTCATAGCTATAATCTTGCTTAGGTACTGTGATGGTATATGGAGCACCATTTACATCATAACCTTGCCAATCTTTATTTTTGAAGTATTGGTAAACAGATCCAGAGTAAGTGTTTGTACCACTTCTTGAAACTGAGTTTACACCACCACCTACGAAACCACCATTCTTAACATCAAATGGAGAAGTGTTTACTTGAATTTGCTCAATCGCATCTAATGAAACTGCGTTTTGGCCAGTTTGACCACCGATATCACCAGCTAAACCGAATGAGTTGTTAAAGTTAGCACCATCAATAGTGATGTTGTTCAATTGAGAACTTTGACCACCAAACGATCCACCAACGTAAGTTGGAGTTAATTTGATGATGTCTTTATAAGAACGAGAAATAGTAGGCAAACTCGTGATTTGATTTCTATTAAAAGTTTCTTGAGAACCTGTACGTGCGTTGTTAAAAATTTTGTCTTGCTTGTTTGAAGAAACAACTACTTCTTTCAAAGTGCTGCTTGTTTCACGCATTGCAAAGTTTGCTTTGAATGTTTGACCTAACAACAAAGTGATGTCGTCTTGTTTTTCAGTTTTTAATCCTACGTATGTTACTTCTAACAAGTAAGGACCACCAATTTTTAAGTTTGATAAGTTATATCTACCATCGTTACGGCTGGTAGTTACATACTTAGTTCCTGTTGGTTGGTGAATTGCAGTAATGTTTGCACCTGCAATACCTGCATTTCCTACAGTGATTAAACCTTGTATTTCGGCTGTTGTTTCTTGTGCGTTTACTTTAATTACTGAGATTAAAATAACCAACAACACAGACAAAGCTTGTTTTAAAACACTTTTCATTTTGTAAGGTATTTGTTTATGATATTTAAAGTGCGAAATTAAACTAAAACTTGTTAATAAACCTTATAAACCCTTAACAAATCATTAACTATTTTTTGATGTTGAAGAATTAAGGAGAATTGAGTTTATATTATTAAACATTTATTTATATAAAATACTGATTATAAAGTACTTAAAGTAAATTATAATAAATAAATTTTATATAAAATATTGATAACCAATAAATTATATGAAAATACAGCCCCCAATTATTGAAATGAGCGCCTAAAACCTTGTTTTACCCTAGTTTTCAAGTTCAACCAATAGATCATAAATTGTTTTAGCCAATGAATTATCGTAATTGGGAATCAACTCAATATCATCAATTTGATGAACTGGAATAATGCGCTTGGTGGAACTAGTGATGAAAGCTTCTTTGGCTGTTGCAACTTCACTTAAAAGTAAATCGCGTGTTTCAACTTTTATTCCATTTGCCTTGCAAACAGCAAGTATATTTTTTCTGGTCACTCCTTTTAACATGTTTTTTTCGGCAGTTACCAAAACATTGTCTTTGGTAACTATGAAGAAATTGGATCTAGGGCACTCACTCACCACACCATTATGATGGTATAAAATATCGTCAGCACCCTGTTCCTTCATCCAAGGCTGTAACCAAACAGCCATTAGGTAGTCTGTGGTTTTTACTTCAGGTATTTGGCGCTGATAATTATAAGAAGCCAATTTAATACCTGTAGTTGGTAAAGTTAAAATTGGTTCAGCCAACGGTGCTTGTATAACAATTAAATGAGGTTGCTCAATAGTGTACCCATCTGGCGCATCTCCCCCCGCAATAATCATACGAATACCAGAATAGTCCATTTTATTTTTTTCAATTAGCTCCCCTACAATATTTTTTATGTCTTCTCTAGTTTGAGGAATATTCAATCGCATTATTTCGGCAGAAGTAAAAAAACGATCCAAATGTGCTTCAATAAAAAGTGGCTTGTCTTTTGCAACTCTTAAAAAATCAAAAATTCCATAGCCTCTTTGCACTAATAAATCGGTAACTGGTACACCAGCAGTAGTAATCTCTTGAATTTGATTATTGGAAAAACAAAATACACTCATTTTTTTAATTTTTATAAAGCTACAATTATTTTATTTCAAAAATACGATCTGCACATTGTGATAAGCTTAACTACTTTAAGGAAATTTTAAGTAAGTATGAATTAATCTTATTCGTTACTTTGTAGTCTAATTGTATATAAAAACTTTATTGTTATGAAAAAGAATACTCGTTTTGTAGCAACCTTATTAATATTGGTTGCTTTTGCACTAACTTCTTTGGTTAGTAATGCTCAGAGAGGTAGAGGTGGATTTGGCGGTCATTTTGGTGGCGGATTTTCATCACATTATAGTGGAGTCCGTGTAGGTGGTGGGTTTGGATACAGTGCGCGCATTTTACCATATGGTGGAATTTATCGCTTACCTTCCTCATACCTTCGTTTGAGTTTTGGAGGATTCCCTTATTTTTTTGTTGATGGTTTGTTTTATGCTGCTTATGGTGATTATTATGGATTAGTAGCACCTCCATTTGGTTTAACGCTTGGTTTTTTACCTAGAGGTTATTGGGGTTTTAATTGGGGTGGTTATCCTTACTATTATTACAGTGGTGTATTTTACAAACCAACTGAGGACAAAAAATATCAAGTGGTTGTTCCTCCAGTTGGTGCTGAAGTACCAAGCATTCCAAAAGATGCTAAACCAATTGTAGTAAATGATCAAAAATTATATGAATACCTTGGTACCTATTATAAAGAGGTAATGGGTACTGACGGAAAAGTAAAATATATTGTACAAGGAAAAGATGGTGTATTAAATACAGATAGTGTTAAAGAAAACAATAATGGAACTACTATTAACACTGTAGCACCAAATACAAACACACAGCCAGCTACTATTTACACTCCAAGCGTAGGCGATATTGTTTTACAATTACCAAGTCAGACTATGATTGTGATTGTGAATGGTAAAAAATTATATGTTACTCCAGAACATATTTACTACGAAGAATTTGTAGATGGAAATGTTTTAAAATATAAAATAGTAGGAAAGTAAAACTGTTATTTAAATTATTGGATAAATAATTCAAATAAAAAAAGGCGAACCAAATGGTTCGCCTTTTTTTATTAATCAACATTTATGTTATTTATACAACTGATTAAATAACATTTTGTAAGTACCATGTGTTTGACCACGGAAAGTAATTTCTGGTCCATACACATATAATTTTCCTTTACCCACATTGGCTTCAAAAGCAGCAACACCATCTTGTAAATAAGCTTGTCCAAATGCCCAACCACTTCTTAGTGTTGTTGCAGATGCATACCAAGCTAATGGAGTTACTTCTTTTTGAGCAATGGCTTCAGGTGCTAATTTAAATACAGGGCTAGCACTAAAGTAAACATCTGCTTTATTGTTCATTCCCCAGTTAGGTGCATAATTATTGTCAACATCCACTTCCATTACACTTCCTGGAATATAAAATTTTTCACCTGGCAATGCTTTTTCTTTACCAGCAACCATTTCAACCAATGCATTTTTTACCGGTAAATTTAAATGGTATGCAAGGTTCGCGCTTGATCCAATCGTTATGATACGTCCACCATTATTCAAGAATTTTTGTAAAGCAGGAATTGATTTTTGTGCAGTAATTTTTCCAATATGCGCTTGAAATTCTGCAGGTATTTCATCTTCCTTTGGTTCTTTTTCTTCCCAAGTTGATGGTGTCGCAACCAATGCTGGAATTGCCCCTTCTACAAAAACAATTACATCATACTTGCTATTTAAGTTAGCCGCATCAATTTCTTTAGCATAAGTTAAATTAAAAGGAAAATGGTATTGCTCAAAAATCCATCTAACCCAACCTGATGAAATAGACCCACCATATTTATCCCATAAAGCAATACGCAATGGCTCTACTTTATTTGTGATATCATTTGGTTTATTATTTACTGCATTAAATGAAACACCATTATTAGTAGTTGCTGCTTTAATAATGGACTCAGCTTTTGCATTGCTTGCAACAAAATAATTTTCTTTATTTTTTAATACTTCTATTCCCTCTTTTAATAAATCATTTACAACTACATAAGCAGCATTGTCTTTTATAGAGAAAGTATAACCAGCAATTTGTTTAGTGTCCACATTTGTATTGCCTTTTGGTTGTTGTACATCGCCATAAGCAATCGTTTCAAAAGGACCATTAAAGTCCTCTAAGATTCTATCAAATTGAATACCCATCGTAAATGCTGGTGTCCAACCTGCTGCATCATAAGGGCGCACTGGAGGACCACCTGGATATTGAAAATCATTAGGATGATCCTGTGGCTCAAACATATCTAATACATGCGGTCTAAATGCTTGATTCGTTTTAACAATATAAGAGCCGGCAGGATATGCCTTTCCTGCTACAGAAAAATTACTAGTTGCTTTTTGAACTTGAATACCGCTGTTAATTAAAATATTTATAAATGAAGTTGCGGTCGTAGTTTGATTTGCAGTTACAATATATCCTCTTGGATCTCTTAATTCTTTATTCTTATACACCTTATTGAAATATTCAACAGGCAGTGTGTCTGATCGAGATTCTTTTTTATCGGCTTTAAATGCATCTGCAAGTAATTCAACTTTCTTTGGAGACTTGGTCCAGCTGTCCTTACTTCCTGCTTCGATACTATGTTTACCCATGGTATAAATATTATACAAAAGCTCATCCTTATACCTTGATGCATAATTTAAAACAGCATAGTTTAATGAAACAGAATAATCAATTGAATTTTTAAAATACCATTTTTGTGGCTCAATAGGATATGGCGTAGCACTATTTGGAATTAATCTTTGAGGCACTAATGGAATAGTGCTTGGCGTTGGATTACCAATAATCTCTGTTAATAAGCCAATGATATTATGATAGTAGGCCGCGGTTCTTAATCCTCCATTCCACCAAGTTGAATATACTGAACCACTCTTCATGGTATAACCAGGTTTCCCTTCTGCATTTAAACGACTACTCATTGCAGCACCCACCGCATCAATACCCGTAACCAATAAAGGATCATAAACATAGTTAAATGGATCACGATAAGGAGGGCCAGCCACTACAGTTCCTGGAGGACCTGTTTGATGGTGATTGTATAAAATTTGTGGCATCCATTCAATATACAATTGACGACTCATGTTTTTAGA
>DAIUEC010000103.1:0-6708 GCA_036845345.1 Sediminibacterium sp.
GCCCTTGGCTGTAAAGCCTTGCCTTTTTCAGTCACAAACAAATGTGGATTGCCGGCAGCTTCAGCTGGCTTTTGCTGAATATATTTTATGAGCTCGGTAGAAAGCGAAGGGCTTATTGGAATCATTCTTTCTTTGTTTCCTTTACCCAATACTTTTATAATTCTTTTGGAAGTATCCAATTGATTTTCCTTGCAATTGATTAATTCGCTTAAACGCATTCCTGTTGTATAAAAAAGTTGAATCACCATTTTTTCGGTGAACCCCTTCCACCCTTCTGCAAATTCTAAATTGGTGAACAATTGTTCCATATCATTTTCGGCAACAAAAGCAGGTAGTCGCTTACTTATTTTTGGACTAATCACTGTTTCCATTGGGCTCTTGGTTAATTGCCCTTGTTGAATTTGATATTTAAAAAAAGATTTTAGCGAAGATATTTTTCGATTAAGTGTTTTACCTGTCATCTCTTCTTCCTTCATGCCAGCAAGCCAGGATCTAACCATAGTGCCAGTTATATGCGTAAAGGAGATGCCTTCGTATTGCGTTTCTACAAAGTCAAAAAACTGAATTAAGTCGTTGGAATAAGCAGTAATGGTATGCACAGAATACCGCTTCTCAAATTGCAGGTATGCTAAAAAAGCATTTAATGGAGTATAACGGGTTTGCGATATCATAACGATATTAAAGATACGCAGAAATAAAAAAAGACCCAGCTTTTATGCTGAGTCTTAATAATATGGTTGATTGAAGATATTGAACTATCCCTCGATTTTACCGCTGAAAATTTGTTGCTTGTAAATCGCTTTCAATACTTGGAAACGACGTTTTACAGATGGCTTCACAAATGCTTGACGAGCACGTAAGTTCACTAAAGTCTTACTTTTTTCGAATTTCTTCTTGTACTTTTTAAGCGCTTTGTCGATGTTTTCGCAGTCTTTTGAATCTATAATTAACATAATATATACCTCCTCAGGCGTTTTTATTTAGGACTGCAAAGATAGCAATCCAATCGAAATATCCAAATTTCTGCCCAATTTTATATTTATTTCTTTAAATCCCTGTTTGGATATCCTTCCCTTTTAAGGCCCCAGAGATCGCTTGATCCATGGCACGTTCCGCAAATGGTCTAGTTACATCGTTTAATTCCTCGGTTTTAGCTTGAATCAGGTTCTTATCCTCCATCGTAATAGCTAACTGAAGCGCTTGCATTGCATTTGCCGATGCAGTCAATTCTTCCTTTGTTAAGATGGAAGCATTCTTAGTTAGAAACTTTTCAGTCACCGACAACATTTGTTCTGCCTCTGTTCTAGCTTCCACCAACGCTCTAGTCGCGATATCTTCCTTTGCATGCGTAATGCTATCCATTAATCTTTGTTCCACTTCCTCATCCGTTAAACCGTATTGTGGTTTGATATCAATGCTTTGTGAAACCCCACTTCTTAATTCCTTTGCACTTACCTGTAAAATTCCATCCGCATTAATTAAAAAGCTAACATCAACCTTAGGCAAGCCTGCTGGCATTGCTGGAATACCCGTTAATGTAAATTCACCCAGCTTACGATTGTCTTTTACTAAGTCACGCTCTCCTTGGTACACGGCAATTTGAATACCTGATTGACCATCTTTTTGAGTGGTATATTGTCTTCCTGCTTTAGTTGGAATTTTTGAATTTCTTGGTAATAAAACATCCATCAATCCGCCCATTGTCTCGATACCTAAACTCAATGGTGTAATATCTAAGAGCAACATGGATTGATTATTACCTGCTAAAATATCTGCTTGCACTGCGGCACCTAAAGCAACAACTTCATCCGGATTCACTGAGTCATTTACTTCTTGATTAAAGAAAGCACCCACAGTTTTTTTAACCAATGGCACTCGAGTACTACCTCCTACCATCAATACGGTATTGATATCAGCTACTTGCAAACCCGCGTCCTTCATAGCGTTCACGCAACAATCCATTGTTCTGTTAATGATGGGTTGCACCAAATCTTCAAACACTTCTTTCGTGATGGAAATTTTTTCACCAGCAAATTCAGTTTCAAAAATGTCATTATTCGACAAATGAATTTTTGCTTTTTCTGCAGCCAATCTAAGCTGTTGTTTTAATTCCTTGTGTTGATCTAAATTATCTAAAGACCATTGCTTCATCCAATATTCAATAATGGCTCTGTCCAAATCATCTCCCCCTAAATAAGTATCTCCATTGGTACTTAATACTTCAAATATTCCGTTGGCGATTCTTAAAATAGAAATGTCAAATGTACCCCCTCCTAAATCATATACTGCAATTGTTTTTTCATCCGTAGGATTTAAACCCAATCCGTATGCAAGGCTTGCTGCTGTTGGCTCGTTGATAATTCTTAATACATCTAAACCCGCTAATTTACCAGCATCACGTGTAGCTTGTCTTTGCGCATCATTAAAATACGCAGGCACTGTAATGACCGCTTTGGTAACCGGTGTTTTTAAAATATGTTCAGCACGTTTTTTTAATTCTTCTAAAATAAAAGTGCTTAATTCAATAGGAGAATAAAATTTATTACCCACTTGCACTTTCACTAAACTATCCGTGTTATCATCAATTACTTTATAAGCAAAAAAGTCCTGATGGGTTTGAATGTCTTTATAGCTTTTGCCCATTAAACGCTTAGCACTAAAAATAGTATTTGCAGGGTCCGATTCTAAAAAAGGTTTAGCGCGCTCACCCACTTCCACATTCCCGTATTCATCAAAATGCACCACACTTGGCACAATACTACTACCATCAAACTCTTTTAAAGCAGTGGGCTGTTTTGTATCAGGATGAATAATGGCCACTAAACTATTCGTGGTTCCTAAATCAATCCCAACAATCATTTCAGCTTGTTGTAAACTACCCGTTGCAATATTAATACCAATCTTAGCCATTCAAAAAATTTTACAAATGTACATGCACCCCATTCATTAGAGGTTGCGAATTAAGGAATGATTTATTTACGCGTTGAAACTAAAATAGTTTTAGAAAAAGAATCGTGTAAAGGCTGATCGTTCCAAGCCATACCAAACATTGTCACCAATGAAGTCCTTAGGGTTGCACGAATAATAAACTGAAAAATATTTGGTCGCTTGCCGTTGACAGTGACCACTTTTGTTTTAGTAAGCATTTTGGCAATGGTTTGACAAAATAACAACTCAAATAAAAAGGTATAAGCCCAAGTAACAGCGAAAAAGAAATAACCAAATCTAAAGGGTTTAAAATGCCAATACATTACATAAAAGTTATACCACTCATAGATAATATAGCTGAATATAAAGATGAAAATAGTGTCTAGAAAAAAGTGCATTATTCTAGTTCCTTCGCCAATTGTGGGAGTTGTTGGGTTCATGATGCAAAAATATTGCTTTTTAGTAGTTAAATTTGCCGAAATCATTAAAATATGACATTAGTACAAGAACTACGCTGGAGAGGTATGATTCAAGATATTATGCCAGGCACTGAGGAACTATTTGAAAAAGAGATGGTATCTGGATATATTGGCTTTGACCCTACTTCGGATAGTTTACATATTGGTAGCTTGGTTCCTATTTTATTATTAGTGCATTTACAAAAAACAGGACATAAACCTTTTGCTTTAGTAGGTGGCGCAACGGGCATGGTGGGAGATCCTAGCGGAAAGAGTGAAGAAAGAAATTTATTAAGCGAAGAAACTTTAGCGCATAATATAGCTGGCGTAAAAAAACAATTGTCTCATTTTTTAGATTTTAATAGTGGCGCTAAAAACGCAGCAGAGTTAGTAAACAATTACGATTGGTTTAAAGATTTTAGCTTCTTACATTTTATTAGAGATGTAGGCAAACACATTACCGTGAACTACATGATGGCGAAGGATAGTGTAAAGAAAAGAATTGAGGGCGACACTGGAATGAGCTTTACTGAATTCACATATCAATTGGTGCAGGGTTATGATTTTTACTGGTTACACCAAAATAAAAATTGTAAACTACAAATGGGCGGTAGTGATCAATGGGGAAATATTACAACAGGTGCTGAATTAATCCGTCGCAAAACGGGTGGTGAAGCATTTGCATTTACTTGTCCATTAATTACAAAAGCAGATGGTGGTAAATTTGGTAAAACAGAGAAAGGAAATGTTTGGTTAGACGCCAAGAAAACATCTCCATATCAATTTTATCAATTCTGGTTAAACGCAAGTGATGAAGATGCAACCAAGTGGATTAAAATATTTACTTTATTAGCCCCAAGCGACATAGATGCATTAATTGCAGAGCATGCAACAGCTCCTCAATTAAGAATTTTACAAAAAGCATTGGCTGCAGAGTTAACCAAATTTGTACACAGCGAAGAAGATTTAAATTTCGCTATTCGTGCCACTGAAATATTGTTTGGCAACGCAACTACCGAAGTTTTACAATCATTAAATGAAGAGCAATTATTACAAGTAATGGAAGGCGTGCCAACCGTAAATGTAACACTAGCTCAATTGGCCGAAGGTTATGATTTAGTAAGCTTACTGGCGGATACACAAATATTCCCAAGCAAGGGAGAAGCACGTAAAATGTGGCAGGCAGGTGGATTAAGTATCAACAAAGAAAAAATAAATACCGACTTTACAACTGCAACTACAGCACAGTTATTACAAGGAAAATACATGTTATTACAAAAAGGTAAAAAGAATTATTATTTAGTAGTAGCTAGTTAATATTTATAATAAACGCTTACAATATAAAAAAAGCCTCCAAATTGATTGGAGGCTTTTTTTATGCGTTATGTATATCATTCACATTTACTTGATCGCATTCCACATTTGCTCTGCAACAAATGCATTTCCTTTCGCATTTAAGTGTACTCTATCTGTTGTTAAAATTCCAGCTTCTTCATTCTTTGGATTATTAGCAACACTATATTCATGAAATGATTTTCTTAAATCAACCAATCCAAGTGTATTATCAGCAGCATATTTGCGGATCCAATTGCTATATAAGTTTAAATCGCCATCTTGTTCATTGGAAAAATCGTTTCGCTCTCCTATTGCTGCTGGTGTTACTAAAATAACTTTAATGCCTTGTGCTTGCATTTTTTTTACAACAGCATCATAGAACTTTCCAAACTTATCATAGTCAGTTCCTGTACCCATACTTGATTTATGCCATACATCATTTACCCCTACCCAAATTACAACAACGTCAGGATGTTGATCTAACACATCCTTGTCCATACGTAAAAACAAATCGTATATTTTATTTCCACCAATACCTGCTCCAACAATATCATATTTCTCTGAAAGCCCTTTGCTAATGATATCTTGTTTAATAAGGTCGATATAACCACCTTTATCTACACCCATTTGGGTAATGGAATCACCAAAAAAGACAACTTTTTTCTTTTTATCTCCTGTAAAAGAAAGTAAGAAAAGACAGCCTACAAAAGTGGCTACTAATAAGAATTTACCCATCATAATTGGCATCGTTTAAGTTTTGAAATATAAATCGCAATATAAGTTAGCACAAAATGATAATAATGGCCTAAAAAGAGATAAAAATTTGGAAAATTTTGTGCTGACCCCTATTTTTGCACTCCATTCAAAGAATGGCATAGGGATTGCCTGATTGTGTAACGGTAGCACGACTGTTTTTGGTGCAGTTTGTCTTGGTTCGAATCCAGGTCAGGCAACCAAAGGAAAAGCCTCAACGAAAGTTGGGGCTTTTTTCATGCCCAAAATGATCCGAAGGAGCCGAGCGAAGCAAGCACAATACGAAGGAATGGCAAATGCGAGCTTGCTCGTAATTTGACATGACTGAGTATTGTGGAAATTGTGAAACAATTTGCGACTGAGGACACATTTCAGTTACCGCTTAGGAAAAAATTAACAACCACCCCATTTTCGTTGAGGCTTTTCTATGTTGGGATTTTTCTATTTAAAAGGAAGGCCGAGCTTCGCGAGGCCAATCCCTTTTTAATACTGGGATTTTCCTACAGAAAAGGATCAGCGACCGCAGGGAGCTAATCCTTTTCTGTATTATTTGTATTTTTACCCATGCCCCGCATCCATAAATTAGACGGCCTCAGAGGACTCTTTGCGCTATTTGTAGTGCTATTTCACTTTAACATCAATAATGCTCCAGCGGTATTGGTAAATAATTTCTTTGTACGCGAATCCTACATTTTTGTAGACTTCTTTTTTATACTCAGTGGCTATGTAATCACTTTAACCTACAACGAAAAAATACAATCAGGAAACAGCTTATTACAATTCTTGAAAAAACGTTTTATCCGTTTATACCCTTTGCTTTTATTTACCACTTGTATGTACTGGTATTTTGTACACCCTTTTTTAGATACGCAAAATATATACCTTACACTTGACACTTTACTGCTCACCAACTCCACTCCTATTTTAGGTACTGAGATTGGAATGAATTATCCTTCCTGGTCCATATCAAGTGAAATGATATCTTATATCGTATTTGGAACTTGCTCCGTAATCGCTATAAGAAAAAATAAGACGATTTTAATTACCCTTATTACCTTTAGTTGTTTTGGATTTTTAGCTTACCAACAAAACTATTTTGTAACCGGCTCCTTTGGTTTTGTACGCGGGCTCGCATGTTTTAATTTGGGTTACTTAATTTTTATACTTGCCCAAAAAAATTTAAAGCTCCCCAACTATTATGAATGGTTCATTTGTCTAATAGTAATAGTGCTTA
>DAIUEC010000104.1:0-6654 GCA_036845345.1 Sediminibacterium sp.
AGCATACACAATATGAAAAAGATATTAACCGCAGCTTGCCTATGCAGCTTATTTTTAGCGAATCAATCAACTGCGCAATCAAAGCCTAGCTGGCCAGGTATTTTTGCAAAAATCAACAAAGAAGTAGTTGAAAATTCTAATGCATACGCTTCCCTTAAAATTGCATCTGAAACCATTGGCCATCGTTTAACAGGTTCAGAAAATGGAAAGAAAGCCGAACAATATGCTTACGATTTATTAAAGTCATATGGTTTTACCAATATCCGCTTTCAACCTTTCGAAGTAGAAAGTTGGAGCCGTGGCAGTTTAGAAGTACGTATTGGAAGCAATAATAACTTAAAACCAATTAAATCAGTTTCATTAGCACACTCCCCTGTTGCTGCAGATATTAATTTAGAAGTGGTAGATATGGGCAATGGAGTGGAAGATGATTATGCAGCGAATCCTGAAAAAGTAAAAGGGAAAATAGCATTGGTGTATTTAGGTATTTTACCGGGTTCAAAAGCAGGCACTCCAAGTTTACATCGCTCCGAAAAAACAGCCATCGCTACAAAATATGGTGCCAAAGGAATTATTGTAATTAACACTGCAGATAAAGGCGTATTGCTTACAGGAACTGCTTCCGTTACAGGAAAATTAATTCCCATCCCTGCAGTTTGTGTTGGAAAGGAAGATGGATTGGCTTTAAAAGAGCAAATAAAAACAACTCCTTTATTTAGTCAAATAAAAATGACCAATCACTCTGGAATGATTAAAGCAAGAAACGTAATTGCAACCATCAAAGGAAGTAGTTTACCAAATGAAAAAGTAGTAGTGGGCGGTCACTTAGATAGTTGGGATTTAGCAACTGGTGCAATGGACAATGGCATTGGTTCTTTTTCTGTTTTAGATATGGCACGCACTTTTAAAGTATTGAATTTACAACCAGCACGTACTATTGACTTTGTTATGTTTATGGGTGAGGAAGAAGGCTTATTGGGTTCAAGAGCTTATGTTGATGCAGCAATAAAAGATAAAAGTATTGACAATATCAGATACATGTTAAACTATGATATGACCAACGATCCAAAAGGATATGCAACAAGTGCGCAAGAGAGCAAAGCATTGTTTGAATCCATTGGTACCATTGCACAAAAAATTGATAGTAATTTCAAAAATACTTTTTCAGTGGGCGCAGGATTACATAGTGATCACCAACCCTTCATGTTAAATGGAATTCCAACTGGTGGAGGCGCTGGAGGTTCCTTACCAAAAGGCGCTGGCCCTTGTTATCATGCTGACTGTGATGTATTTAGTTTAGTAGAAGATAAAGGCATGCGTAATACAGTTCGTTTTAATACCATGTTATTATTTGGTATCGCTGATGCTACTAAAATAGAAGCAAAACATTTTACCGACGAAGAAACAAGATTATTTTTAATAAAGAATAATCTAAAAGAACCATTGACCATTGCTGGCGAATGGCGTTGGAAAGACTAAAGCAATATGAGAAAAATATATTTCTTAATACTATTTATATTGCTATGCAGCCTAAACATTCAGGTGAAGGCTGCTAACAATAAAGATAGTTTAATGGCCATTTCACCAAATGGACAAATCAGTGTGCGCATTTCTAATAGTCCAACACTTAAATACAGTGTATTTTATAAAGACCAGCTGATGATAAATGATGCAGCTATTAATCTTATAGTTAATGGGAATATCAGCTTAGCAGAAGCAGCAAAAAATATAAAAAGCATACAACGCAATACGGTTAACACAACAATTTCTGTTCCAGTTTCAGAAAGAAGAAAAAATATTCAAGATAATTACAAGGAGCTAACCATTCAATTTAAAGCACCCTACTCCATTAAATTTAGAGTATTCAACAATGGTGTAGCATATCAAATTGAAACTGCATTCAGCGATAGCATTTTCATTCATAATGAAATCGCAAATTTCAATTTTGCAAACTCCACAAAAGGTTGGCTACCTTTAATCCACAAAAGAGATGATAGTGATATTTTTCATACCAGTTATGAAGAGCAATATCCACTTTCCAAATTAGATAGCTTATCTGAAAACAATCTTGCCTACAATCCTGTTTTATTAGCACCTAACAATAGCCCAAAAATTGCGATTACCGAATCAGATTTATTAGATTACCCAGGCATGTTTTTACAAGGAACCAATAGTAATGGATTAAAAGGTGTTTTTGCTCCCTATCCTGCGGAAGAAAAAACGACTAATGAATTATACCCCGAAACGCTTGTCACTAAAAGAGAAAACTATATTGCGCATGTTAAAGGGACAAGAACTTATCCTTGGCGCATTTTAATGTTTGCTCCCGAGGACAAAGACTTACCTAATAATGACTTAGTTTATCAATTAGCAAGTCCTAATAAAGTAGGTGATGTTAGTTGGGTGCAAACAGGGAAAGCTACTGATGAATGGATTATCAATATCAACTTATTTAATATTCCATTTAAACCAGGCATAAATACTGCTACCTATAAATACTATATTGATTTTGCGAAACGATTTGGTTTTGAACGCATCATGATGGATGCAGGATGGAGCGACATAAAAGATCTATTTAAAATTACACCAGGCATAAGCATGGATACACTTACCGCTTATGCAAAAGAGAAAGGAATTAAAATTAGTATGTGGACTGCTGCTGTCACTTTGAACAAACAATTAGACAGCGCACTTACTCAATTTAATAAATGGGGTATTGATTTTATCATGACCGATTTTATTGATAGAGATGATCAAAAAACAGTTCAATTTTATGAGCGTATTGCAAAAGCTTGCGCCCAACATAAAATTATGATTATGTACCATGGCGCTTATGCACCCAAAGGATTTAATCGAACCTACCCCAATGCCATTACTAGAGAAGGCGCAATGGGATCAGAATATAATATTTGGAGTGATAAAGTAACACCTGCACATGATCTTACTTTACCTTTTACCAGAATGCTTGCAGGTTCATTTGATTACGAGCCTGGATTTTTAAATAATGCCAATAAAGCAAGTTTCAGAAATGTAGAAGGAGCACCTATTAGTTTTGGAACAAGATGTCATCAACTTGCTATGTTTGTAGTTTATGATAATCCAATGCAAATTTTTTCGGGCAATCCTTCACAAGGATATCAAGAGATTCCTTTTATGGAATTATTAGGGAGTATCCCAACAGGCTGGGATGATACAAAAATATTGGACGCAAAAGTAAGTAAGAACATTATTACAGCAAGACAAAAAGGGAAGGATTGGTTTATTGCTGGCATGAATGACTGGGATGCAATAGATCAAAATATTAATTTAGATTTTTTAGAAGACGGAGATTATGTTGCAACCATTTGCGAGGACGGAATAAACGCTGATAAATATGCAGCCGACTATTTAATTAGTTCCCGCATTGTAAACAAACAATCCGTTTTAAAAATACACAATGCGCCAGGAGGAGGCTTTCTAATTAAACTAATTAAGCAGAAATAATTCAACATTCTTTCTAAAAAAATAGGGCCCCATAGAAATGGGGCCCGCTTATTGATTGCTTGCTTAAAATACTTAATAAACCTATAAACCCAATTTATCTTGACAGAGGTGTCTCTGCATTCTTATCTAATTTTACACCAGAGTAACCATCAATACCCATTTCAGGTAAATCCAATCCATACATTTCCACTTCTGGCGCTACTCTATTTCCACCTACTAATAAACCTAGTAACTTAAACATTAACCAACCCATAATACCAACGTATACCAAGTTAGTAGCGGCTCCAATGAATTCAGCAATAAACTGACCCCATCCACCGCCATAAAATAATCCAGTTACCGTTCCTTTAACACCGTTTAAACCATCACCATACAATCCGTCTGCAAATAAACCTAAAGACAATACACCCCAGATACCATTTGCACCGTGTACAGCGATCGCTCCAACTGGATCGTCAATTCTTAATTTTTTCTCAACAAAGAATGTAACTTCTACTACTATGATACCAGCGATTAATCCAATGATTAAACCACCTAATGGAGTTACAAAAGCACAAGGAGCAGTAATAGCAACTAAACCTGCTAATAAACCATTACACATCATACTAACATCTGGCTTATTTCCTCTCACAAACCAAATCCATAATGTTGAAGCTGCAGCTCCACCACAAGATGCGATCATTGTATTAAATGCAACAACCGTAAATCTTAAATCGGTACCAGCAAATGTTGAACCTGCGTTAAAGCCAAACCAACCAAAAGCTAAAATTAAAGTACCTAAAACAGCCATTGGAATATTATGACCAGGGATCGCGTTAGGAGATTTGTCTTTATTATACTTACCTAATCTTGGTCCAATCATTTTTGCACCTACAAATGCTAAGACACCACCTGTCAAATGCACAACTGAAGATCCAGCAAAGTCAACATGTCCATGACCTAATCCAAAGTTAGCACCTAATTGAGCCAACCATCCACCACCCCAAACCCAGTTACCATAAATTGGATAGATAATAGCACCAACAATTAATCCTGAAATTGCGAATGAAGAAAACTTCCATCTTTCTGCCATAGCACCTGTTGGAATAGTTGCAGCAGCATCCATGAATACAACTTGGAAAACAAAGAATCCTAAAACGCCTACATCATATACACCATTCATTAAAAATCCTTTTGTTCCAAATAATCCGAAAGTATGTCCAAATAAACTAATTGTAAATTCTTGATTCAAACCATCAAAACCTCCTAAAGTTCCTAATGGTCCCATGCCACCAAACATTAATGCAAAACCACAAATAAAGAATCCTAATGCACCTGCAGGATAAACCCACAAGTTCATCGCCATAGTGTGTGCTACGTTTTTAGCGCGTGTTAAACCCGCTTCAACCAATGCAAATCCAGCTTGCATAAAGAATACTAAAAATCCAGTAATCAATAACCATACTAAATTAATAGATACTTTATTTTTTCCATCCGCATTGGCAACGGTAGTAACAGTTGTTGCTAATTTATTCACTGTTGCATTCAATGCAGCAATTGTTGAATCTTTTGATTTTGAAATGGTATCTGCAACTTTAACTGCAGTGGTATCAATATCACCAAAGGATCCAGTTAATCCACCATTAGGATCTGGTAATTTTTGAGCATTCAAAGTGGTAACCGAAAAGGTTAAAACCGCTAATATGAAAATGTATACTATTTTACGCATCATAATAAATTTAATGTTATAAGTTAATTAGGTTGTTAAGATAAATCGCCTGGTCCTGCTGTAGAAGCTTCACCTCTTGCACCATTGCTTATTCTTACAGATTCCTCAATGTTATATGTGAAAATCATACCATCACCTACTTCACCGGTAAATGCAGCCTTTTCAATACAATCAACTGTCTTTTCAACATTGGCATCTTTCAAAACAATACTTAAAAAAATTCTTGAGATATATTGTGTATCATAAACAGTTCCTCTGTAACTATGATGCCCTCTTGAATGTTCATTACCAACGCCTGCCGCTTCCCAGTAGGAGAAGAAGTCAATCCCTATGGACTTAAGGGCGTCTTTTACATCTTCAAATTTTGAAGTTCTAATAATCGCTTCAACTTTTTTCATAAGATTTGTTTTTTGGGTATTAAAATTTATAAACAGCTGCAATTAAGAAATTACCTGATCCTGTTGATTTAACATTTGTTCCATTTACGAAAATCTTGTCGGCCGCATTGTCTAATCTCAATTCAGGGATAATAGTGAATTTGTTCAAGTGAAAATTTACTGATAATGTGTTTTGGAAAATTGAACTTCCTACACCCGCTGCTCCATTTGCATCATTAAAATATTCAGATCTTAATGCAAAACCAACTTTTGCACTTGGGTCATAATTTAAGTATAGTGCATTACTGGTCCAACTTGTTCCAGCTAAGTTGCAAACAGTTCCATCATAATTAATTCCAAATTGACTTGTCACTACCCCATTTAATACAAGGTCAAATTGAGTTTTATCTTTACCACCTTGATAGTTTAAAAATCCTTTTAATTTATCATCCTTGGTACCAGTACTAAATTGAGCAATGATCATTTTTGCTTCCACTTTTGAACTTGTGTAATCAGTTGGCTCCGCTAAACCTATCATGAAAGCAGACTTACCACCTAATGCGATATCAGCTCTTAAACCTGTGTGAAAGAAAGGACCATATGAAAAACCATAACTCATGCTATAGTTTCTATTTGAATAGGCATCTAATAATTCATAACCAATATGTGTTGCCCATTTACCAACCGTAAACTTAATTACCGAATTAGGAGCATAACTTACATATGCTTGCTTTACCGAAGTTGCTAATCCACGATCATTGTATGAAAATTCATCCGCTCTCTTACCATAACCTAAATCGACCGTTCCAGCAAATTTTCCTAATGTTTGATCCACTTTAAAGGAAGCCATCCCAAGTTGAAAGGAATTATTTGAATTGGTAAAGCTTGTCTTATTATTACTCTGCAATCCAGCAAAATCTGATCTATAATAACCATCTATATATGTTGTATAAGTAGTTGTGTTTGCTGCAGCAGCTGGCTTTGTAGTATCTGACTGTGCATTCACACAAATAATTGCTAATAAAATTGATCCGAATGTTAAGATTGTTTTTTTCATATATAAATTGTTATTTAGTTATATTAAAA
>DAIUEC010000105.1:0-6618 GCA_036845345.1 Sediminibacterium sp.
ATCACTTTAAAACTTAATTATTAACTTCGTCCAACTTTAGGGGTTCAGTCCATTAGATGAGGGGCTTTTTTTTATTTCGCCTTTGGATGTTTCCAATTAATTCTTCTTCCCACATAGCACTTAATGGTAGTGCCGTTAGAAGCATCTGTTAATCCCTTTCCAATACCTAGATTGAACTCGTATAAAGGGTGCAAGAATAAATCAATCACCGCGTACAATTGGTGTTCTTGTTCTGGGAGTTTGAATGGGTTAAATATTTTACCAGTATTGCCATAATATTCAAAACCTAAACTTGCTTTTGGCGATGCACTAAAAGCATATTTTAAATTGGGTTCAAATAAATACTCTTTATTGGAAAAAGAAATACCAATATTTGGATTGAAAGATAAATAATGCGCTCCGATTGTTTTGTCGACAATGGGTCTAATCTCTGCACCCCAATTATTTTCATGCGTAGAAGGATCAATAGAACATCCAATTTCGGAAGATAAGCTTAAGCCAATTGGAAGATTCCACTCATCGGGTGCTTTTACTCTTGGGCGAATATTTGATCCTGTGTACTGTGTTTTTCCATTGTTATTGTAGGTAAAAACATAAAAACCAAATTCAAAATTTTCGCTAATACCCGTTGTTACTTCTAGGGTTTGTAAAAATGGATGATATTCTTGATTGAATTTAGGTCCAGTGAAAGTATAATTATTGTGAAGCTCAATCATGGTGGTGTATTTAGGCGTAGTTGCTGATCCATAAACTTGAATCTCATTTGCATCTTGTGCAAAACTAGTATTGATAATGCTTGTAGCAAAAAACAACATACATGATTTGATAATAAGGTTCATTCGCATTTGTTATAATTTATTAATTAATATTTACAATTTGTTTCTATTCTATATTTCAAAATATGCCAAAGTCCCACCAACCCAATCTTTATCCGCATTATAACTCACGCCAATCATTTTTCCTTTACTTAACCTCGCTAAATTAAATACAGCTTTGTATTGATTGTTTGTATTGTCCAAAAAATAAAATAATCTTATTTCTGTTTTGGCAGCACCCGTTGGCGTATCAATAATAGGAGCGTACTCCACTTTTTCTTGTAAAATCCAGTTTTCAGGGTCTTTTATATTTTCAATATCATTTTTAGTTACATCGATAATTACGCCTTGACCCGCAAAAGAAAATAAAGGTTTTAAAACATAATTTTCCAAATCGGAGGGGATATTAGAAATCGCGCTTAAAAATCTTGTTGTAGGAACAGCAGTTGAATTTAGTAATGGCATGATGTACTTGCTGATTCTGTAAAAATGATTGGGGTGAGTTACCCATTCAATTTTTAAATCTTGTAAAAGTAATTTCGCCTTTTCCTTCATTGCTTCAGATTGTTTTTCAATCTCATCCCAAACAATCCTATTATAAATGCTATCAATTCTTTTTTTATTTCCTCCCTGCTCGTAAAACAATTCATTCCCTTCCGTATAAATTTCTGAAAGACAAACAATTGGAATACCAATTAAGTTTTGAGTGCAATAAAAGTCAACCCTAGTTTTTTGTTCATGAGGATATAATTCAAGTAAAACAGTATGTCTATCGCCATCACCCTGAATTATATTTTTTAAAAAATGCAAATAGCTTTGCTCGTCAGTTCCATTCAAATAAGGTGAAAACCCTGCTGGTATTTCAAATGAATTTCTAAATGCTCGGTCGTGAAAAACTTCCAATCCAAATAAGGAAGGAAACCCTTGCAATTCAATGAGTTTAGGGTCAATCTCATTATGCGCATTTTTGCAAATTGCAAAGTCCATAACAATGCAAGCTGGTAAGGGAGCTTCATTGGGAGGTGTCGCTACCTTGGAGAACGAATTTTCGGTCTTTGTTTTAAACGCATCACTGGTTATGAAAGCGCAAATCTCATCACCTGCTTTTACTAGTTTATTTTTTGTAGTCCTATCAATGAATACAGGTGTCTCGGCAAGTCTAAAATCCATTTTGCCATCATTCATTTTTGAAACACTAGCAAGCATCTGCTGATATTTTTGATCAGTAAACGCTTGGTTAAATGTATTTCTTACGGAACTAATCATCCTAAAATGGCTTTATCTAAAAAATTGGGCATTAAGTGCTTATGGGTATTGATAATAGGAGAGTCTTGGTCAAGATGGTCCATGATTCTATTCCATTTTTCAATACTAAACTCATTGATAACAGTTTCCTTAGTGGATGGTTCATTAAAATAAATGCTGAGTTCTTCTAAATCTGCTTCAGGATGAAACTGAACACCATACATATTTTCAGAGAACTTGATCGCCATAATGGCTCTCTCCAATGAAATGGCAGGTCTCATTTTTTCTAATGCTAATATTTGAGCCCCCATCTTTTTAATTTTTTCATCATTGGGTGCAATAATTTGATAGGATCTACTCTCTAATGCATAAAATGTTTCTTGCAAATCTTTAAACAGGTCATCTTCTATTAAAGTATGCACTGGCAATATTCCTATTTGCTTTGATTTCCTTAAACAAACTGTTCCTAAATCAAAATGTCTGCAAGCCAATTGAAAACTATGGCATATTAAGAATACTGGTTTTTGTAAAGCATACATTTTTTCCAACCATCCTGTGAATGCAATATCCCAAGCATCGTTTACGGTATCCAATGGAGAGCCAGGCCCTCCACTTGAAATATAAATATCAAAATTTTCATCTGGAATTTCCCCATTACCCCTGGTATCAAAAACCGTAACTAATGTTTCGCGGCCACTTGTAGTACTCCAATCCTGGATAATATTATGAATACAACGCATCCCTAAATTGGGAACGCCTTCGTACATATCTAGTATCGCAATTCGTATGGGGGTCGCACCCATTATAGGTAGCTTAAATTTGTTTTAGGGCTTAATACTAACAATGTTTCATACATTAATTGAATGGTATCAACAATGTCTTTTTTATGAATCATTTCAACAGTAGTATGCATGTATCTTAATGGGATAGAAATTAAAACCGAAGGGCAACCGTCATTAGCATAAGCAAAGCTATCGGTATCTGTACCCGTACTTCTGCTTAAAGCTCTGAATTGTACTGGTATCTTTTTATTTTTCGCCGTTTCTTCAACAACAGCTAATAATTTATTATGAATTGCTGGTGCATAAGCCAATGAAGGCCCTTTGCCACATTGAATATCACCCTCAATTGCTTTATTGATCATTGGAGTATGTGTGTCATGCGTAACGTCAGTTACAATGGCAACATTTGGTTTGATTCTGCGTGCAATCATTTCAGCACCTCTTAAACCTATTTCCTCTTGCACTGCGTTCACAATGTATAATCCAAAAGGTAATTTCTTTTTATTTTCTTTAATCATTCTCGCCACTTCGGCAATCATAAAACCACCAACACGATTGTCAAATGCGCGACCAATAATAAAATCATTTGCTAATTCATCAAATCCTTCTTCATAAGTAACTACTGCACCAACATGAATGCCTAAAGTTTCCACTTCTTTTTTAGATCTCGCACCACAATCCAATGTTAAGTTCTCCACTTTTGGTTGTGGTTCTTTTTGATCTGCACTGCTATAACGAGTATGAATGGCAGGCCATCCAAATACAGCTTTTACAGGGCCTTTTTTACCATGAATCCAAACACGCATACTTGGTGCAATTTGATGATCAACGCCACCATTTCTTTTTAAATAAATTAATCCTTGGTCATTAATATAATTAACAAACCAACTAATTTCATCGGCATGTGCTTCAATTACCACTTTAAATGGCGCATCGGGATTAATCACCCCAACTGCAGTGCCATAAGGATCAGTAAATGTAGTGTCAACATATTTTGAAATATAATTTAACCAAATTTTTTGACCACTTGATTCGAAACCAACAGGTGAAGGGTTATTGATATATTCTTTTAGGAAACTATAAGCATTTGCTTGAATTAATTCCTTTTTTGAACTTGTTTTTGTTGTTTTACTATTCGCTTTTGCCATAAAATGGGTTTGAGATTTACGAGTGCAAGATACTACATATTGGAATTATATTTCAGCGCCGTTTTAGGAGAATATTGATACTTTTGCAGATATGACAACTCAGGATGTACAGCCCCCTTTTGATATTGCTCAGCTTTGGAACTTAAAGCCATCTGAATTCCTGTCCTATGCTCAAAAACTGGCCTATTTCCAAGCACAAAACAATCCAGTATACAATCAATGGATTCGTTTGTCGAATCAATCATTGGATAATGGAGATAATGTTAATTCGATTCCTTTTTTACCCATTTCTTTCTTTAAAAACCAGGACGTTTATATAGGGGATAAGCCAAGCACTTTATTTGAAAGTAGTGGCACCACTCAGGACGTAGTAAGTAAGCATTGGGTAAAGGATGCAAATATATATGAAGCTAGTTTTTTAAAATGTTTTGAACTGTTTTATGGCAACCCCAAGGACTATTGTATTATTGGTTTATTGCCCAATTATTTAGAACGCCAACACTCTTCATTAGTGTATATGGTGAATAAATTAATCGAAGTTTCTGGCCATCCTGATAGTGGATTTTATTTACATGATTTTGAAAAATTAGATACGGTTTTAAAAAAGTTAGAAGCTAATAAAGTTAAAACCTGGTTTATTGGAGTAAGCTTTGCATTGATAGATTTTTCCAATGAGTACAAGCAACTACTTCAATACACTACTGTAATTGAGACCGGTGGGATGAAGGGAAGAAAAGAAGAATTAACAAAGGAAGAATTACATGGACTTTTATCCAATAATTTAGGCGTTAAACAGATACAATCAGAATATGGCATGACTGAATTACTGAGTCAAGCTTATTCATTAAGGGATGGCATATTTAAATGTCCACCATGGATGAAGGTATTGGTAGGAGAACAAGAGGATCCAACAGCATTGAAGCTATCCGGTAGAGGCATCCTGCATATTATTGACCTTGGAAATATTTATAGTTGTTCTTTTATTGCAACCGAAGATATGGGTGAAGTATTTGAAGACGGTACTTTTAAAGTATTAGGTCGTGCAGATCATAGTGATCGCAGAGGTTGTAGCTTACTAGTCCTTTAAAAGTTTTTCAATCGCTTGTATATAGATAGGATTTAAAGAATAATTATATTGTCTTTTATCACCGCTATCTCTTGTTTTAATAAATAATGACTCTGCATTTTGCGTAGACATTTTAAACTTTTGATTGATTTTAATAAAGTGATCGCTTCTGCTTTTATTTTGAGTCAATGTGTCTTTTTGTTGTACGCCAATAATTTTATTAATGGTCTTAGTAGAAAGTTCTTCTCCTTTAAGATGGCTTTGATATAACGCTTCAATCAATTCTTTTTCAATAATAGTTAATGCATTAAAAAAGTTGTCATATAAAATGGTGACTACTTCTTTAGGTATTTTTTTGCTTTTAAAAATATTTGAACGAATGATAATGCCAACAAATATCAAAAGCAAAATAAAAATGATGATCGATTTATGTTGACTGTATACACCAACAATCATTTCGGTAAAACTGGCACTCGTGGTGTAAATTTTAGTGATATTTTTATTATTAATCTCTTTTAAATCGAGCTTCGTTTTTACCCAGCTTAATTCATTGTCTTTATCAAGCTTCACAAAATATAAATCACTTCCAAGATTAAATTGGAAGCCTGATTGCAGGCCTCGTTTATCTGTATTGTAGAGACTTAACCAATTTTCCCTAAGTCTATTATTTTCTTTACTATTAAAACTTCCTATTTGATTCTTTTCAAAATCAACCCAGTAAAAATCTAATTGACTTTGAGTGATATATAAATTTTTTACATGCAAATCCATCTCATGGGAGTGCTTTATGTCGAATATCTTTTTATAATCCTCTGTTACTTTTCCTAAGGCAGACCAGGTTCTGGTATTAAAATCAAATGCGTAACAACTATCAGTTGATGCACTTTCAAATGAACTAGGATAATTAGGGTAGTAGTAAGAATTACTTATAAATAATTTTGGGTCTGCTCTTTGGTCATCAAAATGCAGGATTGCATCTTTTTGATTGTCAAAATAGGTTTGAACAGGTCTATTCGCTTGAACCAACTCCCATTGGTTGGTATTTTTACTATAATAATTTAGAATACCTCTTATTTGCCAAAATCCTAAGCCGCCCACTTGGAATAAGGTATCCTTGATAAAGAAATTTTGTGCAAAAAAGTTAACCCCAGAGTGGGTTGTTTTATCTATTCGCTCAAAATTGAGCTTCCCGTTAATGAATTGTGCTTTGTATAATCTACCAGTACCAAGTGGCTGTACAAACACTTCCTTACCTTTTTTAATAATATTTGAGTTGGTAAAAAGTTCATTATCTAAACCAAAACTGAAAGCATTGTTAAGCGTAATGGATGTATAATTTGTTGAGTCGCTTAATAAAAGGGACAAGAGTTGTATTTCATGTTTTTTTAATAGGTTAGTTTCCTTTTGGGCTTGTACAGTTATGGACAAGATCAAAAGGATACTTAAACCTATAATTCTTTTTTTACATGCAATCATACAACAAATGTATATAAAAAATACAATAAGAAATTTACTTATTTGTTTACTATAAAATTATATAATATATTAATATGTAATTATAT
>DAIUEC010000106.1:0-6401 GCA_036845345.1 Sediminibacterium sp.
GGTGAATTGAGAGCTATTGGTGCAACTACTTTGGCAGAGTATCAAAAGTTTTTTGAAAAGGATAAAGCGTTAGAGCGTCGTTTTCAAAAAGTAATGATTGATGAGCCAAGTAAGGAAGATGCCATTTCAATTTTAAGGGGATTGAAAGAGCGTTATGAGACGCATCACCATGTGCGTATAAAAGACGAAGCGATTATCGCTGCGGTAGAATTATCTAGCCGTTATATCACTGATCGTTTTTTGCCAGACAAAGCGATTGATTTAATTGACGAGAGTGCTGCCAAGCTTCGTTTAGAGATGAATTCTATGCCCGAAGAATTGGATACATTAATGCGTCAAATTCGTCAATTAGAAATTGAAAGAGAAGCTATTAAAAGGGAAAATAATCCAGATCAATTAAAGGCTTTGAATATTGAAATTAGCAATTTAACAGTGCAGCAAGATACTTTGAAAGCAAAGTGGACGAGTGAAAAAGAAATTGTAGATAAAGTGCAAAAAGCAAAATCTGAAATTGAAAAGTTAAAGCAGGAAGCAGAAGTGGCTGAGCGTAATGGTGACTATGGTAAGGTTGCGGAAATTAGATATGGAAAAATGAAGGAGCAGGAAGCTAATTTAGAAACTTATACCAAGGAATTAAATGAATTAGGAGCGAACGAAAAGCGCTTAATGAAAGAGGAAGTAGATGCAGAAGATATTGCAGAAAATGTAGCCAAAGCAACAGGTATTCCGGTAAGTAAAATGTTGCAATCGGAAAGAGAGAAATTATTAAACTTGGAAGAAGAATTGCATCAACGTGTAATTGGTCAGGAAGAAGCCATTAGCGCAGTGTCAGATGCGATAAGAAGAAGCAGAGCAGGATTGCAAGATCCTAAAAAACCAATTGGCTCCTTTATATTTTTAGGCACTACCGGGGTAGGTAAAACTGAGTTAGCAAAAGCATTGGCAGAATATTTATTTGATGATGATTCCATGATGACACGTATTGATATGAGTGAGTATCAAGAAAAGCATTCTGTTTCAAGACTCGTAGGAGCGCCTCCCGGATATGTGGGTTATGATGAGGGTGGTCAATTAACGGAAGCAGTGCGTCGTAAACCTTATAGTGTAGTGTTATTAGATGAAATTGAGAAAGCACATCCGGATGTTTGGAATATTTTATTACAAGTATTAGATGATGGCCATTTGACTGATAATAAAGGAAGGACTGTCAACTTCAAAAACACCATTATTATTATGACTTCCAATATTGGTAGTCATATTATTCAAGAAACATTTGAAGGGGTAACGGATAAAAATTTGGATACAAAAGTTGAGCAATCTAAAACCGAAGTAATGGCTTTGTTAAAGCAAACCATTCGTCCCGAATTTTTAAACAGGGTAGACGAGATCATAATGTTCTCCCCTTTGTTACAAAAACAAATGGCAGCGATTGTAAAAATTCAATTAAATAATTTAAAGCATTTGGTGGCAGAAAATGGAATGCAAATTGAGTTTAGTGACTACTTGGTTGAGTTTTTATCTGAGCAAGGATTTGATATGCAGTTTGGTGCTAGACCTTTAAAAAGATTGATTCAAAAAATGGTGGTGAATGAGTTAAGTAAGAAAATTTTAAGTGGCGAAATTGATAAAACCAAGAAGGTATTAATTGACATATTCGACGGGGTGATCGTATTTAGGAATGAAGCGTAATTTTTTCCTATATTTACGTCATTATGAGAAAAAACGACAGAAAAGCAGCTGTAGGTTTTATATTTATAACCATCTTGATTGATGTTATAGGTTTTGGAATTATTATTCCAGTAGTCCCTCAGTTATTGCAAGATTTTTACCACATTACAGATAGGAGAAATGTGGCAGCTATTGAGGAGCCCTTATTGTATTTAACCTCTATCTATGCGGTCATGCAATTTATATGCGCGCCCATTTTTGGAAGTTTAAGTGATCAATATGGTCGACGCCCTATTTTATTATTATCCTTATTGGGTTTTGGAATCGACTATATATTTTTAGCATTAGCCCCTTCGGTTGGATGGTTATTTATAGGAAGAATGTTTGCCGGTATAACAGGTGCAAGTATTCCAACAGCAGCTGCTTATATGGCTGATATTAGTGATGAAACTAATCGTGCGAAAAACTTTGGTATGATAGGAGCGGCATTTGGAATTGGATTCATCATTGGACCTTTAATTGGAGGATTACTTGGACATATAGGATTACGTGTTCCTTTTTATATTGCTGCCTTCTTGGCATTTATTAATGCTTTATATGGCTATTTTATTTTACCTGAATCTCTAAACAAAGAACATAGGAGAAAGTTTAACATAAAAAAAGCGAATCCTATTGGCGCCCTAAAAAATTTAAATAAATATCCTGCAGTATTTGGACTCATTGTTGCTATGTTTTTTATTTACATTGCATCTCACTCCGTTCAAAGTAATTGGAGTTTAGCAAATATGAGTAAGTTTGGTTGGGATGCTAGAACTATTGGTATTTCTTTGGGTGTTGTAGGATTATTAGTGGGTTTAGTGCAAGGACTTTTGATTAGAGTAGTGAATCCAAGACTAGGAAATGAAAAGAGTGTTTATATTGGTATTTTATTATCAGCTATTGGATTAATATTATTTGCATTTGCATCACAAAGTTGGATGATGTTTGTGTTTTTAATTCCTTATTGTTTAGGCGGAATATCTGGCCCTGCATTGCAATCACTTATATCTATTCATGTTGCAAAAAATGAACAAGGAGAATTACAAGGATCTTTAACTGGGTTACAAAGTTTAACGGCTATTTTTGGTCCTCCATTAATGATTTGGTTAACTACGTTTTTCTCAAGAAAAGACAATAGTTTACACATCTATTTTCCGGGAGCAGGTTTTTTAGTGGGTGCTGTTTTTATGCTTATAAGTTCAATCATTGCATATTTGGTCTTAAAAAATGATCCAATCACAAAAGGACAAGAAGCTAAAAGCTAGTTTTAACCCAATTAATGCAGTTTGCTTGTTATATTTGCGTCTAAATTATAGGCATTCATGACTCAATTAATGACACAGTTACAGGAGACTGCAAATTTCATAAAATCTAAGGTTAGTGAAACGGCGACTACTGCCATTATTTTGGGCAGTGGACTAGGAAATTTAGCTTCTAAAATTGAGGTAGATTTTGAGCTCCCTTATTCAGCAATTCCTCATTTTCCAGTAAGTACTGTAGAAGGTCATAAAGGCCGATTAATACTGGGCAAATTAAATGGTAAAAAGGTTTGGGTAATGGAAGGGCGCTTTCATTTTTATGAAGGTTATACACCACAACAAGTAGTTTATCCTGTTCGTGTCTTAAAATTATTAGGAGTTGAAAATTTATTATTATCCAATGCTGCCGGCGGAGTAAATCCAGATTATGCAGTTGGAGATTTAATGATATTAAAAGATCATATCAGTTTGTTTACCATTAATCCTTTATTAGGAAAAAATGAAGAGGCGTTGGGTACAAGATTCCCAGACATGAGTGAGCCTTATGCTGAAACATTTATTCAAAAAGCAAAAGCAATTGCAGCAGCAAATGATATTAAATTGCATGAGGGCGTTTATGTGGGTGTTACTGGTCCTACATTTGAAACAAGGGCTGAATACAAATTAATAAAGGCAGTAGGTGGAGATGTAGTAGGTATGAGCACTGTGCAAGAAAATATTGCGGCAGTGCATTGTGGTATGAAAGTTTTTGCAATAAGTGTGGTAACCGATTTAGGAATTCGTGAAGATAATAATGTAATTACGCATGAGGAAGTATTAGAAGCTGCCAATGCTGCTGAGCCTAAGTTGACATTAATATTTAGTGAGTTGTTAAAGGAAATTGCATAACCAAGCAAGCATGTCCATTTTCAATAAATATATTTCACTTTTTATTGTATTGCTTTTAACGCATGGGCTTGTTCATGCACAACAGCCATTGCAGGTTATTAATAGTGGAGGGAATTATGGTCAAGCTGGCCGAGGTGTACAAACACCAAAGAAAACAGACTCCTTGCAAAGAAGAGATAAGAACGCAGACTCCATTACTATTTATTATAAGTTTTATAATAATAATGAAATTCAAAAATTGGATTCAAGTATCAATGACTTTTATGTGCATTATCCAATTCCTTACACTTCCTATAATCTAGGGAATTTAGGAACTGCTACTAAATCTTATTTATTTAATACCAATAAACAAATTGGATGGGATGATGGTTTTCATGCATATGATGGCTATAATTACACATTAGAGGGAACGCCTTTTTATCAAACAACAAGACCCTATACTGAATTTGGATATTTGTTAGGAGGAAAAGGAGAACAAATGGTGGAAGTGAAGCATACCCAAAATAAACAACAGCAACTTAATTTTTCGTTTGAATATAGGTTTAGTAATTCTCCGGGAAATGTAAAAAATCAAAATGCGAATATGAATAATATGCGCATAACGGCACATTTTCAATCTAAGCGAAAAAGATATGAATCATTCTTTACCATGTTATTCAATACTACTGCATCTTCTGAAAACGGGGGGTTAAAAAATGCAGCATTATTAGATAGTCTTTCCTTAAATGATCCATTTGAATTGGATACAAGATTAGGAGTAAGCGGAGCTTCCTTCCGAAATCCTTTCAATACAAGCATTGCAACAGGAACTACTTATAATAAAAATACTTTTGCATGGAAGCAAACCTATGATTTTGGACAAAAAGATTCTATTGTTAAGGACACAATTGTAACGCATTTGTTTTATCCAAGACTGCGTTTCCAAAATGAAATAAAATTACAAAGTAGCCAGTTTGGTTTTCAAGATGCGAATCCAAATGCAGCTAATTATTTGCAATATTTTGGTGTAAGATATGATTCAACAGCTACTTTAAAAATAGTAGATAGTTGGAATATATTTTCAAATGAATTTAGCTTAGTTAGTTTCCCTGAAAAGATGAATAGCAATCAGTTTTTACAATTGGGCGCCGGATACGCACAAATGACTGCTAATTTTAATGGAGTGGAAGCTTGGAACAATTATGATATTTATGGATTGGGGGTGTATAAAAACAAAACTAGAAACCAGCTTTGGGATTTACTCGCTACGGGTAAGCTTTATTTAAATGGGTTTCACTCAGGTGATTTTAGTGCACAAGCTTCCTTATCAAGAGTCTTGACAAAAGCGGGCACTTATATTCAATTGTCTTTTCAAAATTTAAATAGAACACCTTCTGTAAATACTTTAGGCATTACCCAATTTCCAATCAATGCGCTTAAATCAATTACCAAAGAAAATGCAACGGTATTGGAGGGTATCATAGGTAATAAAGCAGCGGGATGGAATGCAAGTGTGAATTATCAATTGATTCAAAACTTCCAATATTATTCCAGTGGTTTTCAGCCAGTAGTTTATGGAACTGTATTGAATTATATAAGAGGTCAGGTTGAAAACAAAATGGGATTAAGTAAGCACTGGTATTGGTACAATCAAGTAACCATGCAAGTAGTTGATCCAAATGCTCCATTACATATCCCCTTTATTGTTACAAGACAAAGACTTGCATTTGAAGGTAATTTTTACAAAAATTTAAATCTTTCTACAGGACTAGAAGTCATCTATCATACTAACTATCAGGCGGACGCATATATGCCATTCACAGGTCAGTTTTATTTGCAAAATAGCTTTACTACCCAAAATAGACCTACTGCAAATGCCTATTTAAACTTCATGATCAAACGCTTTAAAGGCTATATAAGACTGGAAAATTTAAATACCTTGTTGCCTACTAGTAAGTCTATGGGGACAGCCTACAATTTTACTGCACAAAACTATCCAAGCTTGGGCATGTGGTTTAGAGTAGGTATTTGGTGGAATTTTATCAATTAATTGGCGAATTGATATGGGTTATCACTCAATTCGTTTGTAATTTTAGCTAGCAATCAAATAATTTAAGAAATATTAAAATTGAATAAAATGAAAAAGATATTATTTACAAGCTTAGTTTTATTGGCAATTGTGTTTACGGCGCAAGCTCAAAATCCAACTACTATTAAAGTAGCTGGCAATTGTGGAATGTGCAGAAATCATATTGAAAAAGCAGCAAAAGATGCTGGTGCTACAACCGCTAGTTGGGATAAGGTATCAAAATTATTGACAGTATCTTTTGACCCAGCTAAAACAAATAATGATAAAATTGAAACCTCTGTAGCAGCCGCTGGTTATGATACCGAGCATAAGCAAGCAAGTGAAGAAGCTTACAAAAAATTGGACGAGTGTTGCCAATACGATCGTAAGAAAAAAAAGCAATAAGTAACAGCTTTATAAATAGATTTAAAAAGCCCCTCCATTAGTGGACTGCCCCCAAAAAGTTAGACACTTAATGGGGGCATTTTTATGAATAAACG
>DAIUEC010000107.1:0-6121 GCA_036845345.1 Sediminibacterium sp.
GCTCAACAAGCTGCTGAAGCTAGATTTATCCGTGCGTTATCATTGTATCAATTATTAGACTTGTATGGTCAGTTTCCAGTAAGAAATCCAGGCGATAACTTATTGAATGCCCCACAAGTATATGCAGGTGCAGCTGGTGCTAATTTTATAATTTCTGAATTAACAGCAATTATTCCTAGCTTACCAACAACATCAACACCTGATAAAGCAAATCAAACAAGTGCTAATGTTTTATTAATGAAATGTTATTTGAATAGAGGTGCTTGGGTTAATAAAGCAGCTCCAACATTTGCAGATGTTGATATGCAACAAGTAATCTCTATTGGTAACTCTATTATTGCTGCTGGTAAATACAGTTTAGCTACTGAATATTTTAGCAATTTTGATGTAAACAATGGAGCTTCAAAAGAAAATATCTTCACTTTTGTAAACACTACAGGTGTAGGCGCTAATAATAGTGGTATCAATGGTACTTGGGCTAAGACTTTGCATTACAATTCTTATACTCCATTAAATCCAAACGCAGGTTGGAATGGATTCTCAACTATTAGTGATTTCTACAATAGTTTTGGTGCTACAACTGCAATGGTGGGTGTAACTCAATTTAAAGCAGGCAATATTTCTGGTAAATATGCTGATACTTCAGTAGATACTCGTATTGGTGGTCGTTTTAGCTGGTTATCTACACCGCAATCTGGTATTAAGCCAGGTTTCTTAATTGGTCAACAATATAACGAAACTGGTGCTGCTGAAATAGATAGAAAAGGTGCTCCTTTAGCATTTGATCCAACAATAGCAAGCGATATGAAAGAAACAGGTGCTAACTTAGAGGTTACAGGTATACGTGTTGTTAAATACACTCCTGACTTCTCTAACGGTGCTGCTTCTTATGGTGGACCTTCTGGTAATGACTTAGTAATTTTTCGTTATGCAGATGTTTTATTGATGGTTGCTGAAGCAAAAATGCGCGCAGGTTCTCCTGATGTTGCAGGTGCTTTAACTTTAATTAATCAATTAAGAACAGCAAGAAAAGCAGCTACAGTAACTTCAATGCCATTAGTAAACACTAATAATCCTGAAGACCCAACAACATTGTTGGCTGAAAGAGGTAGAGAGTTCTATTGGGAATCTCAAAGAAGAACAGATTTAATCCGTTTCGGTGTGTTCTTGAAACCATGGCAATATAAGCCAACAGATGATCCGAAATATTTATTGTTCCCTATTCCTTCACAGGCTTTAGCAGCGAACCCTAATTTGACTCAAAATCCTGGATATTAGTTGTAAAATTTACAATTTAAATATCTAATTTTGAAGAGGCCAATTTTATTGGCCTCTTCTTTTTTTTATACAAGTTATCATGCGTAAATCATTTTTATTAATTTTTTCTGGGGCTGTATTTTTTAGTTCAAGTTGTAACTTAAAAAAGGAAAAGCCATTGTTTGAATTGATGGAAAATACAGGCATCAATTTTGTAAATCAAGTGGATGATGGGAAAAAAGAAAATAGCTTTTTATTCAGAAACTTTTACAATGGCGGTGGAGTAGCCATTGGAGATATTAATAATGATGGATTGGCAGATGTTTTTATGACATCGAATGCTGGCTTTAACAAGTTATATTTAAATAAGGGCAATTTTCAATTTGAAGACATTTCAAAAAAAGCGGGCATCATTGAGGATGACAAATGGAATACAGGCGTTGTAATGGCTGATATTAACGCGGATGGCTGGTTGGATATATATGTATGTTCTTCGGGTCATATGCCTACGGGAAATCGATTAAATAAGCTTTATATCAATAATCATGATGGTACTTTTACCGAATCAGCAAAAGCATATGGATTAGATATCAAAGCATACACTACGCAGGTTTCTTTTTTCGATTATGATATGGATGGTGATTTGGATTGTTTTATGATTAACAATAGTCCAATCCCTGTAAATCAATTAGAGTTTTCCAATAAAAGAGATTTATTAGAAAGCAAATGGCCGGTGGGAGATTTTTTAAAAGGAGGTGGGGATCATTTATTTAGAAATGACAATGGACATTTTACTGAAGTAACACAGGATGCAGGTATTCACGGAACTTTATTAAGTTTTGGTATGGGTGTTTCGGTTGGTGATATTAATAATGATGGATATCCGGATGTATATGTCGCGAATGATTCTTACGAACGTGATTATTTATACATCAATCAAAAAAACGGGAAATTTAAAGATGTATTAGAAGATAAAATGCAGCACACTAGTTTTTCTTCCATGGGTGCTGATATAGCAGATGTAAACAATGATGGGTATAGTGATATTTTCACTACAGACATGTTGCCGCTTTCTGATTTTAGAATTAAAACAACAGGCGCCTTTGATGATATTGATATGTTCAATCGAAAAATCAATGCAGGGTTTTATTACCACTATGTAAAAAACTGTTTACAATTAAATGGGCCATCGGGTAATTTTAAAGATATTGGAAATTATGCAGGCGTATCTGCTTCGGATTGGAGTTGGGGCGCTTTGATGTTTGATATGGACAATGATGGATGGAATGATATCCTAGCATGTAATGGAGTGAATCATGATGTAACCGATTTGGACTTCATGAACTTTTTCGCCAATGATGTAATTCAAAAAATGATTTTAACGGGCAGGAAAGATGAAGTAGATCAAGTGTTAAAGCAAATTCCTAAAACACCTATCCCTAATAAAGTATACAAAAACGAACACAATTTAAAATTTACAGATATTGGAAATAAATGGGGTTTGAGTCAAACAAGCTTTTCTAATGGAGCAGCCTATGGTGACTTAGACAATGATGGTGATTTGGATTTAGTCATCAACAATGAAAATCAACCTAGTTTTATTTATAAGAATAATTCAAGAGAGTTGAATCACAATAACTATGTGGGTATTCAATTAAAAGGCGAAGGGAAAAATACTTTTGCGGTGGGTAGTAAAATTCAATTGCATATTGGCGCATCAATTTTAACCAAGGAAGTAATTCCAAGTAGAGGGTTTCAATCTTCAGTGGACTACAAACAAATTGTAGGGATTGGTCAAGCAGCAAAAGTAGATTCAATGGTTATTATTTGGCCTAATAGAATTGTGTCAACCATTATAAATCCTTCAATCAATAAGGTTCATAATTTAAAACAACCCACACAAGGACGTAAATTTGAGGGAATTAATTTGCAAGCAGTTAAGCCACTATTTACAAAAGTGGAAACTAATTTTTTAAAGCATACCGAAAATGATGTGATTGATTTTTATGCAGAGCGAGGTGTACCAGAAATGCTTTCGAAAGAAGGACCTAAGGCAGCGATTGGAGATATGAATGGAGATGGTATAGAAGATATTTTTATTGGAGGAACTCCTGAGCACCCTGGTCAGGTTTATTTGCAAGATAAAGCAGGTAAGTTTACGCTTAAACCACAACCATCATTTGAAGCATTTAAAAGCTTTGAAGATGTAGCAGTGCAATTAGTGGATGTAGATAAAGATGGTGATTTAGATTTAATCATTGGACCCGGAGGAAATAATAATGAAATTAATACAAGGGAGCTTCAATTAAGATTATTCAAAAATGATGGCAAAGGAAATTTTACGATTGACGCCAATGCGTTCCCTAATACATCAATGAATGTAGCAGCAATTGCTCCTTATGATTTTAACCATGATGGATTTGTAGACTTATTTATTGCTTCTAGGAATTATCCTTTTGTGTATGGAATGAATCCCAATAGCTTTTTATTACAAAATGATGGTAAGGGTCATTTTATTGATGTTACTGCAAACAAAGCCCCAGATTTAGCAACCATTGGTATGTTAACTGGAGCAAGTTGGACAGATATAGATGGGGATAAGCAAATGGAATTAGTAGTAGTAGGTGAGTGGATGGCTCCTCATATTTTTAAATTCCAAAATGAAAAATTTGTTGAAATAAAATCAAACCTGAACGATTTAAATGGTTGGTGGCAAACCTTGCAAGTAGCCGATGTGAACCTTGATGGCAAAATGGATTTAATCATTGGCAATGTGGGTGAAAATTTTTACTTACAACCATCCAAAGAAAATCCTGTTAAACTATTTGTAAATGATTTTGACAAAAATGGTATTAAAGATAAAGTAGTTACTTACACAGTGGATGGAAAAGATAAGCCGGTAGTAGTGAAAAGAGAATTAGAAGAGATGGTTCCAGCTATCAAGAAAAATAATTTAAAACACATTCAATACGCTAACAAATCCATACAGGAAATATTTCAGGTAGAAGATATTAAGTCAGCAATTGTAAAGCATTTTGATTACGCAAGCTCCATCATTGCTATTAATAAAGGTGGCGGTCAATTTGAGATTGTTAAATTGCCAGCAATGACACAAATGAGTAGTGTTAATGCCATTGAAGTTGCTGATTTAAATAATGATGGCAAATTAGATCTTATTGTAGGCGGAAATCATTTTGACTACCAACCGCAGTATGAAAGATTGGATGCTAATTTTGTAGATGTTTTATTGCAAAAACAAAATGGTCAATTTGAAGTGCTTGATCCAACACAATCAGGAATATTATTAAAGGGTCAAATGAGAGATATCAAAAAAATAAATAGACAGGGCAAAGTTCAATTCTTGTTTTTACAAAACAATGATTACCCTGTTTTATATCAATCCAATTAATTTAAAATTCCCTCATGAATTATATTGATGCTGTGAAAATGAATTGTAAATACCTGGCCATTGCGGGTTGCTTGTTTATGTTTGCCTGTACTACCCAAAAAAATCAGGATACGCTATTTGAATTAGTAAATAATACGGGTATTGATTTTAATAATAAAGTAGTAGACAACGATACCATCAATATTTTAAATTATCGAAACTTTTATAATGGCGGAGGGGTTGCTGTTGGAGATTTAAACAACGACGGATTGCCAGATGTATTTTTTACTGCCAATCAAGGTTCCAATAAATTATATTTAAACAAGGGTAATTTTAAATTTGAAGATATTTCTGCAAAGGCTGGGTTTGTTGACAAAAAACAATTCAGCACTGGTGTAGTTTTAGTGGATATCAATAATGATGGCTGGTTAGATATTTACGTTTCTAATGCAGGAAGCATGGATGATGAAAAGACAAGGGCCAATCAACTTTTTATCAACAACCATGACCTTACTTTCACAGACAAAGCTGCTGAGTATGGCTTAGCGAACACGGGTTATACTACCCAGGCTACCTTCTTTGATTATGATATGGATGGCGACTTGGATTGCTTTATCATCAATAACAGTCCTATTCCCGTAAATAGTTTAGGGTATCCAAAACAAAGGGACTTGCTTGCCAAGGATTGGAAAGTGCCTGAAAATATGAAGGGCGGTGGAGATCATTTATTCAGAAATGACAATGGCCATTTTGTTGAAGTCACTAAGCAGGCTGGAATTCATGGTACTTTAATGAGTTTTGGTTTAGGTATTTCCATTGGCGATATTAACGGAGACCATTACCCAGATATTTATGTTTCTAATGATTTTTTTGAAAGAGATTATTTATATATTAATCAAAAAAATGGAACATTTAAAGATCAGCTAGATACGCTATTGTCGCATACTAGTTTTGCATCCATGGGAGCTGATATTGGAGACATCAACAATGATGGGTATCCTGATATTTTCACAACCGATATGTTGCCAGCCGACGATTATCGTTTAAAAACCACTTTAAGCTTTGATGATATTGACCAGTATCGTTTAAAAGAAAGAAATGATTTTCACCATCAATTTTTGCAAAACACTTTGCAATTAAACACAAAGCACAATAAGTTTATAGATATTGCTAATTATAGTGGCGTAAATGCATCCGAATGGAGTTGGGGAGCCTTAATGTTTGATGCAGACAATGATGGCTATAATGACATTTATATTTGTAATGGAATATACCGTGACTTAACCAATCAGGACTTTTTGGATTTTGACGCCAATGAAATCAAGGAAAAAATGATTCAATCTGGTAGAAAAAATTTAACCGACTTGGTGAGTAAGATACCTTCTATTGCGGTGCCTAATAAAATGTTTCGCAATGGTGGCAATTTAAAATTTGAAGATAAATCCAATGACTGGGGCTTTACACAAAATTCATTTT
>DAIUEC010000108.1:0-6071 GCA_036845345.1 Sediminibacterium sp.
AAAACAATTATTTAAGATAGTTTAATTGAATATTAAATTTAATTATTATGAGTTATACAGTTGCAATAGTAGGAAGGCCCAATGTGGGCAAGAGCACTTTGTTTAATCGCTTGTTAGAAGAGCGAAAAGCAATTGTGGATGATATTAGTGGAGTGACAAGAGATCGCCAATATGGAGAAACGGAATGGGGTGGAAAGCATTTTAATGTGATAGATACAGGTGGATTTGTACCAGATTCTAAAGATATGTTTGAGACCGAGATTCGCAAACAGGTGAGAATTGCTATTGAGGAAGCGAATGCCATGATTTTTATGGTGGACGCTGCTGTGGGCATGACCGACTTGGATGCTGCCATGGCAGACTTACTAAGAAGAACCACTAAGCCAGTTTATGTATGTGTGAATAAGGTAGATAATTCCAATAGAGCCTTAGAGGCCACCGAATTTTACGGTATGGGCTTTGAACATAACTATTTTGTAAGTGCTATATCGGGTAGTGGAACGGGAGAGTTATTGGATGCGGTAATTGCCGATATGAAGGAAGAACCCAATAGAAAGACCATTGCTAAAGAAGCAGATTTGCCAGAAGGTGAAGAACCTGAAGAAGCACCAGCGGTACCTAAAATTGCCATTATTGGTCAGCCAAATGTGGGTAAATCTAGTTTATTGAATGCCATGATTGGCCAAGATCGTACCATTGTTAGTGATATTGCCGGGACTACGCGAGATACCATACATACCCATTATAATATGTTCCAAAAGGAGTTCATATTAATTGATACTGCCGGTATTAGAAGAAAGAATAAAGAGAAAGACGATTTAGAGTTTTATTCTGTGATCCGTGCCATTAAGGCAATGGATGAAGCAGATGTATGTTTAATGGTAATTGATGCCGTTAAAGGCATTACTGCTCAAGACCTTAGCATCTTTAGTTTGGCTGCAAAAAAGGGAAAGGGTATTGTATTTTTAGTGAACAAATGGGACTTAATTTCTAAGGAAACGAATACGGCTAGAGACTATGAAAAAGTGCTAAGAGACAAACTGGCACCTTTTACAGACGTACCTATTTTATTTATTTCCGCTGTAGAGAAAACTAGAATTTTTAAAGCAATTGAAATTGCTTTGGATGTATTTGACAATAAACATAGGAAAATTGCTACATCTAAGTTGAATGAAGTGATGCTTAAAGCTATCGGTAACTACCAAGCTCCTGTGGTTAGAGGTCATGTTATCAAGATCAAATTTGTACAGCAGTTGCCTACTAGGGTGCCAAGTTTTGCGTTTTTTACCAATTTTCCAGATGATATTAAAACCCCTTATCGTAATTATCTAGAGAATCAGGTTAGGGCCAATTTTAAATTTACAGGGGTTCCGGTGCGTATCTACTTCAGAAAGAAATAGGAAAAAGCCGAAATTTTCATATAATTTAAAAAAATATTGTTAAAATTTGGAATTTTTAATGCTAAACGATAACTTCGCACTCGTATTTTTATACCAAACTTAAAAAACCTTGAAAATGAAAAAAGTATTCGCAATTTTCGCTATCGCTGCATTAGCTGCTTGTGGTGGTGCTTCAACTGAAGTTAAAGCTGATTCTACTGCTGCTAAAGCTGACACAGCTGCTGCTAAAATGGATTCAACTAAAGTTGATTCTTCTGCAGTTAAAGTTGATTCTGCTGCAAAAAAGTAATTAGAAGTATATAAACTTCTTGCAAGAAGGTCCCTCCGAAAACGGAGGGATTTTTTTTGCCCATAAGGCATTAATTATCAATTTTTCATGGTGTTTGGCATTAATATTGCATTATACGGCTTTGTCCATAGATGTATCAATGGGATATTGAGTTGTGACATTTTGACTAATTTATAAAAGTAGCATCGTGAATAAATTTTTATTAAAACCAGAAGAAGAGAATGAGTTTATACCTCTTTTCTCTTTTAACGAACAGGATATTGAAAATGAACCTGCATTAACGATAGATTCTTTAATTCCTATTTTGCCTTTAAGGAACACCGTTTTATTTCCTGGAGTAGTCATTCCAATTACAGTTGGCAGGGATAAAAGTATACAGGCGGTAAAAGCGGCCTATAATAATGACAAATTAATTGGAGTGGTTGCGCAAAAGGATGGCAATGTGGAAGATCCGACCCCTGCAGATTTATGTCAAATAGGTACCGTTGCAAAAATCATGAAAATGATTAAAATGCAAGACGGCGGCACGACCATTATCATTCAAGGTAAAAAGCGTTTTGAGTTATTAGAGATGAAGGAATTAGAGCCTTTCTTTAAAGCAGAAATAAAAGTGCTAGAAGAAGAGAAAGTAAGTCCTGAGGATCAAAATTTCCAAGCACACCTTTCTACCATCAAAGATTTAGCGACTCAAATTATTCAGTTGTCCCCTAATTTCCCATCCGAGGCGGCGCTGATTTTAAAGAATATTGAAAGCCCTTTATTCCTTATCAATTTTGTAAGTTCCAACTTAAATGTAGAATTGCCTGAGAAGCAAGGTTTATTGGCGGCCAATGATATTACTTTAAGAGCAGAGAAATTAATTCAGTTTTTACAACAAGAATTACAGTTTGTTGAATTAAAAAATAAAGTAACAAATAAGACGCGTACTGAAATTGACAAACAGCAAAGAGATTATTTTTTACAACAGCAACTTAAAAGCATTAAGGATGAATTAGGCGGAGATCCTAATGAACGTGAAGTAGCGGATATGAAAAAGAAGGCCGAAGGAAAAAAATGGCCCGAAGCTGCAAAAAAATTATTCCAAACAGGCTTGGAGAAATTGGAGCGTATGCATCCAAGTACTCCAGATTATTCGGTGGTATACAATCATCTTGATTTATTGTTAGACCTTCCTTGGGGAGAGTATACCGACGATAATTATGATTTAAAGAATGCTAAAAAAGTATTGGATACTGACCATTATGGAATGGGGAAGATTAAAAATAGAATCTTAGAATACCTAGCGGTACTAAAAATAAAAGGGGATATGAAAAGCCCTATTTTATGTTTTCTAGGTCCTCCTGGTATTGGTAAAACTTCATTGGGTAAATCAATCGCACATGCGATTGGTCGAAAATATGTGAGAGTAAGTTTGGGTGGATTGCATGATGAAAGTGAAATAAGAGGGCACCGTAAAACCTATATTGGTGCTATGCCGGGAAGAATCATTCAAAGTTTAAGAAAAGTTAAGACCTCTAATCCTGTAATGATTTTGGATGAGATTGATAAAATTGGAAGTGACCATCGTGGAGATCCTTCAAGTGCATTGTTGGAAGTGTTGGATCCTGAGCAAAACAATAGTTTTTATGATAATTATTTAGAATCAGAATATGATTTAAGTAAAACACTATTTATAGCAACAGCTAACGATATTAGTAATATTCAACCAGCATTAAGAGACCGTTTAGAAATTATTGATTTAAGCGGATATGCAGTTGAAGAGAAAGTAGAAATTGCTAAAAGACATTTATTGCCAAAGCAAAAAGAAGCGCATGGATTAAATAAAGTAAATTTTAAAGTGCAAGACAATGTACTTGAAAAAATTATTGAAGATTATACAAGAGAAAGTGGGGTAAGAGAATTGGATCGTCAATTAGCATCCATTATGCGTTACCAAGCAAAAGAGTTGGCTTATAAACACAAAGTAAAACCAACAGTAAGCAAGTTGGACTTACATAAAATTCTAGGCCAGGCGAGGTATAGTAATGAATTATACAAAACCGTAAACATGCCAGGAGTGGCTGTTGGATTGGCATGGACTTATGTGGGAGGTGATATTTTATTTATCGAAGCTTTATTATCTGACGGAAAAGGTGAAATGAAATTGACAGGTAATTTAGGTAATGTAATGAAGGAAAGTGCTTCTACTGCATTAACTTATTTGCAAGCAAATGCAAAAAAGATTGGAGTGGATCCTGTATTATTCACTACTAAGTCAATTCATGTGCATGTGCCGGAAGGTGCGGTTCCAAAAGATGGACCAAGTGCAGGTATCACTATGTTGACTGCGTTAACTTCTGCTTTTACTGGAAGGAAAGTAAAGCCTTATTTAGCAATGACAGGGGAAATAACTTTAAGAGGTCAGGTGTTGCCGGTAGGAGGTATTAAAGAAAAAATATTAGCTGCTAAGAGAGCTGGTATGAAAGAGATAATTTTATGTTGGCAAAATGAAAAAGATGTAAATGAAATTGACCAAACTTTCATTAAAGGAGTTCAATTCCATTATGTGAAAAATATGCAACAGGTTTTAGACTTGGCCCTGGTGTAATTTAGCCATTGCAATTTATTTGATATTCTACTAGTAAACCCTAGCTTTGTTATATGATACAATCTATTCATCACAAACAAAAGCTAGGGTTTTTTATGACCCTGTTTTCATTGTTGGTGTTATTGAATATTTCCATTGCGCAAACAACAGCAGGCAATGCTGTATACAATTTTTTAGAGCTACCTAATAGTCCAAAAATTACAGCTTTGGGTGGTTTAAATATAAGTTCCATTGGTAATGATTTAGGGCTTGCTATGTACAATCCATCTTTATTAAATGAGGAAATGGAACATCAACTTTATATTGGCATCAAGCCCTATTTTGCAGGTATTCAGCAATACGATGTAATGAGTGCTCAATATTGGGAGCAAAAGAAAATTAGTTGGGGCCTAGGCGTTCATTATTTAGATTATGGCAATATCAATATGACCGATGTCGCTGGTAATGATATTGGCCAAATGCATCCTAGTGATTATGCAGTGCAGTTTTCAGCTTCTAGTGATTACATTCCAAATATTAGAATTGGAAGTAGTCTAAAATATATTCACTCAAATTATGGATTGTACAAGTCAAGTGCAGTTGCCATGGATATTGGTCTAAAATATTTATCTAGCAATAAATTGTCACAAGTAAGTTTATTAGTTAAGAATGTTGGGATGCAAATTGGAAGTGAAACGCATAAGCAAGACTTGCCTTTTAATTTGATCCTGGGCTGGACTAAAAAAATGGAATATGCACCCCTTCAGTTTTCCTTAACTGCTGATCGACTTTCTGTTTGGAATAATTCTTATTACGACCCTGTTTATGCGCAAGCTCAAACAGCTTCAGCGCCCAGTCAATTACAAAATGTTTTTAATCATTTAACGATCGGCTCAGAGATTTTTATAGGGCAACAAGTGAACATTGATTTAGGCTACAATATTATTAGACGTTATGATTTAAATATTCAAGATCAGTCCAATGGATTAAATGGATTTTCGGCTGGTATGGGACTAAAATTAGAGAGAATGAATTTGCAATATGGAGGTTCATTTTTCCAAAGTAATTTATACCATCATTTCTCCTTAATCTATCAATTAAAAAAATAGTCCTATCGAGTTGAAGGGACTATTTTTATATTTCAGTATTATAATTTTTTCTGCTAATTCTTTTTAGGAGGAAATAAAGCTTTGGGTTTTACTGCTTCCTTATTTGGTTTTGTATTTGCATTTGCAGGCACAGAAGTCGCTGGCACTGGTTTATTTGTTGCTGTTGTTTTTGATACTGGCTTACTAGAATTTGGCAAAGTATAATCAGATTCTGCAGAAACATCTTCTGCTTTTTCAATAGCAGGAAGCGATTTTTCTAATGCAACAGTATCTTTGGAAATAAAGGATACATTAAAGTCATTCAATAAATTAGAAGGTCTTTCAAAATTTGCATTTTGGTCTAATTTACAAGCAGGGTCATTGCTTACTTTTTCCATAAAATAAGCCCAAATAGGTAAGGATGCATGCGCTCCCTGACCAAAATAATTATCTGTAAATCGAATGTATCTATCGTCACAACCTACCCATGCACCTGCTAATAATTGAGGAGTATAACCCATAAACCATAAATCGCTATTGTCATTGGTAGTACCTGTTTTACCAGCAATGGATTGTGCTTTAACATCATAAGAATACATGGATTGTCCAGTACCTTTTGAAATCACCCCTTGCATCATACTTACTACAGAGTAGGCAGTTACTTCATCAATTACTTTCTTTCTTTTTGGAGAAAAACTTTCAAGTACATTCCCGTTTTTATCTTCAAT
>DAIUEC010000109.1:0-5799 GCA_036845345.1 Sediminibacterium sp.
ATAATTACCTGACCATTACCAGCATTAATTAATAATTTATTTTTAATTAATGCATTAATTATTGAAGCATCAACAGAAACACTAATTAATTGACTATTCGAAAATGTCAAATTAACTTTTTGACCTGAGACTAAAGCAACTGCATTATTACCACTCAATGCTGCTGCAATAACACCTGTATTTATCACCTGTGGTGCCATTAATGCAATATAGCTATTTATATTATTACCAGTGATATTACCTTTATTAATAATCTTGCCATTTGAATTTCCATTTTCATACGTTTGAATGGCTTTACCATCCATAAACTCACTAGCGGATGTATTCATCGTAGTTGCAATCATGCCCCCCACATTAACTTCGGCATTTTTCCCGAATACTACGCCATTATTATTAACAAAAATTACCTGACCGTTAGAGTTCACTGCACCATTGATCATCGATTTTGAGGCGCTATTCACGTAATTGAGAGTTGCAGCTTGAGAATTTGGTTGATTAAAGTTCACGGTTGCCTGTGAACCCACATCAAAACTATTCCAATTAATTACTGCACGTTGTGAGGATTGATTAATGTTCATCGTATTACCAGCCTGAGAAATCGCTGCTGTACCAGCAACCACCTTGCCTCCTGAAGGTAAGGTATTCGGCGCAGGTGCTGCCGCAAGTGCCTGATGAGCAAGGCCAGCAACGATTAAAGCCGCCAATAACTTGGAGGCTTTTACTTGCGGGGTTGGCAAAATGTGTGTAGTCAAGGAAGTGTTTATTTCAATTTCAATTTCATTTAATTTGATACTACTGGTATTAAGGTCATATAAAAATCCTACGTTCGAATGAGTTAGTTACTTTTTTCATTTTTTAGAAAAAGAGAGTGCCTTTAATCCATCCCTGAACAGATTGATATTGGTTATTCACATTTAATTGCTGCCCAGTTTGGTTGTACAACGGGTTATCTCCCAACCGGAAGGCTAATGCGGCTGATAGTTGAAGCTTTTGATAGTTGTATTTCACTAAAGGACCTGCAGCAAATAAAGCATAGGTATTCGGAGCATTTGTTTGTCCTTGCCAATTGGTATAAGTACTCATGTATTGCTGTACAACTCCCAAATCTACAAAGGCGCCAAGCTGTAATTGATTTTCATAGGTATGATTTATCTCAATTGAAGCAATCAACCCCTGTGAACCACCACCTTGAGCAACAGGATAAGCTCTTACGCCATAAGGGCCACCTAAATAAAATTGTTCTGCAGAACTTAGGTTCTTGCTTGCTAGTTGCCCATACAAAGATGTAGTTATATTGGTACGGTCAATTGGTAGGGGTTTGGTAGCACTCACATTAAATGCCAACTTACCAAAATAACCCTCAGTTGAAGCCCCATTCGCATCGTTAATAGACTGCGTTGCGTCATTGATTGAAAGATTTCCTAATGTAGCCGTCGCACCCCAATTTAAATAAGTCGACTCAAAAAAATTATTACCATACATTCCAAGACTTAAATCGTTTATTTGGTACTTACTACTTTGGATGCCGCTAGTTAAATTAACGTAATTCTTATTTTCAAAATTCACAACGACGGTCTTATTAGCTTTAGCCGTCCGCTCAAGGGCATAAGTTGCATAGAGGCCATATGTTTGTGCATTACCTTCAGCAATCGTTGAGGAAAAGCTAGTTAAGCTTTTATAGTTGAGTGCACTTACTCCAGCAGCTAATCGCCAACCGTCATAGCCAACAGGCATACCATATTTAAATTGTCCAAAAAGGGATCCTTGAGAATCAATCACATCTAAAGTTATTTGGTCACCGTTACCAGATGGATTATTTAGGCTTAAGTTTCCAGTCACTTGGGCTATGCCTGTATTGTTTGCGCCATAGTTGGAGACATCAACTCTACCTGCAAATAATCCAGTATCTTTGGCATTCACTTGAATATTGGATGTTTCTTCTTGATCGCCCTGACTTAATTCTCCACTGACTTCATTGCCTGGTGTTTCACTAAGTAGCGCAAGGCTACGCTCTAAACCATTGAGACTAATGAAATCTCCAGGCTGATTATTTGCACTAATGAATTTTTGAATCACCTCCGACTTTAATCGAGTCGGTGATTGTTTATCTAGTTCAATAATGACATTACCTACCTTACCTTCAATGACCTTAATTAAAATCTGACCATCGACTACATCTTGTGGTGGTATTGTTGCTTGTGCGACTCGCCCCATTTGGGTATAAAGACTTGTAACTGCTGAACCCGCCTCTTTGATTTGATCAAACGTGAGTTTACGGTTCGAAAATGGTTGGAGAACTTTTTGTGCTTGCTCTTCCGTGATTAAAGTAATTCCAGTGACTTTAAATGTACTTACATCAATTGACTGATCACCTGACTTCTGCTTACTTGGTGTTGGCTTTTCTTTAATGAATGATTCTGGCGGTGGTGTAACTCGGTTTTGATCTGCTTCCCGTTGAAGCTGCTGTTGCAGCGCACCAGCATCTGGCCCTAATTGAGCAAAGGAAAGGGTTCCGTAACCCATCAGGACCAGTCCTACAGCTGTTGCCATAGTAGAGCGAACTGGCGCAAAATTATTATGTAAATTATTGTTCGAACTTATTATCAAGATTATTAAATTTCTTTTATTAATGTAATTTATAATTTAACTATGGAAAATGTTATTTGAACATCCTACGAATGAATGATATTCATTCGACTCATCCCCTAAAAACTAGTCTTTTGACACACTTTTTTTAAGGCGATGAGTTGGGCCAGTGAGCTTAAATTGAGCTTACGCATTACTTCAGATTTATATTGTTTTGCAGTCGGAAGAGCAATTTGCAGCTTTTCTTGTATTTGCGCATTATTAAAACCCAGAGCAAGCAGCTCAAAAACCTCACGCTCCCGGGGAGCTAAACTTTTTAACCTCTCCTCTAAAGAAACCTGCTCTATAAAAGAGTGCATATAAGCAGCATCTTGTTCTAAGCCACGCACAATAGCAGATAAGATCTGATCCCTATCAAAGGGTTTGATTAAAAATTCAATTGCCCCTTGCTTCATGGCAGAAATAGTTTGTGGAAGGGTACTCTCACCACTAATAAAAATAATCGGAATTTGTCTACCACGTTTTAATAATTCAGCTTGTAACTCCACGCCACTCATATCTGGCATCCGCATATCCGTGATGACAACCACAGGTGCAATATTTATTGAAATTTTTAGGAATTCAATTGCTGATTCAAACACATGAACTTGATAACCCAAAAATTCCAGCATTCCCTTTAAGGTAACACGCATCGATTCATCGTCATCAATTATAAAGATGTGCTTAGATGAATTTTGAATATTAGTAGATGTTATTTTCTGAGTCATAAGTAAGAAGTCTTAATGAATTTAGATTATGACAAGTCTAGCGAAAATATATATCCTACGATAAGAGGATGTTTAACCTAAGCTATTTCACAAGATCTTCGGAAGAAACAGGGAAACTGAGTGTAAATTTAGCTCCACCTCCTGGGGCATCTTGATAAGTTATTCGCCCACCAGTTTGACCCATAATATATGCGCAGAGCCATAATCCGACTCCTAAGCCATTGGGCTTACTACTGACTAATAATTCGAAAAGCTCTGATTGTTTTTCAACAGGCACTCCAGGACCAGTATCTGTTACTTCTAGAATATATTGTTTTTTTTCCAAATAGCCATAAAGATTGATTAACTTTTGACCTGAATTTGAACTATACAATGCATGTATAGCGTTATTTATTAAGTTTAATAAGATCTGTAAAAACTGACCTCTATTAAAAAGAATTACTGCGTTATCAGCCAACTCTATCTTAATTTGAATATCCTTTGAAACTAATTCTAATTTACTGATTGCCAATGCATTATTTACTACCTCTTGAACCGAAATAACTTCTCTCGAACTACCCTCATTAGAAAAAATAGTGCGCAACGATTCAATGACTTCACTCGATCGTTTAGTGTCTTTTTCTAATTGGCCAATAATTTTCTCAAATAATTCAGGCTTTAGCTCACCTGATTCATGCAACATTTTTAAAAATTGAATATTTAATAAAGAGGCCCCAAGAGGCTGATTAAGCTCGTGAGCGATAGATACTGAGAGTGCTTCAGTAGATGAAGATTTATTTGATTTTAGAATTGCAGCAATCATTTGCTCACGTTCATTCACTAAATTATTTAAGCTAATATTCATATTATTTAATCGGTTATGCTCAGAGAAGCCAAGATGCATACGCAAATTTATATATATAAGATTTCTAATGGTGGTGAAAACTGCAATAGCAAAATAACTAATGAAGTTATAAAATTCTTGATCAAAGACGTGATAATTCTTTCCATGAAGAATATTTAATAACCGAAATAAAAACAAGAGGCCCCCACAGAAGAATATGATACTAATCAAATTGAAAATTATTCGATTTTTAAATCTTTGGCCAACCGTTACAGCAGAATAAGAACCAAATAAATCAATCGATAGCCAAACAAATGTTGTAACTAATGACATTTGTACAGTAATCTTTCCATTACCCAAATAGCGTAAGAACTCTTGCAGTATTAAAAAACAAACGGTAAATCCAAATGAATAAACAATTCCACTTGACACTTTTTTTTCTGGAAATAAACTCCATAAGGATTGACTCAAAAGTAGTAATGCAAAAGTTTCAATTGAAACCATTAGGCTATAGCTAATCAATAATGGGATTTCGGTTCGGAAAACCGTAACAGTTGAAGCAATCGCAGACAAAAAACAACTAGTAATCCAGATCGAAGCAGATAAATCTCTGCGCCCCCAGAACAAGCTAAGCAGTAACAATCCGCAAAGTATACTGATTGCGCTGTAAAAAATGAAGATCGACTGTATGTTAATAATATTCATAACTTATTTTATCGACCTTTTTGAAATTCTTTTAAGTAAAACGATTACACACTACTGAATTTATTATCTTTAAGTGATATTTAATTGTTTATGACTCGTTTGCAACATATTAGTGTTTCAAGTTGTTATGTTTATAAAAGTACCAATTTAAGTAAAAAAATCTCAGGGTTGGCAAAAGGTTTTGTTTCTGATATTGCTACAAATAGTGGGTTTTGATACCCCATTACTAAGACAATTTATTCGTCACAGTCTCATTGCTCCGATGATTCTGTAATGTAAAGATTTGATGACTATGTTAGTAAATCAATCTTCAAGTTTTCATTTATAAGAAAAACTAATCTCATTTATTTTGAATTTTTGTCTCAACTTTTTCGAAACGCACAATTTCTATCGTCAGTCCATTCACTTGATAAAAGTATTTTCCATCATGACAAATTGCTTGTGCAAGGTAATTATTTTGATCGTTGACATCTACTGCTGGCAAAAAATGCCCTCTCAAATAATGCGCTATTTTTTCCATTTCGAATCTTTAAAGCCATGTGTTCTAATTTTTAACTGGGTAATATGCATCTTTATCTCCTCTTTAGCCAATTCGACAAGATATCAGGCTTGGCAATTCGGTATAACTCCGCCCATAAGACACTAGTGCAAAAGAGACTCTCCTGTTCTCATTGTCTCTTCAGCTCTTTTTTTTGTTCGGTAACAAGATAGTTGCCATTCGCAATGGCCAACTTTAAGTAAGCATCTACAGCTAAGCGAAATGCCTCATTGTTTTCTTCTTTATTAAAAATATAAGCAAGGGAAAATATGAGATTATCAGCTTCTTCACCATCAACTGTTACTGTATTGCCCTCCTCGTTATCTACAATACGTAGTCCTCTTGAAAATGTTGGCTTTTCTACGTCCACCCAATTCATA
>DAIUEC010000110.1:0-5739 GCA_036845345.1 Sediminibacterium sp.
TTAATGCACAGCAATTAAACATGGATGTTCGCGATTTTGATGGAAATATGCAAGTATATGATCCTGCAAATCCCAATTCAAGTAAAAATAAATCTATAAGTTATGCTGATATTGAAGGAACTCCATTTTGGAATGAAAAATGGAATCCTGCAATCATATTTTTTACTGGAGGTGGTAAAGCTAAAATTAATCAAGCAAAATTAAATTTATATACCAATGAGATTCATTATCTAAACAATGAAGGAACGGAACTTGCTGTTGAAAATGAAGGAATTAAAAGCATTGTATTTTTAAATAAAAATAATTTAACGCAACCTATTGCTAGTTTTGCAGTTTTATTAAATCACGTAACAGGTAATGGTACTGCCTATTACAAAGTATTAAACGCAGGCATGTTTCAATTAATTTTAATGCAAAAGCAATTGACAAAAACAAGTCCTTATGATCCTATTCAAGGAAAAAGTATAACTAGTTTTTATTCCAAAAAAGATTATGCCATTTATAACGAAGGAAAAATTATTCCATTACGTGATTTAGACAAGGCAAGTGTTTTAGCTGCTATCCCTGTTAATACCATTACTGCTGATTGGTTAAATTCAACCAAATCCAAATTAAGAAACGAAAAAGAAGTAATTGAATACTTAGAGCAAGTTAATTTGAGTTATACTAAAGTTGGAAATAAATAACATGCTTGGTGAATGAGCCATTACGCTTGAATTAATTTTGCAATTGCAAATGCAGTTGTAGCTGCTGCAGCACCTATTAACATTACTTTCACGCCACCCCACCAAGGATTAATTCCTGTCATTTTGCTTTTAAAGAAGCCAAATACAAATAAACAAACCAAGGTAATCATGACAGATATTTCTAAGCCTTTTAAAGCATTGTCAACCAAAAAATAAGGTGTTAGAGGAATTAAACCACCAACAATATAGCTCAAGCCAATATTTAATGCACTCTTACTCGCGCGCTTAGGATCAGGCTCCTCCAATCCTAATTCAAATTTCATCATAAAGTCAACCCATCTTTTATCATCCTTGATAATTTCTTGAGTGGCTTCCTCGGCTGTTGCTGCACTTAAACCCCAACCTAAAAAAACATCACGCACTTCCTGGATTTCAACCTCTCTTTTATGCGTTAACTCCCAATATTCTTTTTTCAATTCACTTTGATAATGATCTTGTTCGGTCTTGCCTGCCAAATATCCACCCAAGCCCATCGCAATGGATCCTGCTGCTACTTCTGCAATACCAGCAATCCATATTAAATTCACATGACCATCTACGGCACCACTTAATCCGGCTGCTAAAGCAAAAGGCACAGTTAATCCGTCACTCATACCAATAACGATATCTGTTAACAAATCACTGCTTTGCATGTGTTCTTCAAGATGTAAGTGTAAATCACTCATGGCTAAATAAATTCTTTTAAATTAAAATGTAGGCGTATCAAATGTAAACAAAATTGAATAAATTTAGTACACACAAAAGCTAATCTTAATCATTATTTAAAATCAGTTGTAATGAATTCCAAAAATAATTCAAGGAGAAAATTTATAAAAAATACCGCTACAATGTTAGCTGGTTTTTCAATTGTACCAAGGCATGTATTGGGAAGGGGATTTTTAGCGCCTAGTGACCAACTCACTAAAGGCATTATTGGCGTTGGAGGAATGGGTCGAGGTCATATCCCTTATGCGGGAACAAGAGTAGTGGCTATTTGTGACGTTGATAAAAATCATTTAAAAGAAGTTGCAGATAGTATTGGAGGAGGGGTTAAAACCTTTCATGATCATCGTGAACTAATTAATTTACCCGAAGTAGATATTGTACATATTGCTACTCCACCACATTGGCATGGGATAATGGCTGTAGAAGCTGCAAAAGCCGGTAAGGATATTTGGTGTGAAAAGCCAATGACCAGAACCATTGGTGAAGGAAAAAAAGTAAGAGAAGCCGTTGCACAATATGGTAGGATGTTTCGTTTAAATACTTGGTTTAGGTTCGAGGATAATTTTTATGGCATGAACACTACTGTAAAGCCCATTAAAAAATTAGTAGAAAGCGGATTATTAGGTTGGCCGCTAACGGTAACCGTAAGCAAGACTACTGGATTTGATTGGAAATTTTATTGGATCGGAAAAACCAATTTAGAGCCACAAGCAGTACCAGCACAATTGGATTACGATAGATGGTTAGGACCTGCGCCATATAAACCTTACCATGTGCACAGAACACATCAAACCTTTAGAGGCTATTGGGATTACGATGGAGGAGGATTAGGAGATATGGGTCAACATTATCTAGATCCTATTCAATATTTTTTAGGCAAAGATGAAACCAGTCCTATAAAAGTAGAAGTAGATGCTGAACAGCAACATCCTGATGCTTGTGGTACTTTTAGAAAAATTACCTATACTTATTAGGATGGATGTAAAATCATTTTAGATGGAGAGGCAAAAGATCCAAATGCAGCCTACATGGAAGGGCCTAATGGAAAATTGTTTGCAGGATTTAAAAGTACCATTCCTAATTTAAAAGAAAAGTTAGCAATGATGCCTGATCCGGCACCTCAAGTAACTAATTTTTTAGATAGTGTGAAATACCGAACTCCATTTGCATTAAATGAGCAAAATGGATTTAGATCATGTACCCTAATAAATATGGGAAAGATTGCTTTGCAATTAGGCAGGACCCTACATTTTGATCCTATTAAGGAGGAATTCATAAATGATACCGAAGCAAATTATTTAATCAATCCTCCTATGCGTGGTCCTTGGACTATTTAAAAATATCAAGTATAAAATATTTAAAGAAATAAAATGAATAGACAATATCATAAAATTAAAATTGCATTACTTATTCTTTTTGCATTTGTAGTTGCACCAGCTTTTTCTCAGAACAATATTTCGCCTAAAGAAGTAATAGCAGTATTTCCCTACCAGCACAACAACGAGGCTTACAAAGCATTGTCTTCAATGAAGGATTGGAAAAAATCAGATTGGAAAGCATTTTTTCAATTAGTAGAAGATACAAGTACAAAAACACAAGCCAGCTTTGCATTACATGCTTATGTTAACGAAGTTTCATTAGATGCAGTTAATAAAGAAAAATTCATTGTGGTTCTTGAATCACAATTAAAAAAAGCAAAATCTGAATATGCTAAAATTTTATTTCAAGAAGAATTAAAATTATTAAGCAGTAATGCTTTTGTTGCGGATAGATTATCATTAGCTACCCCTAAATATCAAGAAGGGCCAGGAAAAGCTTTTACCAAAAGCCCGATTGCTGCGCAACAATTATTAGCGCTTCAAAAAAGAATGGAGCAACCATTAAATATAATTCAAAAGAAAAATATTATTTGGGAAGCTAGTAAAGTGAATGGCATTGGCAGCTTTATGTTTTTAACCAAATTTCTCGAAGATGGAGATGTGAATCAAAATGCTGCAACTGCGATAACTAAACTAGCATTAAACGATGTAAGACTTTATGGTACTGAAGTGCGCAATGCATTAGAAAAAGCGATTACATTAATACATGGGGAAGATAGTGCTATTTTAGTGCCCGCTTTAAAAGCACATCTTAAAAAAATGCCTTACGATTATGGTTATGTTTCTTTATTTAATGGAAAAGATTTAACAGGTTGGAAAGGGCTTGTTGCCAATCCAATTGCAAGAAGTAAGATGAGTGCAACGGAATTGCAAGCAGCACAAGTGATTGCTGATAAAAAAATGCGTGAAGACTGGATTGTACAAGATGGTTTATTAAATTTTACAGGTAATGAGCACGGGGAGAACATGGCTACCATTAAACAATATGGTGATATGGAAATGTTTATTGATTGGCGTATTCAACCAAAAGGAGATGCAGGTATTTATTTAAGAGGAACTCCTCAGGTTCAAATATGGGATACCAGCCGAAGAGAAGTTGGGGCGCAAGTAGGTAGTGGCGGATTGTATAATAATCAAAAGAATGTAAGTAAGCCATTAGTAGTAGCAGACAATAATATTGGCGAATGGAATAACTTTCATATTATCATGAGAGGAGATCGTGTAACTGTTTATTTAAATGGCATTTTGGTAACAGATAATATTCCTTTAGAAAATTATTGGGATCATAATCTTCCTTTATTTGCAAAAGAACAAATTGAATTACAAGCGCATGGCACATTTGTTTCATATCGTAATATTTATTTACGTGAACTACCACCTACTGAACCTATTAAATTAAATGAGCAAGAAACTAAAGAAGGTTTTAGTTTATTATTTGATGGTACCAATATTAATGAATGGACAGGTAACACTGCTGGCTATTTAATTCAGGATGGAGCATTGGTAGTAACACCTGATAAAGGTTCCGGAGGAAATTTGTATACTAAAAATGAATACAGTGATTTTGTATATCGTTTCGAATTTCAATTAACCCCTGGCGCTAATAATGGAATAGGTGTTCACGCTCCTTTACAAGGTGATGCTGCTTATGTTGGAATGGAAGTTCAGGTATTAGATAGTGAACATCCTATGTATGCTGAATTACAGCCTTATCAGTATCATGGATCTGTATATGGCGTTATACCCGCTAAAAGAGGCTATTTAAAGCCAACAGGAGAATGGAATAGCGAAGAGATTATCGTTAAGGGTACTATGATTAAAGTGACTTTAAACGGCACTGTAATCGTAGATGGTGATTATGCATTAGCTTCAAAAAATGGTACGATTGACCATAAAGAACATCCTGGATTGTTAAATAAAACGGGGCACTTAGGTTTCTTAGGACATGGGGATGTAGTTAGATTTAAAAATATGCGTGTAAAGGCATTATAACGCAATATTAGTTTTTCAAATCGAATGCATACAAACAAAAAGCCCTTCCAATCGGAAGGGCTTTTTTATATCTATTAGTAATTTAAATACTAGTTAAATAAGTATCTAACACCTAATTGAATTTGGTAACGAGAACCTAAACTTGGGCTAGGCTTATAAGCTCTTGTATAAGGGATTTTGTTAACCGCATCCATATAAGGGAATGTGTATACAGGAGTTTTACCATCCGTATCAATTTTTTGGAATACCAATGGTGTTGTTGTTGTTGGTACATAGTATACTCCCCAATCCTTGTTCAACAAGTTAGTGAAGTTATAGATATCAGCAGTAAAACGTAATGTATGCTTGTTTTTACCCACTGTAAATCTTACATCTTGTGTAAAGTTTAAATCTAATTTATGTGTCCAAGGTAAAATGTATGCATTTCTTTCAGCAAATTGACCACGACGGCTGAATAAATATGGATTGTTTGAAATGAATGCATCTAATTGATTCCATAATTCAGTTTGAGAACGAGTATCTCCACTAGCGTTAATCAATTTGATTTGAGACGAGTTTGCAGGAACAAACATTAAGTCATTTGAAGTTTGTCCATCACCATTAACGTCACCTTGTACAGTGTATGAAGTTGCATAGTTTGGAGATCCTTCATATACCATACCAATTGATGTAGTTTGGTCTTTGATGAAATCTTTGTGATATACAACACTACCAATAATTCTGTGAGGCATGTAGTTGTTAGAGTTTCCAATAACAAAATCATTAGGATTATCAGAGGTTGCTTTAGTTCCCCACATTGTAGCAGCAGTCGATCCACTTACTGCAGCATCTTTAGCTTCTTGTCTTGTATAAGCTGCAGTGAAGATAAAGTTTTTAGTTACTTTTTGAATTTGTAATGTTCCAGTCCAAGCATAACC
>DAIUEC010000111.1:0-5685 GCA_036845345.1 Sediminibacterium sp.
TTGTTATTCAATTCAATTTTATTCAATTTTTCATTGAATATTTTTAAGTTCTTTGAATTTATACGATCACTATAAAACGGACTTTCCAATATGAATTTAGATTTATGATAGGGGCTATCTACTTGTAATATGATTTGACCATCATTGTATATTTTTTTAAACTCAAATAAACCAACCCCATTTTGATTAATGCTTGACCCTTTGTATTGAGTATACTTGCTGGGATAAGATATTGAGGCAGTTATTTCATTGTTTTTGTTAATCCCTTTGTCAAGTTTGCCAATTATAATATTGCCAGCTATTTCTGGAAGATAGTGAAATAGAGGTGCTTCGTTAGATAGCACTTGTTCCCAATTAAATTTTCTCCATCCATTGGTTAACATTAAATTATCCATTTCAATAAAACGAGAAAGGCGAGTAGTGTCAAAATATTTCAAAGACTGTTCTACTTTTTCAGTCATGTCAGATTGTAGCCAAACATAATTTTGAATATTGGTTTCGTCAATCCCTTGTAATGAATCTAATTTATAAACTGACATCGATAAATTAAGCTGATCATTTAGCTCATTATTTATCCCTTGTAATTTTAAGTTTACTTTTTCTCTTGCGCTTAGTTGATTCACTTCGGTATAAGCTTGTATTAAATTAGTATTTGATGCGTATTTAAATACCAGTCTTTCACTTACAGGTTTTTTGTTATGATCAAAAAGGGTAATCGTATTAATACCATTTCCTAAATCTGCATCATTTATAACTAAATTGCTTATACTTTTATTTAGTGTAAAAGCCTTTTTAAGCACGCCTCTAGTATGTATTAATAAATAGTCATTTTCGTTTTCATTTGTATTATTGAAGACTTCAATATGAACCTGAGCTTTTATTTTATCTTCAGTTACTGATAAATGAAAGCCTTTTTCTTGAATGCCAGTTATAGCTTTAGTCGCTTCTACACCATTACTAGATTTTGTTTTAATGGTGTATTGCTGGCCTAATTTTGGTGTAAAAATTAAACTACCAATACCATCATCGCTCGTAACAAAACTTGTTAAAGTATCTTTACTATCCGCTATGAGCCAACCACTACTGCTTAAGCCTTTGCCGTTTTCTTTGGTCCATTTTACGCCAAGTTTATTTGTAATTCCACTAATCAAACTGCCACTTTCTGGGAATATTGACAAAGTGTTTGAATTATTAGTTGGTTCATTGTTTTTTATTGGAATCTGAGTATTTATAAGTTTGATAGGTTTTGAAAAGAAATATTGAGCATCAAAATTTTTCATCCAATTGGTGTATGCTCTAATAGTATAGTTGCCCGTGGGTAAATTATTGGGGATGGCAATGGAACCATTACTCATCCCGTTTGTCATGTTAATTTTTTCTTGAATTACTGGTTGGTTCTGATCGTCAAGAATTTCTAGATAACAAATAGTACTTATGGTTAGGGGAGTATTAAAAAATCCATCTAAGCTATAAATTTTAAACCAACAAATTTCATTATTCAAGTAGGTGCTCTTGTCGGTATGAACATATACTTTTTCTGAAAGATGTTTTGATGCGTAACTTGCCAGTCTATTTTGCAACTCAATATTTTGTAAATCTTGAGCATTTATCTTGCTTGAAGCAAATAATAAGCAAACTATGAATAAATATATGATCTGTTTTTTCATTGATTTTATCTTATTTATGGCCAAAAGCTTGGTTTAATATTAGAGCCTCTTAGTCTGCAATCCACGCATTCTGGTGGAGCAGCAAAAAAGCTTATGATAGCACCTGTCATTGGATTTGTTTCGGGGTAGGTAGGTAATAAGTACAAACCATGTATTTGAATACTATCGCTGTTATTGGTAATGCGTATTTCATTACATCCTTGATAATAATTCCAATCTGGCACTTGGTTCCTACTTATGAAAATTCTTTTTTCTTGAACATTACAAACATCAATATAACCAATTACAGGTTCGTTGGAATTGCTGACGCAATGTAAATTTCCGTTTAAGTCCGAAGGTTGTGCGTCAAAAATAGACCCTGTGCCTTCGGTATTTTTTTTCATTCTTTGAAGAAACTCGTATTTGCCTTTACTGATACTTAATTGTCTAGTGAAGAGGCTATATAACACATTTAATTTCCATGAATCTTGAGGAATATTTGCAATAGGTAAATTAATTACATTCTTACTAAGCGCAACCGTAGTACCTGTCAAGATTTGAGAGGATGGTACCGTTTTCCAACAATAGTACTTACCATAATCTATTGACTTATTGATAGAATCACTAAAGTCAACACTATATACAGTTCCATTTGCATTATAACTTTGTTTATATTTAAGTGCAGTTAAATACCCACTGTGAATTTCCCAGGTTTCTGAAGTTTCCCATTGATAGTATTGTGTGTTGTTGGTATCATCATGGGTATTTACATACATCTGCACAGAACCATTCTCTCTTTTCCAATTTACACTATCAATTGGTGGATTGTAAATTATACTACTAAAATCGGACAGATAAACTTTACCATCTTTGGTTGTGATATTAATTCTGTATTTTTTGTTTGCATTTAAGTTGAGACCAGAAATGGTATAATTCCCATCACTCACTTCAGTTAATTGCTTACTTGTATTATCTTCTCCCTCTACTTTTACAATGGCACCTTTTTCGTAAACAATATTTTGAATTTGTAATCCAGTTGTTCTAGATAAGGTGATATTGGTAGCACCTAGTCCACTATTGATGGCACCTTCTACCACTAGATAGCCAGTGCTAGGGCTAGTAACCGGAGATATGTATTTTTCTTTGCAAGCAATGAAAAACAGCATCAATATCAAGATATATTTTATTGTTATTTTCATTGTACTTATTTGAATGCAATATTTAAATTAATATACGGGATCGCATTTCCAAAAATGGAAAGTTTATATCCATTTACAGCTCCATTTTCAGATACATAATAAACTGAGTAAGGGTTTTTACGCCCTGTTAAATTATAAACGCCAATGGACCAACTATTATGTGTTAACTGGTGAACCTTATGATTCCCCTCGATATTCATTGAAAAATCAGTTCTAAAATAATCGGGAATTCTATAGGCGTTTCTGTCTGCATATAAAGTACGCATGGAACCTCCATAGGAAAATACACCAATTGGTAATGTGATGGGTCTGCCAGTGCTATAATTGCCATTCATTGAAATGCTGAATCGATGACTGAATTTATAATTCGCTACGATGGTTACATCATTTGGTTTATCGTAATTGGAAGGGTAGTAGTTGCCATGATTAATAATATCCCCCGCAGTTGGGTCATCCATTTTCAATAATACCCTAGACCAAGTATAGCTAATCCATCCATTTAATTTACCTGCAATCTTTTTCACAAGCAATTCAGCACCATAAGCTTTTCCTTTGGTTTCAATTACATCGGTTTCAATATGGTGATTCATTACTAGAACGGCTCCACTCTTATAGTCTAAATAGTTATTAATGTTTTTGTAATACACTTCAAAGGAAGTTTCAATTGTATTTGATTTTAAGTTCTTGTATATTCCTAATGAAATTTGATCACCTGTTTGTGGCTTAATATTGGGGTCACTCAATTTCCAAATATCAGTAGGGGCCATAGCTGTGGTATTGGATAGAGCATGTATAAATTGTTGCTGTGTATTATAACCCGCTTTTAGAGATAAGGTTTCATCAATTACATACCTTAAACCAAGTCTGTATTCTGGCCCACCATAAGTTTTAACAATTTTTCCATCAGCATAACTTACTGTTTTTAAAATACTTTCAGCTGTTCGCGGAACGCCTGCTGGATATATATTAACATTTTGTGCGCCTAAACTATTGAACATTGATAGTCTTAAACCAGCGTCTAATTTTAATTTACTTGAAATAGTATAATGATCCGTTAAGTACAATGCTGATTCAGCTGCTTTTTCTGCATTTATGACATCTCTAACTACTAAGGACTTGGGGCCCAATGGTTCATATGTACCTGGGTGTAGTAAATAATAAAGGCTACTGAATCCATATTCAAAACTATGTTTACTATTATAGTTATAATTGAAATTGGCTCTTAAGTAGGACTGATTAATGTCAAATCCAACTTGGTAGGCAGAAACAGGAAGATGTTGGCTATTTATTTCATAAGCATATTGATCATTTCCAATAGCGAATGTGGCGTTTAATTTATTATTGAAGATATGTTTCCACTTTACTGCTACATTTTTATTGCTATATCCATAAGCAGTGTCGCTGTTTAAATTAAAGTGATCCTTGCTTAAATAAGTTGTAAAATAAAGGGTATTGTTTTTATCAATTTGATGGTTCACAATTAAATTAACATCATAAAAATCCGCTTTACTGTTTTTGTATTGATCTGGTAATAAATCAAACAACCAATTGGAGTAAGTACTTCTACCTCCTAAAATAAAAGATGATTTGTCTTTAATAATGGGTCCTTCCAAATTCACTCTACTGGTTAATAAGCCAATGCCTGCTGAACCAGTGTATTCTTTTTTATTTCCCTCTCTACTATTAATATCTAATACGGATGATAGCCTTCCTCCAAAATTAGCTGGAATACTACTTTTATAGAGTTCGATATTATTGATTAATTCAGGATTGAATGCGGAGAACATTCCAAAAAAGTGAGTAGGATTAAAGATGGTTGCGTCATTGAATAAAATTAAATTTTGATCCGAAGCGCCACCTCGAATATTCAATCCTGTGCTTGCTTCACCAACTGTTTTAACACCGGGTAATGTAGTTACTGCTCTTAATACATCAGCTTCTCCAAATACGACAGGTACTTGTTTAACCGATTTAATATCCAGTTTTTGAACGCCCATGATAGTGCCTCTAACATTGCTCATTTTTTGAGAGGATATCACCACTTTCTTCAATGACATAATGCTGCTAATTGCTTCCATGTTCATTTTGCCATCACTATATAAAACTACCTGCCTTTTGATGTCTCTCATTCCCAAACTCTGCACATTTAAAATATGCTTTCCTTTGGGTAGGGAAATAGAGTAGTATCCATTTTGATCACTAGTAACACCTATTCTTGGCTGGTCAATATAAATGGATGCCCCAGCAACAGGCTCTCCCGTTTTTACATCTTTTAAATATCCTGCAATAGTAACAATAGGGTGTTGGCCAGCCTGCGCTTTTTCGCCAATTTCATAAATCTTTTTGTCTGTTAAGGTTGCCTGTGTATTTATTTCTTCATTGGAAAGAAAGCTGGTATCTGTAGCTAATACTGCAATTGGATTAATTTTTCCGGAAAAATAATCATTAGGAATTTGGGTAACTAAATTAACTCCATAAGATAAAAAAATATGTGCTTGTTGGTCAATACTAAAGAATAGATTTTTAGGTATGAAGATGGTATTTAATAAGCTACCAATACTAATTTTATTTTGTGTGTAATTAATGGGTTCTTTAGTCAATTGATTTGCATCAAAGAAAAACTGAAATTCAGATTGTTTTTCAATCTGTTGAATAATATCATATAGGCTTCCATTTTGAACATGAATATCTACTTTAGCGCTAGTATCTGTTTGCGCTTTAGCTGTTATTACAATAGATAATAGCGATAAGAATACAAATAGTTGTTTCATATTATAGTGCTATTTTATTGTAATGGCTAACTAAAGAGCTTAACATAAAATCCTTATCTCTATTATAAT
>DAIUEC010000112.1:0-5522 GCA_036845345.1 Sediminibacterium sp.
GTGGAATAGGGGTGTGTAAGCAAACGTTATTTTTTTGTAATTAAATCTCTTTGATTGCTGACGTGATTACACGATAAGACGATTTGAGTAAAAAGACGGAAAGCACCAGCCCTACTAAAGTATCTGCCCAACCATTATTTGTATACCAAACTAAACCTGAAGCAATAATAACTGCAACATTGTTCGTCATATCATTTTTTGAGCATTCCCATACTGATGACATATTAATATCTTGATTTTTATGTTTTGTCAGTAAAAATAAGCAAGCTGTATTACCAAGAAGCGCTATAAAACCTATACTACCCATAACTTCAAATACAGGAATTGTGTGATTGATTATATGTTGGATGACTTGAAATAAAACAAATAATGCGCCAGTTAATATCAATAGCCCTTTAAACAAAGCCACTTTGGCTTTTGCTTGATTACTTTTATATATAACAAACAAACTTAACGCATAGGTAATTGCATCACCTAAGTCATCTAAGCTTTCTGACATAAGCCCGGTTGATTGAGCAATCCAACCAGAAGTAAAAACAATTAAGAACAAGAACACGTTAATCGCTAAAACGATTTTTAATGTTTTAGATTGATTTACTTTTAACGCATCAACAGCACAGCTTTTATTTTCGCAGCAATCAGACATTTGACCCCTTACGGATTGAATTGAGTTTTAGCTATTTGACTAACTGAGCTAATCCCCCAATAATCTATATTTTACAGTATTTGCGGGGGTTGTAGCGGGTTTGGTTCCTTCAAAATTAGCAGGAGTGGAATAGGGGTGTGTTACAAAACATCCGGAATCGGGAAATTTTTGACGTTATGGATTAATTTTAAACAAAATTAAAGCCACTGGAAAGTGGCTTTAAAAAGTGGCTTTAATTATAAATAATTACTTTTTCTTTTTACCTTTATTGAAATGGTGATACAAACGATTGACGCTTACCGCCCATATTGCAAATACATTCAATGCCATTGGATCCAAGCTACTAAGATTAAAATAAACAGCAAGACCCCATAAAATACCAATCACTGCATTTACGTTTTGTTCTTTAAACATAAAATACTCCTATTTAGTTTTGTGAAACTGGTTTTGAAGTTGAAGTTATTTTTTTAATTCTTGGTTTAGTTTTAGATTTTGCTTTTACCTTTGGTTTTGCTTTTGGCTTTGCTTTGACCTTTACTGGAGCAGCAACACTCCATTTTTTAGCAACGCCACTTAGAGAAGTTGCTAATGATTTAGCAAGTTTTTCAGATTCTGCTTTTCTCTTTTTCTGAGTAGCTTTATCAGCACTCTTGATAGCGTTAATCGAAGCTTTTTGTTGTGCTTGCATTTCTGCTCTTAAATAAGCATCTAATGCTTTAGCAATATCATTTACTTTCTTATTTTTTGTAACAACTGGTTTGCGTGTAACTTTTTTCGTTGTTTTTGAATTTTTTTTCAATGTAATACCTCGCGTTATGTTGTTTTTAATAATAGCGTCACACTATTGTCATAATTTTAATGTAAGAAAAAAAATATTGCAATAAAACATTCTTTTGAATCCCTAGAGCAGCAAGACTTGTCACAATCCGTTGTCATAATTCTCACGTAATGACTTGATATAATGCTTTTATATTTTCATATATGTCTCTGTATTAATGTAATACAAGTTCGCATTAGCCCCAGTCATGGGGCTTTTTTTCGTCTGTCACATGCACATCATAATTACCCTTTACTATTTTCTATCATTCAAAAATATACAGTGAAAGATTGAAGTATGAAGAAAAAAGGATTTTTTGATTATTTAAAGCAACAAGCAGGTGAAGGTATTCATTTTATGTATTGTGCGCATTGCAAAGTAGATGCTGAATATATAGGCGATAGATTAGAAAGACATTTACCTTCATGTGAATATCGCATTAGCAAGCAAAGATTGTTAGAAGAAAATTATTCCCATTAATTCTTTTTACTATTACGAAAAATGAAAGCCACAATTACAGACATTTTTCTAAAAAGTATAAAAAAATACTTAATGAAAGAATTGGCTTCGGATCTAAAAGAATTTACTCATTCAAAACAGCTGATTAGAGAAATTGATGATTGTTTAAATTTCTTTTTTGTTGATATGTGTTTTTCTGGCTTAGAAAAAAGAAAAACAGTTTCGCCCCAATTACCTGACATGATAGAGCATTGGTTAGCTGTTGCTGGAATAAGAGAGTATTTGCAAAAGCACTATCACGACAATTGGGGTTCAATTACAAATATTATTGAATCAAATCTAACTGGAGCATTTCTTAATGCTCATTACGACTATCAGCACCAAAAAAATTAATTAATTTCGACTACGTTTCTTATTTTTAGAAGACTCGAGGATAAGATTTTTTAAATTATCAATATCTTGAGCTTGCTGAGTAATCTTTGCTTCTTGTTCTTTGGCCAGGATTTCCAATGCTTTTTTCTTATCTTCCGTATCTTGAAGCGTCATGAGTCTTTCATTTAGGCCTTTAATCTCAACTTTATAATTTTGGATTTCCTTTGTTTTCGCATCAATATGAATCTGCGCTTCGTAATTAAAATAAAAAGATACCCCAGCTATCAACGTAAAAATGATACTGATTAATAAGTTTGAGTTCATCTTGATGAGTTTAAGTGGCTTTTATGACAGTAAAATTAAACTTAGTTTTTTGTCATAAAAGTTTTATATTTTTATTGCTTAATAGATTCGTAGTCTCAGTATTCTCCTAAACCTTAATCCTTAGCACTTAATAACTTCTGCCTAATCATTAAGAAGTTATGCCCTTTAATTATGGAGCTTCAATGATGAAATTATTAGAAAAAAACTATACGCAAAGAAAAAGTAATAAGGATGAATTGCCTTTATTGGCTTCTATTATTGATGATCTACCTGGATCTTACACGACCTCAAGCCCTATTACAGTCAAGAATCAATGGTGGAATAACGTTCCAAAGCTTTTAATAAAATTAAAGTAAGCTAACTCTTATAGAGAAGTTTAATAAGGATTTTCTATGAAAAAAAAGAATAAACGTAAGCAAAAAGAAAAGAATAATTTTTGGACTCATAAAAGCGCAAGCTTGGTTAAGAGTTTTTTTCGTATTTTGGCAGCAGGGAACATAGCACTTCAATTTTGGATGTCAGCGGCTTTGCTTTTAATTATTGCAGAAGTTTTTGGCATCATTGAAGAGCTGCTTTAGGGCTTATATAAATGGCTTCAACAACTCCTAATGTAAATATCCCAAATACTAAATGCCCTTTTTGTGGAATTGATACTGAACTTAATAATAAGTTAGAGCGACACTTACCAAGCTGTGAATATCGAAAGAATACAGAACTCAAAATCGAGAAAATTGATCCACATTTTGATTTTCATGACTGGGCAGATGATTGATGCATTGAATGTTTAAGATTCAATTTCTTTTTTTAATTCAGACGCTATAAATAAAAACCCCACTTAAATCGTAATTGACTTAAATGGGGATCAAGTAAAACGCAATTTGCAGTAGTTTTTTGGAGAAACTACATCTTTATATTAATGCTCAGATATTTCACGGGTGTGACATTATCAAATCAAAGCACCTAATTTATTTGGCATTAAATCCTTTTAGAGTAAAAGTATCTTCATATCTTGAACTTTTTTAAGTTTTGTCACAAATATTAAATACTATCTTGGTAAGGTGTTGGAGTTGATCAGTCAACTTAACTTTAATTAAGAGGAATATTAAATGAAAAAACTTTTAGCTTTAGTAATCACAGCTTTAATCTCATTCAGCGCAATTGCAGCGGATGCACCAGCTGCAGATCCAAAAGCAACTGCAAAGCCTGCAGATAAGAAAGCAGCTCCAGCAGCAGACAAAAAAGCAGTACCTGCGCCAGCTGCAGAAGCACCAGCTAAGAAATAATTTGGTTTAGTAATTTAAAAAAGCCACTCTTAGTAGTGGCTTTTTTATTTCTTGGTGCGCAAGGTTATGAAAGCAATGGTTCAAGTTAATTGAATTAAATGTAATAATATTGCAATACACTTTTAATAAAGCTTCAAAAACTCTCTCTTCCTTGGTATGCCTTTAAAGAAACTTCATTTTTTTATATATTTTTTGTTTTTTGCTTACAACATAGCAGCTGCTGATGATAGCGTTTCTTCCAAATCAACCTCAAATGAGGATTGGGGTTTAAAAATTCCTTCATGGCTTTCCCTACATAGCCAATATACGAATGTGACGCAATATCATGCGAGTTTTACTTCGCCATATCAATCGACAGGCGCTAATAGCATGACTGCATTATCTTCCACTAAATCTACAAATGACGTCACTCTTTATCTCGGTGTTCGATTAGCTGAAGGTACTGAAGCTTTTTTCAATCCTGAGATAGATCAAGGTTATGGACTTACTAATACTTTAGGTATGGCAGGTTTTCCGAGTGGTGAAGCCTATAAAGTGGGTAAGGGTCACCCATACTATAAAGTCCCTAGGTATTTTGTTCGTCAAACATTTAATTTAGGTGGTAATACAATTAAAGTTGATGACGATATTAATCAAACAAATGGAAATATTAGTACCGATAATTTAATTATTACTGCAGGTAAATTTTCTGTTGTGGATATCTTTGATACCAACACTTATGCGCATGACCCTAAAAGTGATTTTTTAAATTGGTCAATTTTAGAAGGGGGTGCATTTGATTATGCAGCGGACTCTTGGGGATATACGTATGGTGGAGCAGCAGAGCTAACAAAGGATTGGTGGACAGCGAGAGTAGGTATTTTTGCTTTATCGACTGAACCTAATATGCAAACACTAGACAATTCATTTCATCAGTATGAAAGTGTTATTGAGCTAGAAGAGCGCCATCAACTTTTAAATCAATCAGGCAAATTTAAAGTATTGGTCTTTGCAAATAAAGCAAATATGGCGAGCTATAACGATGCAATAGCCAATATGGGTAGTGGAATTCCAAGCTTAGCTCTTAATAGAAAGTATTCAACAAAAACTGGCTTAGTGATCAATTTAGAACAAGCTATGAATGATTGCATTGGATGGTTTGGACGGTTTAGTATGAATGATGGATCCAAAGAAGCTTATGACTTTACCGAGATAAATCGTTCTTATTCAACAGGATTTGTGTTCGATGGAAAATTCTGGAATAGATCTAGCGATAAGATTGGAATAGCATTTGCTATTAATCAATTATCTTCTGAAGCTCAACAGTTTTTTAAATTAGGTGGGCAAGGAATTCTTATTGGTGACGCAGCACATACAGGATATGGCTCTGAAGAAATATTTGAAGCATTCTACTCAGCACAAGTTGAAAAACATACAACAATAACTTTAGATTATCAATTTGCAAATAATCCGGCTTACAATCCAGCTAGAGGACCTATAAATATTTTAGCGTTCAGAGCTCATTTAGAATTCTAATTTTAGGGAATTATTATATTGTCAAAACTTTCTCCTTTTTTTCAAAAAGTCGTTTAGAAATGAATTTTAAAAACTGCATATCGGTGCGAAAGTAAAAAACTTCTGG
>DAIUEC010000113.1:0-5365 GCA_036845345.1 Sediminibacterium sp.
GCATCCTGCAATCTTTTTAAATTTCCTTTGCCATCATTTAAGTAAACTCTTGATTGCATGAATTGATCCTTGCCATAATATTCATTGCCTCCGGTGCCAACAATTAAATCGACATGGCCATCTTTATTTACATCCGCCCAAACTGCATCCACGTCTTCATAATTGCTGTCTAAAGACAAAGCAGGTTGAGGCAGATTAATAAACTTTCCATTTTTTTCTTGAAGGTAGACTGCGCTTTTTCCACCACGCCCTGATCCAATATAAAAATCCTCTAATCCATCATGATTGATATCCGCAACGGCTAATGCAGGACCTTCGGTTGAGTTCATTTGCGGTATCAACTGCTCTCTATTAAACTCCTGAAATACATTTTCTTGATGCAGGTATTTTATACCCGTACTTTCTGTAATGTCCGTTACAGGATACCCTTTCACTGGCCAATGATTATTAATTAAATTATAATTAAACGCAGGCAAGCCTTTCTGATAGGTATATTTTAATGTTTGATTTCTTTTGCTATTTAAATCAATGCGCTCAAAACTATTATCTGGCCATATTAAAAATGCAGAATCACACTTTGTATTTTTCAATCCTATTAACATGGGCACTTCCATACTTGAAAGGAACCCTTTTACTGGGTACTTTTCATAGGTTCTCAATTGATTATTGGCAAACAACACAATTTTAGCCCCTATTGCATTTATATTTTTTTCAGCTCCTTTTAATGTAATAGCAACATACTTATTGGCTGTGTCTTGATTGGCTTTATTTTCATAAATAAAGGACTTATCGTTTACATTGTTTACTACTAAATCCAAATCACCGTCATTATCAAAGTCGGCATAGGCAGCACCATTTGAATAAGAATTAGGATTATTTAGAATGCCTTTTTCTTTATCCGTAAATGTCATATTGCCATTATTCAAAAAGAATTGATTCGGAATTTTAATTTCAGGGAAACGATCAATTAAGGCCATATCCTTTTCACCCATTTTATTGTCCCTGATTTTTTCTTGTATTTCTTGATTGGATACATAGTTCACATAATCCATATCATTCATTCGCTTTGGAATACCATTGGCAATGAAAATATCTTTATAGCCATCGTTATCAAAATCTAACATTAATGTAGACCAAGACCAGTCGGTAGCAAAAATGCCGGCATACATTCCCACTTCACTAAAATGTCCATTGCGTCGATTCCATTGCAAATTATTTCTTGTCACTTGCACTCCATATCCTACGCCAATCTTCATTTTATAAGTATCATAATCATCCTCGCCTAATGATCTTTTTAAAATATAAGGATCCTTTGGCAGCATATCCATTGAAATAATTTCAGGATAACCATCGTTGTTTAAATCTCCTGCATCCACGCCCATTGAATACTGGCTGGTATGCATCATTCTTTGCTCCTGCTCCTCGGAGAAAGTGCCATTTTTTTGATTAATGTATAAATAATCATTTTCATGAAAGTCATTGCCTACATATATATCAGGATAGCCGTCATTATTTATATCACTTATCACCACCCCTAAGCCATAACTAATTTTACTGCTATTGATTTTTGAAAACTTAGTGACATCTTCAAATTTTCCATTATTGTTTTTGAAAATTCTATCTCCTGAAACCACATCATATGTTCCAAGGAAGTTTTTTCTTGGAGCAAAGGTTCCATTTTGATGCACAGAATGATTTAATAAAAAAACATCTAAGTCTCCATCTCCATCAAAATCAAAAAAAGCAGCTTGTGTGCTAAATCCAGAAAAATCTAAACCATATGCGGCAGCTTCATCCTTATAGTAGGGCACACCATTTTTGATGCCTTGGCAAATTAATAATTGGTTCTTGCTTTTAAACTTTTCAAAATTGCCTAAACGACAAATGTAAATATCAAGTAAGCCGTCATTATTTATATCCACTACAGAAACACCTGTATTCCATGCGGAGTCCTGAGGTATGGCAGCAGCTTTTGTAACATTTTCAAAATGCAATCCGCCTTTGTTTATATATAGTTGATTCTCGCCCTCGTTAGACGCAAAGAAAATATCTACCTTGCCATCATTGTTAAAATCACCCGTTCCTACTCCCGCACCATTGTAATAATACATGTAATGAAACATGTTAAAATCAGCGGTGGGTTTTAATTTATTTTCGAATTGAATGCCCGTTTTTGAAGCATCAAGCATTTCAAATAAAGGGGCTTCCTTTTTATCCGAATTGCATTGCAGGGAAACAAACATAACTAGGCTCATCCAAACAAATTGGTGCAAATTGGGGAATATAGATAAGCCCTTTTTCATTAAAATTATATTAGGTATTGCCCGTTTAATTACAAAGTATAAAGTTAATAGTTTTGAAAGATTTATCCGGTATTCGTCACTAAATATTTATATGAAAAAAACAAAGCCTTAGTGTATTTTTGCATCCAAATTAGCAACGCATGAAAAACCTTAAAATCGCAGCCGTAATCGTCATTTTGGCTTTTGTTAGCTTCTTTTATATTTATATTCCAAATACCATCAAAGTTTCCAGTTTTAAGGTGAGTAACGCTTATGAATTAACTGCAACTAGATTATTGGCGGACGCTCAATTATTACCTAAAAGCATGGGGGCAAATTATGATTCAAGTAATCATAAAATAACAGTGAATGGAATATCCTTTGTAATTCAACCCGCTTTATCCAATTTAGTTGAAATTGATATAGCATCTAAAAATATAAAAACGAAAAGTTTCATTACTGCCAATGGAGTGACCAAGCAAACAACAGCAATTAACTGGTTTCTTGAGTTCAAAACCACTTTCAATCCAATACAAAGATTAAATGATTATCAGGAAGCCTTAGCTATTAAAAATGCGATTACTGAAATCTTAAACCAAATGAGTGCATTTTTGGAAGAGCCAAAATATATTTATGGATACGATATCAAGGAAGTGACTTTAAAAGACACTATTTTGATCACTACTAAATTTGTAAACAAGGGATTACCTACCAATACTCAAATTTATGCGCAAGCTGATGCACTAACTAAATACTTAAAAAGCTTTAATAAGGTTGCTATTAATAATCCAATGGTAACGGTACTTGAAAATCCTACAAATGATTATACCATTATGGTAGGCATTTCTATTAATGGAGAAATTCCTCAAACTGAAAATTATAGAATTAAAAGAATGCCTGTAAATGGAAAAATGTTTGTGACAGATGCTACTGGTGGCACTCAATCAATTCAACATGGTTATGCTGCTTTAAAAAACTTTTTATTGGATTCCAAAAGACCATCTCCTGCAGTACCATTTGAATTACTATTGAATGACCGAAAACAAGTTAATGATAGTGCACAATGGAAAACACGCATTTATTATCCCGTGATGTAAATATCCCGATTTAACACTTAAGAATTAAGGAGTCACTTTGTAAAGTACGGGCGACATATCGTTTTGCAAAAACAATACATTTTCCTTTTGCTGGAAATTTATCTTTTGGATGTCTCTCATCATGCCCATAAAATTTAATCCCGTTTTATCTGCACTCAAGGGATTGAAATTCCCCTTGCCGTCTCCTAATAATATTAAGCCCTGATTAGCATCTAACCTGCCTAATTGAGGTTGAAAGTAAAAATCATTGCCGCCCATTATTAAATCAGGATTGCCATCCTTATTTATATCAAGACTTATAATTGAATGTATACTTGAAAATTGAACCAGCGGTGACATTGTTTTGATTTCGTATTGCCCGCCGCCTTTATTAATAGCTACAATGGTTGAAACAAAATTCACCTCTTTTACCAATGCTTTACTTATCGTTTCCTTGTTAAATAAATCATTCACTGATTTTTGCGCATATTCATTATGATGTAAGGCATTCTTTTTTAAAGATGGAATTTGATCCTGTAAATCTCGTTTCATAAATACAGGAACATCCTTATCCTGATAAGTTTTAGACATGATCTTATCTACACTTCCGTTTCCATCAAAATCAGTAACAAATAATTTTAATGGCGCAGTTGCTGTTGGATGTAAATTAAAATTCTCGCCAATGTTTCCTAAAATCAAATCAGGTTTTCCGTCTTTATTAACATCAACCGAAGCTACAGATGACCACCAACCCTTTAATTGATTTAGGTTAGATTTTATTTCTTCCAAGCCTCCATTTTTAAAAGTATAAATATGTGGGCTCATCCATTCACCTACTACAATCAAAACTGGTTGTTTCCCATTTCCTAAATCAGTAATACTCGCAGCACGCACCATACCAACTTCATCAATTCCAGCTAGTTTATTTTTTGGTACATCAACAAAATGCCCCTTACCGTCGTTTAAATATAAATGTGATTTTGGATTTAAGCCATAAAGCTTAGTTACACAGGAAGCTCCCGTAAATAAATCCAAATCTCCGTCCCCATCAAAATCATACCATACCACAGCTCCAATATTGTCTTGATTTAATGGAAATGCCGAAGTAGCTATTTTAAAATTTCCTTTTCCATCATTAATAAACAATCTATACTGCATTTCTCTTGATGCGATGGAAGCGGTATTGCCTGCTGGTGCAATAAATAAATCTAAATCTCCATCACCGTCAACATCCACCAAGCTCGTTTCACTATCTTCAAAACTGGAGAATAATTTTAAATCAGCTATCTCCTTTTTTTGAAAACCAGTTTTTGTTTGCAAATATAATTGTCCAACTTGCTCGCTTGTACCTGCTATAAAAACATCCTCCAAGCCATCACCATTTACATCCCCAACGGCTGCTTTTGGCCCAGCATGTGATAGCATTTCTGGAATACCTCTTTCTGCATAAAAGTCGGTATAATCAGGTTGTTTATGTTTATCAAAAACAATTGGCTGCTTAGTCAACAATGGCTTAGCTATACTTTTAGTTACTGTTATTTGATTGCTAGTTAAAGCCTTGTCATTTTTAGACGGCTGTTGAATGGTGTTTACCGCATCAACTTTTATTGGAGTATTAATTCTTTGACTGGTGTTATTAGGCCAATACACAATTAAAGAATCAATCCTTGTGTTTTTGCCCAATCCCATAATTATTTTATAATCTACTGATGACTGAAAACCTCTACTTGGAATTAACTCACGACTAATGGTTTGACCACCTACATAAGCAACCAATTTTGTTCCTATAGCAAAAGAGTTATTATCAACTCCTTGAATTTTAAACGCGATATAGTGATTCAACTTTTTCTCAACTGATAAATTTTTATAAATCAGGGCTGGCTCATTCACATTATTAATAACCAAATCCAAATCGCCATCATTGTCTAAATCGGCATATGCTGCTCCGTTTGAAAATGAATTTTGTGTAAAGCCCCAGTCATTGGATTTATCTTCAAATTTTAAATT
>DAIUEC010000114.1:0-5019 GCA_036845345.1 Sediminibacterium sp.
ATCATGTGATTTTATTTGTGGGTCCATTGGAATCTTATGGAAATATTATTACGAACGATGCAATTGCTGTTGGACTGCAAATGCATATGGGGGCTCAATCAAAATGGTATTATGATGAGCATATTCAAACTATTTATCCCACTTACTTGAGTCGTAGATATACGCCTGATAATATTGCATTAAGTACGGTGCAAAATGTTTTAAGTGATATTTATTTACCTTCTATTAAATCCCAAAATTTAACTGCTCAAATGATTGAAGCTGGTAAAATTCAATATATCATGAATGCCTGTTTCCCTAATGCTCCAGACTCTTTGCGATTAGGGTATACAAATGAACATTGTATTAATATCAAAAGTCAAGAGGGCAAGATTTGGTCCTATCTATTACATGAAAAGTTAAGTTATGCTACCAATCCAAGTGATATAGACAACTTTATGCAGGATGCAGCATTTAGTAATTTATTTGGGGAATCCTTGCCTGGAAATATTGGAAAATATATTGGACTTAAAATAGTAGAAGCTTGGATGCAACAAAAAGCACAAAGGGGGATTACAATGGAAACCCTTTTGAATACTTCTACAGATAAAATTTTTGAAACAGCAGCCTACAATCCTTAATCCAACTAGTTTAATTTGGTGGGTGCGGCTAATTTAAAAGCAGGAATTTTCACTTGAATTTGACTACGATTCTCAATGTTTCCCATCGTATAGTAACCCTGCATTTTACCTAGTTCGCTTTTTAAATGACAGCCGCTTACGTATTGGTAATGCTTACCTGGCATAATAATAGGTTGAACACCCACAACGCCTTCGCCTTCCACAATTCTTTGTTCGGTATTGCTATCAAAAACCTCCCAGTATCTTCTTAATAATTTTACAGGAAATGAGTTGTGATTTTCAATAGTAATGCGATAAGCAAACATGAACTCATTCTGTAACGGATTGCTATAGTCTTTTTGGTAAAAAGATTCTATGCTTATTTCTATTCCTTCTGAAATCTTAGAAACCATTTTTCTAGTATCTAAAAGTGCTCCGCAGAGTATACTGCGTGGTAAAAGTAACAAAAAAATCACACCGATGGCTTAAAAAAATGCTATAATTTTTCATTAGAGACTTTAAGTGCTTTACCTTTGCGCAATCGTATGCGTTAGGCTGAAAATCACTCAATTATAATATAAAAATATACCCAAATGAAGATCGCAGTTGCAAATGGAGACGGAATTGGCCCAGAGATTATGGAGGCTGTCATTCATGTATTTAATTCCGCTAAAGTTCCCTTGGAATATCAGTTTGTAGATATGGGAAAATGGGTTTTTGACAAAGGTTTTAGCAATGGAATGACTCCAGAAGCAAAAGCAACCATCGAAGATTTAGGTATATTATTTAAAGGACCGATGGAAACGCCAAAAGGTAAGGGAGTGAAAAGTGTGAATGTAACTGCGAGAAAAACTTGGAATACTTACGCAAACGACAGACATTTTCAGACATTAAGTGGGGTAGATACTGTTTTTAGTAAAGCAGGTATCAATATTGATTTAACAATTGTAAGAGAAAATATTGAAGATACATACGGTGGTGTGGAGCATATGCTTACACAGGATGTTGCTTTAGGTCGTCGTTTTATTACTCGTCCAGGAAGTGAACAAGTGATTAGATATGCTTTTGAAATGGCTAAGAAAAAAGGAGCTAAAAGAATTACATGTGGTCATAAGGCAAACATCATGAAATTAACGGATGGTTTGTTTTTGGAAGTGTTTAAAGAAGTTGCAAAAGAGTACCCTGAATTAAATGCGGATGATATTATTGTGGATGATTTATGTATGAAATTAGTAAGTCGTCCTGAAACTTTTGATGTGATTGTATTAACTAATTTACAAGGTGATATTGTAAGTGACTTATGCGCTGGATTGGTTGGTGGGCTTGGTTTTGCGCCTTCTGCAAATATTGGAGATCATATTTCAATTTTTGAAGCAGTACATGGAACAGCACCAGATATTGCTGGAAAAAATATTGCAAATCCAACTTCCTTATTATTAAGTGGATTAAGCATGTTGCGCCACCTAGGTTTAATGGAACAAGCAGTGATGATTGAAAATGCTTTGTTATATACTTTAGAATCTGGAGTACATACTGGTGATTTTGGTGACAAAACGATTCCTTCTGTAAATACGACACAATTTGCACAAGCTATCATTGATAATTTTGGCAAATTACCTAAGACGAATCCAAGACCTCAATTAAAGAATTTTGAATTTGTTCCAACCAACAGTAAAATTACTGCGAATCCAATGTTGGAAGGAAGTCAAAAAGAAGAACGTAAAATTGTAGGAGCAGATATCTTTATTGAAAGTAATTTACAACCCAATGCAATTGCTGAAATTGTAATTAAACATGAAACTGAAAATTTGAAATTGATTATCATTTCAAATCGTGGAACACAAGTATGGCCAACAGGATCTGTTTACACTAATTTGGTGAATCAATTTAGATTGCGTTTTGAAACAAAAGAGGATAATACCGTTACTCAAAAAGACGTAATTAATCTTTACAGCAGTTTGTCTAATGATTTTGAAATTAGCTCCGTTGAAACCTTAAACATGTGGGCTGGTAAAAAAGGCTATAGCTTGGCTCAAGGCCAATAATCACAGCTAGGTTTAAATTAGTGGCAACGTTTTCGGAAAAATGCTTTGGTTTTACCCTTATTTGCTCAAAAATTGCCAATATCGGTGGGAAAAAAACCAATTTTGATGTATTTTCACAGCTCAATTACAAAATAGCCTTTTACCTATGGCAGAAGTTATATTAATGCCTCGCTTAAGCGATACAATGACCGAAGGAGTGATAGCGGCATGGCATAAAAAAGTGGGAGATACCGTTAAGAAAGGCGACTTATTAGCCGAAATCGAAACGGATAAAGCCACCATGGAATTAGAGAGTTACCAAGACGGTGTTCTTTTGCATATTGGTACACCTCGTGGTGGAAAATTACAGGTGAATGATTTACTTGCCATTTTTGGTAAGGAAGGAGAAGATATTAGTGGATTAATTAGTGGCGCGAATATTGCTCCAGCTGCAACTCCTGCTGCTTCTGCACCTGCAGCACCTGCTGCTAGTGGGGTGGATTATACAAAAATGGAGGAAGTAGTTTTAATGCCACGTTTGAGTGATACCATGACGGAAGGTGTGATTGCTGGATGGCAAAAGAAAGTGGGAGATACGGTGAAGAAAGGAGAAGTGTTAGCGGATATCGAAACAGATAAAGCTACCATGGAATTAGAATCTTACAAGGATGGTGTTTTATTATATCAAGGTGCTCAAAAAGGAGAGAAGATCTTAGTAAACGATTTGCTTTGCATTATCGGTCAAGCCGGAATGGATATTGATGCAATCGTAAAAGGATTAAAGAGTGGTGCTGCAACAGCGGCTCCAGTTGCGGCTCCTGCAGCAACAGAAACAAAATCTGCTATTACATTAGACAAAGCACCTGTTGCAACTTCGGCTCCAGCACCAGCTGCTGCTGCACAAGTTGTAAATGAAGGACGCATTTTTGCATCTCCATTAGCTAAGAAAATTGCACAAGAAAAAGGAATCGATTTAAAATATGTGAAGGGTACTGGTGAGAATGGAAGAATCACAAGAACTGATTTGGAAAATTATACACCAGCAGCGCCTGCTGCAAGTGCTACTGCATCAGCATCTACAAGCTTTATACCAGCTGGTACGGTGAGTTTTGTGGATACACCAGTTTCACAAATGCGTAAAGTAATTGCAAAGCGTTTAAGCGAAAGCTTATTTACTGCACCGCATTTTTACTTAACAATGAAAATTAATATGGACGCTGCAATCAAAGCACGTACTTTATTAAATGAAAATGCAACTACTACTAAGATTAGCTTTAATGATATGATTGTGAAAGCAACAGCATTGTCATTAAAACAACATCCAAAAGTAAACAGTAGTTGGATGGGAGATTTTATTAGAGAAAATCATCACGTAAATATTGGTATTGCAGTAGCGGTAGACGAAGGTTTATTAGTTCCTGTATTACGTTTTGCAGATAGCTTGAGCTTATCACAAATTAGCGGTAACGTAAAAGAATTTGCAAAGAAAGCAAAAGATAAAAAATTACAACCTGCAGATTGGGAAGGAAGTACATTCACAATTTCTAATTTAGGTATGTTTGGTATTGACCAATTTACTGCGATTATCAATCCTCCAGATGCTTGTATTTTAGCGGTTGGTGGAATTGCACAAGAGCCAGTAGTTAAAGGTGGCCAAGTAGTTCCAGGAAATGTGATGAATGTTACTTTAAGTTGTGATCACCGTGTAGTAGATGGTGCGACAGGAGCAGCGTTCTTACAAACTTTAAAGAGTTTATTAGAAGAGCCATTGAGAATGTTGGCGTAAATAAGCCCCGCGATTTAATTAATAAGCCCCGCGATTTAATTTTTGCAAAACATATTAAAAAAGCCCCGATTAACTCGGGGCTTTTTTGTTTCAGTGTATTAGATTTTATATTTAAAAATCGCTATCACATCCAATAGGAGCACCTGGTGCAATCACTACTGGTTTTGGTAAATTGATTGTTCCCGGGTTTTTAATTCTTTCAATGGCAAAATCATATTGAGCTTTATGCGCAATATCTGTTTTGCTTAAGCTTTCTAATTTTGTTTTTAATTGTTGTAATCGATCATTGCAAATACTTCTTACTTCATAGTTAGCATCACTACTTTGATGAACACCTAATAACCAAGTTAAAACTTGTTGTTGTGTTTGCTGATGAACGCTACCTTCTAAGCCAGTAGGTATTTTAGCATACCATGTATTTTTCATGATAGCATCAAGCACATTGTCAAAGCCAATGGTGTTTGCTCTTGCTTTATTTTGAACTAATCTATTAGCTCTTTCTACATTAAATAAAAATGCTAATTCATAATCTGCTAAAGCTTCTGCTGCGCTTAATGCATCAAAGCTCATGCCAGTTCTTTTTTCAAATAATTCACCTACTCCATAATAC
>DAIUEC010000115.1:0-4976 GCA_036845345.1 Sediminibacterium sp.
CAAATGGGTTCTATGATTAGTTTGCATTTTAGCAAAGTACCAATCACTAATTTTGAAACTGCTGCAGCAGCTAATAATGTTTTATTTAATCAATTTTTTCATAAAATGCTAGAGCGCGGAATATATTTACCACCTTCTGCTTTCGAGAGCTGGTTTTTAAATGATGCTTTGACTTATGCAGATTTAGATGCTACAATTCAAGCAGCCGAAGAAAGCATCCAATCACTAATATAATTTATTATGCAAGTAAGTACACAATTATTAAATAAGTACAATGTACCAATTCCAAGATATACGAGTTATCCAACTGTGCCGTATTGGGATGAAACTATTGATATAAATAAATGGCAGATTCTTTTTACAAAACGTTTTAAAGAATGTAATGAGGAGGCAGGTATTAGCTTATACTTACACCTTCCTTTTTGCGAAAAAATGTGTACATTTTGCGGTTGCAATAAAAAAATTACCACCAATCACAGTGTTGAAGAAGAGTACTTACAGGTTATTTTAAAAGAATGGAACACATATCGCACACTCATGGGTAGTAAACCTGTAATTAGTGAATTGCATATTGGTGGAGGCACACCTACTTTTTTTTCGCCTGAAAATTTAAAAAAAATTTTTACAACTATTTTCCAGGATTCGATTATACCTGAAAAACATGAATTTAGTTTTGAAGGTCACCCGAACAATACAACGCGAGAACATTTACAAACCTTGTATGATTTAGGTTTTAATAGAGTGAGTTACGGAATGCAGGATAGTAATCCAGAAGTACAAGAGGTAATCAACAGACAACAACCACATGAAAACGTTGTGCGTGTCGTAAAATGGGCAAGAGAGATTGGTTATGATTCAGTGAATTTAGATTTAGTATATGGGTTGCCTTTGCAAAATATAGAAAGAATTAAAAAAACAATTAATGATGCATTATCTGTAAAACCAGATCGAATTGCTTTTTATAGTTATGCACATGTGCCTTGGACAAGTAAGGCCCAACGTTTGTTTGACGAAACCGATTTGCCAAATGCAGATACAAAAATGCAATTGTATCAATTAGGTATAAAATTATTTACTGACGCGGGTTATGTAGATATTGGGATGGATCATTTTGCTTTGCCAACTGACTTAATGGTTAGAGCTAGAGATAAAGGAACTTTACATCGTAATTTTATGGGTTATACTGTACAACAAACGGGTATGCTTCTAGGATTAGGTGTTTCAAGTATAAGTGATATTTATTATGGTTTTGCTCAAAACAAAAAAACAATTCATGAATATTATGAAGAAGTTGAAAAAGGTTTATTGGCAGTAACAAAAGGATATTTCTTAAATGATGAAGATCAGGCAATGCGACAATATATTTTGGATGTCGCTTGTTTGGGCAAAGCTAATTTTAATGAAAAAGACCTGACTATTTTAGAAAAGTATTCTTTCCCTGTTCTAAAAGAATTAGAAAATGATTCATTTGTAGAATGGAATCAAAAAGGGTTAACAGTTACTCAATTAGGTAAACATTTTATTAGAAATATATGTAAGGCTTTTGATATAAAATTATTATCCGCTGAACATCAAAAACAAACTTTTAGTAAAGCAGTCTAATTAATTATTTTAAATTATAAAATTAAAAAAGGGAACTCAATTTGAGTTCCCTTTTTTATGATGCAAATAATGCTATTAATTCCTATTCAATAGATATATCGCAAATTATCTTTCTAATTTAAAGTCCTTGTCAGTAGCTGGTCTTGCTGGTGCATTGGCAACTTTATAGCCAGTGCGATACATCCAGTCAGCCATCTTTTTTAATTTAGGATAATTAATATTTTGTGCATTATCTAATGGGGTGTGGTAATCCTCATGTAATAAGGATGTGTACATAATTGCCGGAATGCCAAGTCTTGCATAAGGTAAATGGTCGCTTCTAAAATACCAACCCTCTACATGCGTTACTTTATCATAAGTAGTATCTAATTTAAATTTAGGTCCCTCATTATTTGCATCCATTACCATCTTAACTAAATCTATCGAGTTGCGATGTGGTGCCTGTGTTCCTAAAACAGCAGCACTGTCAATATTATTTCTTCCAATCATATCACCATTTAAAACAGCTACAATACTTTTTATTGGAACAGTGGGGTGTGATGAATAATATCTAGAACCTAATAAGCCTCTTTCTTCGGCACCTTGAATTACAAATAAAATTGATCTTTTAGCGGGATGTTTTACAAATGCTCTTGCATTGGCAAGCATGGCCACATCTACACTACCATTGTCATCCGCGCCATAAAAAGTAGAGTCATTATTAATTGCATTACGTATGCCATGCGCATCTTGGTGTCCACTATACAATAAATATTCCGATTTTAATTTTGGATCAGTGCCATTAATTTTTCCAACAATATTTACGGAAGGGTAAGGATATTTTTCAACTATAAAATTTGCAACTAAGTTTCCTTGAGCATTGGCAATGCTTGATTTTGCATTTTGATGTACCCAAATCACTGGAACTGTAGTATTTACTTGTGTATTAGGCCCCCCTTCGATATCATAAGATCCTCTTTTGAAATTTTCATTGGCGTCATCCCAAGCTTTTTCTCCAATATTATCAGCTATAATAATAATCGCAGCAGCTCCTTTTCTGATAAGTGGCATGCCGTATTTAGTTAATACGCTTCTACTATATCTCCAGGTTGGGAGTGAAACATTTAAATTAATACCAATCGCTGAAGCTTCAAATGCTACCACTTTATTTTTTACATCTACATTGTTGGTATCTATTTTAGAGGCATCTCCTAAATAAACTATCGGAGCATTGATTTGCTTGTTAGCCATTTGTGCGACACTTGCATCCTTCCATAATGCGAATTTTTTATTATCAATCTGAATGGTTGAATTATCTGAAATTTGATTTCTCCACATCGTGAAAAATTGCAAGTAGGTACCATCGTCACCAGCTGGCAACAATCCAATAGATCTGTATTTTTCTGCCAACCACATAGATGCTTTTAATTCATCAATGGTTCCTGCTGATCTTCCTTTAAAATGCGGATCAGCAAAATCGTATAAATCTTTTTTTAATTCACTTGTTTTTATCAAATCTAAGCCAGGAGGGTTGGTTGACTGAGCCATTAATCCCATGTTTAGTAAAAGGGTAATAGCACACAATGTAATTTTTTTCATCTTCATTTATTTATTGCTTTATTTTTTAAATATTATTTATTAACTGATATCGAATTATCGCTTTGCTTTAAAACTCCATGTAAAATGAAATGTAGCAACTGCTTCTCCTGCTTCATTGACCCCAATGGATTTACAAATTAATGTGATCCCTTCGCCTGTTTGTATTGTTTCAGCAATTGCAGTTTTAATGGCAATGCCATCTTCACAAATAAATTTAAGTTTACCAGTTCCTTTTTTATGGTATTCGGCAACCATTTTAACCACTAGCATACTTACTTTGTTGGGTTGGTTGTAAATATGTCCAAAAGCCAATAAGCCCGAACTCATTTCTGCAGCCATTGCTTCAGCAGCAAAATACATAGATCTAAAAGGGTTTTTACTAAAAAAACTATGTCTTACGCCAATCGAACATTGTGTTTCATTAATTTCCTTTAATCTAAGGCCAACAAAAAAAGCAGCAGGTAATTTTGTTGCTAAAAAGAATCCGAATTGGATGGGGCTACTAATTTTTTGAACAAATTGACTAAATGATGTTCCCATTGGATAGATTTATCTTAAAAATACTAATTACTATGCATAATAAAATAAAAAAGCGCCAACATAGTTGACGCTTTTTAGGCAAGCAAAAGATAGCAAGTACTTATTTCCCCAAGAAAGTACTTCTATTAATTGTAAACCCAAAGGCAAGACTACCATTTGCGATATTCATGCTGTTTCTAGATAGTTGATCTATATTTGAACTGAAAGTGGTATTGCCTACAAAGAAACGGAATTGGTGACCTCCAGAATTTAATTCAACACCAACAGATACCAAATCAGGCTGATAATTTATAATGTTTCCTGTACTAGTTAATACATTTTCATACATGTTTAATTGACGAGAATATTCAAAATCTAGATTTACAATATTAGACACCTTGTATTTTCCGCCGAAACCTATTGAATACACTTCATTATCATTATTAATACCGTAAGGAACCTTGTTAAAGTGTACAACGGATGGCATTAATTGTAAAGAGAGTCGATCGTTAAACTTGCGAGAAATCAATAATTGATTTACATAATTATATCTATCTCCTACAAATGTTATTGATTTATCTGGTGCAGTATTTACATTTACAAGAGAAAACAAAGCAATTGAAACAGGAATATTATGCAATCCAGTTTGTTGACGCACTAATTTAATTTTTGTAAATCCTTCATATTTTGAACTACCCGCTGCAGCTACTCCTAAATTTATCCAACGATAAGGAGAGTAGTCAAAAGATAAATAGGTATATGCCACACCTGAGTTAATTCCAAATAACTGCGCACCCACTTGTGATCCTGCATTCTTATCATATATCTGACTAAAATGGTGAGATATCATAAATTGAAATTCACTAGGTGCACCCATCTCAGTGGTTTGCATATTTATTAGCTTTGAAGTAGCAAATACTTTCTTAGTGATTTTTTGCTTTGGTTTTTCCTTTGTTTCAGTTGCAGTGGAATCGGTCTGTGCAAAAGATTGACTAAACAATGCAAGGCAAACTATACTAAGTAATAATAATTTTTTCATAATTTTTGTTTTAAGACAATTACTGTCATTGACTATTGTTAATTCACTATTGTGGTTGACCTTGTGCAATCCAAGATAAAATGGTATTGGTTGTACAAGAATTTAAGCTTAATACTGGACCAGGATGGCCAGTTGCTCCACCACTATTCATCATTGCAGTTAATACCGCTTTGTCAGATAATAAAAGTGTATAAGTGAGTACAGGAGAAACAGTGCCGTGACAAGTTGAGCTCTTACA
>DAIUEC010000116.1:0-4885 GCA_036845345.1 Sediminibacterium sp.
ATAGGGCTAAAAGGCCAAAAAACGGAAAAAAAGGGCAACTTTACTCCACTAAAGCGGTAGTGTCTTGCTTGCCTGTAAACACCGAAGCAATTTCCTTACCCTTATAAATGGTTTTATTAAAGCGATTACCCAATATGATAATGGTTGCAGAATCGGCTATAAGCCTTGTAAATACGGTGTTATTTCCATGCCACCATCCATTATGGTAGATCAATTTATCTTCATTAGGCTTTAATAACATTCTCCAACCTAGACCATAATTATGGAAATCTCTGGTTAAAGGACTTTTAGGTTCATAAGCCATTTGTAAGGTACTTGGGGCTAAAAATTTGCCTTCGGTTAGTGCTTTATCCCATAAATACATATCCCTAGCGGTACTATATACATTTTTATCACCATATATACAGTCATATTTTTCAATTCGATAAGGTTGCATTTTTGCATTATACGAAGGAGTATATTTATCAATTACCTTAGCATTAAATATATAAGTGTTGTTCATTTTTAAAGGCTTGAAAATGGTTTCAGCCATATAAGTAGGGAAGTCCTTTCCGGTTATTTTCTCAATTACCAATGCCAACATTACATAATTGGTATTGCAATATTTAAAAACTTTATTAGGTTTTGCTTGAGGCAAAGGATGTTTGGCAATCATAAAATCTAATACATCTTGATTGCTGTAATTACCTGATTTAAAAGGTGCCTCATTTGATATTAATTGTAACTTTTTAACCCATCTACCTTTTTTATTCTTTGTCTTAACCGCTCGGTATTTATGGGTTTCCATAAAATAAGTATAGTCTGGTAAGCCACTACGATGCGATAATAATTCTTCAATCGTTACATCAGTATATGGAAAGTTAGGTAGGTACTTTGTTACAGGCGCATTTAAATCCAAATTATGCTCTTCCCATAATTTTAAAGAAGCCATCCCTGTAAATGTTTTGGAGATAGAGGCTAAGTGAATGGGCGTTTCAGGATTAATAGGAGATTTTGTTGCATAATTTGAAAATCCTTTATAGTCTTCAAATACAATTTCACCATTTTTAGCAACCACGATTTCACCACTAAAACTTCTTCCTAAAAGCTTTTCATATTTAGCACGAATTTCAGCGGCTAAACGTTCTTTTTCACCGTTACTTAAAGTTTTATACGTAAAATTATTAGGAGCAACTTCGGCATTTGCTTTAGGACCTTGATTTGGGCCACCAGCACAACTTAAAAAAAAGGCAAATAACAATAAAGGGATCCTCACAATCATCTGTTAGTATTTATAGGGTATTACTTATTACACTACAAAATTAACGCTGTTTTGTAGTTTTTATTGTTAATATTCTGCAAACCAACTATATTTTTTAACTTTGCAACATGAGTAATTTAGATACCACTAGCTATCCTAAAGACAAAATCAAAGTTTTATTCTTAGAAAATATTAGTGAAAAAGCAGTTCAATATTTTAAACTGCAAGGCTATGCTGATGTAAAAAAAGTAGCTGGCGCCTTAAGTGAGGAGGAATTAATCAAGGTTATAAAAGACGTACATATATTAGGCATTCGTTCTAAAACCTTTATTTCTAAAAAGGTATTGGATAATGCAAAAAAATTACAAGCAATTGGATGTTTTTGTATCGGCACCAATCAGGTAGATATGAAAGCTTGTAAACAAAAAGGGGTGGCTGTATTTAATGCCCCATACAGTAATACAAGAAGTGTAGCTGAGTTAGTGATTGGATCTTCAATTATGTTGATTCGTAAAATTGTAGATAAGAACAAAGCTGCCCATGAAGGCATTTGGAATAAAGATGCAAAAGGCAGTTTTGAATTAAGAGGAAAAACAATTGGTTTAATTGGATATGGTAATATTGGAATGCAAACCAGTATCATGGCCGAAGCGATGGGTATGAAGGTTAAGTTTTTTGATGTTGAGACAAAGCTTCCTTTAGGTAATGCCATTGCCGTAAAATCAATTAAAGAATTAGTAAGCAGTTCGGATATCATTTCTTTACATGTACCTGAAACTTCTCAAACTAAGAATTTAATTAACAAAGAAGTAATCAAGCAAATAAAGCCAGGTGCAATTTTAATTAACTATGCAAGAGGGGAAGTAGTGGATTTAGATGCGCTTGCAGAAGCGTTAAAATCAAAGCATTTAAGTGGTGCTGCGATTGACGTATATCCATGGGAGCCAGAAAAAAATGGCGATAAATTTGAGACTCCATTACAAGGTTTATCTAATGTAATTCTTACTCCACACATTGGTGGTTCAACTGAAGAAGCCCAAGAAAATATCGGTGAAGATGTAAGTATTAAATTGTATCAATATTTAGAGCGTGGTGTTTCAAATGGTTCTCATTCAATACCTGCGATTAGTTTACCTCCGGTAGATGGAGCACATCGCATTTTACATATTCACAATAATGTTCCAGGAGTTTTGAGTGCAATTAATACAGTAATGTCTAAAAACAAAATCAATATTGTTGGTCAATATTTAAAAACCAACGATGAGATAGGATATGTTGTTTTAGATGTAGATTCTAAACTTTCTAAACAAGCACTTGCTTTATTAAAAGAAGTTAAAGAAACGATAAGAGTTAGATTATTGTACTAGTACAAAATCATACTCATGCTATATTCTTTTAGTTAGCCACTTCCTTGAGCATTAATTTAATTTCGTTTTCATCAACGCCCATTGAAACCATTTGCTCCTTCATGGAAGGTGCATTGAATTTCATTAAAGAGGGTATTGCTTTTCTTGCGGAGCTATGAATTTCAATTGACCCAGTTTCGTCAATAATTTTTCTTGCATTATTTGCTCGGACACCACTGCCTGGTATTATAATAATTCTACCAGCTGCTTTATCCACTAGTGTTTTCATTAATGGGAGCGCATCACTAACATTAGGGACTTGACCACTTGTTAAAATTCTTTTACAACCTGTTGCAATGATATCCTCTAATCCAACAAGCGGATCCTTACATCTATCAAATGCTCTGTGATAAGTAATTTCCATAGGTGCTGCTAATTGAACCAACGCTGCAGTTCTTTCCTTATCAATACTGCCATCTTCTTTTAACAATCCAATGACTGCACCAGGATATCCCAATTCTTTCACCAATAATAAGTCTGTTTTAATACATTCAAATTCTGCATCAGAATATAAAAAGTCTCCTCCTCTAGGACGGATAATTGGGAAAACCGGAATTGATGTTTTAGCAATTAATGTTTTTAAACTTCCATAAGATGGGGTAGTGCCACCCTCACTTGGGTTTTCGCAAAATTCTATTCTATTGGCACCGGCTTCTATTGCAGCCAAGGCAGCTTCCACTGAAAAAACAGCAACTTCTAAAATAAATATTTTGTAGAGTTTTAATCTAAAATAATGTTTAATTTATTCATCTTATGCTTTCAAATTTAAATACCACTATTTGTTTTGGAAAACCATTTTACGGATTTAAAATTACTTTTTAATGTTACTTTTTAATGATTTTTTTAATAATTAAATGGTGAATTGTACAATTTATTTCCTTCATTGTTGTGCACTGCAAAATTAAAACCATCGTGTAATGCATAACTTCCATATTCTCCATTTTTATTCAAGGCTATAAAACAAACCTGAATATCATTTGCCTTTTCTTTTTTAATTCTTTTAATTTTTTCAACCACCAAACGACATGCTTCCTGTGGCGTTTTTCCTTGTCTCATATGTTCCACCACTGCACTTGCTCCTGCAACACGAATCACGTCTTCCCCTTGACCTGTTGCCACAACAGCACCCACTTCATTATCAACATACAATCCTGCACCAATAATTGGAGAATCTCCAACACGACCTCTTAATTTAAATCCAGCACCACTTGTTGTGCAGCTACCACTTAAATTACCATGCACATCCAAGGCAACCATGCCAATGGTGTCATGATTCCAATCTCCATTTGCAAATCGAATAGGCGCTTTATATTTATCTTCCAACTGACTGGTTGGACTTTGTCTTTCTACATTTATTATTGGCTTATAGGTAGATTTTTTCAACCACTCTTTATACGCCTTGTCTGCAGTTTCAGATAAATTTCCAGATTCTAAAGTAAATCCTTGAGACAAAGCAAATTGCTGAGCTCCTTCACCCACCAACATCACATGTGGTGTTTTTTCCATTACTTTTCTAGCTACTGATATAGGATGTTTTATTTTTTCTAAAAATGCAACACTACCACAATTAAATTCGTGATCCATAATTGAAGCATCTAAAGTAACATGACCGTCTCTATCTGGATTCGCTCCTAAGCCCACACAACAACTTATTTCATCCTCTGTAACCATGACTCCTTTTTCTACAGCATCCAAGGCAGTGCCACCTTTACTTAAAACTTCCCAAGCGCCTTTATTGGCATTCAATCCAGCATCCCAGGTAGCAATTACTATAGGTTTTTGCACTTTAACTTGATTTGTATTTATAAAGCCTTGTAGCGTAAAACCTGCAATACCTAAACTACTTAAATTGATAAAATTTCTTCTATTGATGGCCATATCGTTTACTTTAATGGATTTCAATTTACGCAAAATGAAGCTATTTATGTACTTTTAAAGCTACAAATATGGAAAGCATTTTTAATCAATATGGATGGTCGGTTGTATCGGTGCAACAATTGCATCAAGGGTTAATTAATAGCACTTATGCAATTAGTACAAGCCAAGGTGATTTTATATTACAAACCGTGAATCATCATATTTTTAAAGACCCAAAAGCTATTGACGATAATATTAATACCATTGGAAATTTCCTTCATCAACAAGCACCTGAATACCTTTTCACGCATTTAGTACCTACCACAAATGGGGAAACTTTAATAGAGTGGGAGGGGCAATTTTATAGAGCATTTAAAAAAAT
>DAIUEC010000117.1:0-4792 GCA_036845345.1 Sediminibacterium sp.
AGTTTTATTCATAAAAATGCCCCCATTAAGTGTCTAACTTTTTGGGGGCAGTCTACAAGCGTTGGGCTTTTTTATTATTAAAAATTTTATTTGGTTCCTTTTCCTCCTAACATGGGCACGAATGAAAAAGCTTCAAAAGACTCTTTCTTTGCCAAGCCATCTTTTTTCTTGGTGAGTCGCATCATTCTTTGCACTCCATCTGATTCATCTACTGGGATTACCATAATGCCTCTCACTTTTAATTGTTCCCATAATTTTTCAGGAATATTTGGAGCTGCCGCAGTAATTATAATTTTATCAAATGGGGCTTCATTTGGAAGTCCTAAAAATCCATCCCCAAAAAAGAAAAACACATCTGGATATTGTTCTCTAAAAATATAGCCCTTTGTTTTATTCGCAAGGGCCTGTTGCCTTTCAATCGTATACACTTTGGTTCCCAAAGCAGCTAAAATGGTAGTTTGATACATACTTCCCGTTCCAATTTCTAAAACCTTATCCCCTTTTTTGATTTTTAATAGCTCGGTTTGATAAGCTACAGTATAAGGTTGCGATATGGTTTGATCCGCATCAATTGGAAAAGCCCTATCCTCATATGCAATTTTATCAAAAGCCGAATCAAGGAAAAAATGTCTTGGAACTGCTCCAATTGCAGCTAAAACATTTTCATCTTGAATGCCCTTTTCCCTTAATTGAATAACTAATTTATTCCTTAACCCTTTATGTAAAAACTCATCCTTCGGGATTCTCATAGACTTGATTAATTTAAGTTCATATCCGCTATGATACCATTGATTTTGTTTTGCAATAAAGCGTATTTTTCATCAAACTCAGCCGCATTGGCTAATTGGGTATTGACACTAAAGTAGAATTTAATTTTAGGTTCTGTGCCACTAGGTCTTGCTGAAATTTTACTACCATCTTCTGTTATAAATTGTAACACATTACTTTTTGGCAAACTAATTTTCCAGGTTGCTCCTGTAGTTAAATTAGTGCCTTTCTGTAATTCATAATCTAACAAGGTAGCCACTTTTGAGCCATTGATAGTTGACGGTGGCGATTGGCGATAGCCTTCCATCATTTGTGCAATTTCTTGTTGACCATTCATTCCCTTCTTTGTAATGCTAATTAGATTTTCATAATAAAAACCATATTGAATATACAATTCAATCATTTTATCAAACAAGCTTTTTCCTTTGCTTTTCTCGTATGCAGCCATTTCACAAAGCAATGCCACAGCACTAACCGCATCTTTATCTCTAATTTGATCTCCAATCATTAATCCAAAACTCTCCTCACCTCCAATCACGTAATTTTCTTTACCCTCTTTTTCTTTAATCAATTCAGCAATCCATTTAAACCCTGTCAATACATTATAACATGCGACATTGTTTTGTTTAGCTACTTCATTAATCATTTCGGTGGTAACAATAGTAGTAATTACCATATCATTCGCATTAGCAACGCCTTTTGCACGACGCGCTTCCATCATATAAGCAAATGCTAAAACAGCCGTTTGATTTCCATTCATTAAAACCCATTCTCCCTTGTGATTTTTTACACCCACACCCACTCTGTCCGCATCAGGGTCAGTACCTAATAAAATATCTGCATCCAAAGCCTTAGCCTTCGCCAAACCAATACTCATGGTTTCACTCTCCTCGGGATTCGGATATTTAACAGTTGGGAAATTACCATCCGGAGTGGATTGCTCTTCAACTACATGTACATTTGAAAAACCAAAGGATTCCAATACTTTTGGCACCAAAGTGATACCCGTTCCATGAATTGGTGTGTACACAATTTTTAAATCTTTTTGTGCAGCAATTACTTCTGGATATACACTTAAAGATTTCACCATTTTAATATAGGCTTCATCCATATTGTTACCCATCAAAGTGATATTGGATTCACCACCTGACCATTTTACATCATCCACCGATTGAATCGCTTCTACTTCTGTAATTACATTTTTATCATGCGGTGGCACCAACTGCCCACCATCATTCCAGTATGCTTTATATCCATTATATTCTTTAGGATTATGGGATGCAGTACATACTACTCCTGCTTTGCAGCCTAAGTTTCTAATGGCAAAACTTAATTCAGGAGTGGGTCTTAATGCCTCAAATAAATAAACACTAAACCCATTTGCAGCGAAAACCTGTGCAGTGGTTTCGGCAAAAAATCTTGAATTGTTTCTGCTATCATATCCAATGGCAACACTAATTTTTTCACCAGGATACGCTTTTGCTAAATAATTAGCAAAGCCCTGTGTAGCCATTCCTATAGTGTACTTATTAATTCTATTGGTACCTACTCCCATGATACCTCTTAACCCGCCCGTTCCAAATTCCAGATTTCTATAAAAAGACTCCTCTAATTCATTAGGCTGATTAGCTTGCATATCACGGATAGCCGCTTTTGTTGCTTCATCATAATTACCTGCTAACCAAGTAGCTACTTTTTGATCTATTGACTGACTCATTTTCGTACTATTTAATACTAATTGGAAATACATGGCAAATTAAATAATTCCCCTTAAAATACCGACTAAATGACCCATTAGTTTTAATGTGTATTATTTAATAGATTTTTAGTGAAATTCAAGTCTTAAATGGTATAAATTTGTAGGAAACCCCAAGCATTTTAAATCAACGATATGACGATCATTTCGGAGCTTTTATTTAGCATCATCACCCTTGTAGCTTTATTCTTATTTAGCAAACAATTGATCGCAATCAAACGAAATATTGCTATTGGAAAGGATGTAAATCTCAATGATCAACCAGCACGTAGGTGGAAAAACGTTTTGCTATTAGCGCTAGGACAAAAGAAAATGTTTCGAAATCCATTGGTAGCAATTTTGCATATCATTGTTTATGTTGGGTTCATCATTATCAATATTGAATTACTTGAAATAATTGTAGACGGGATAACAGGCAACCACCGTTTATTTTCCCATTATCTTGGTTCATTTTACGCGTTCCTAATTAATAGTTTTGAAGTATTAGCAGCACTCGTATTAATTGCTTGTGTTGTATTTTTTTCAAGAAGAAATATTATTCGATTAAAGCGTTTTATGAGCAAGGATTTAAATGGTTGGCCACGCTCCGATGCCAATTATATTTTAATTGCCGAAATTGTTTTAATGAGTTTGTTTTTAATCATGAATGCAGCAGATACAAAAAGCAGCTTCATCATTTCCGCTCATATCCAACCATTGCTAAAAGGATTATCTGAATCTCAATTAAGTACGATTGAAAATGCAGCATGGTGGCTTCATGTTTTAGGTATTTATGCCTTTATGAATTACCTGCCTTATTCAAAACATTTACATATCATTTTAGCTTTCCCTAATGCTTATTTTGCGTCCTTATTACCTAAGGGACAAATGCATAATATGGAGTCCATTCAAAACGAAGTATTGTACGCAATGCAACCCGAATTAACTCCTACTAACGCAGCTGCTCCAGAAAAATTTGGGGCAAAAGATGTTATGGATTTAAGCTGGAAAAATTTAATGGACGCTTATAGTTGTACCGAATGTGGAAGATGTAGTACTGCATGTCCTGCAAATAGTACCGGCAAATTATTAAGCCCTCGAAAAATAATGATGTCTACAAGAGATAGATTGGAAGAAGTGGGTAAAAATATAGATAAGAACAAATCATTTGTGGAAGATGGAAAATCTTTATTACATGATTATATAACTGTGGAAGAATTGAGGGCTTGTACTACCTGTAATGCTTGTGTCGAAGAATGTCCTGTAAGCATTTCACCTTTAGATATTATCATTGAATTAAGAAGATCATTAATCATGGAAGAAAGCAATGCGCCTTCCGAATGGAATGGTATGTTTAGTAATATTGAAAATAATTTTGCTCCTTGGAAATTTGCACCAGACGACCGAGATGCATGGACTACTCAAAGCTAATATCTAGAGAAAAAATAAAATAAGGACGCTTAAAAATAAAGTTATGAAAGTAAATACAATGGCTGAATTCATGGCGAGAGGCGAACAACCTGAGGTTTTATTTTGGGTGGGTTGCGCTGGTAGCTTTGATCAAAGAGCTCAAAAAATAACACGTGCTTTTGCAACCATACTTGATAAAGCAGGCGTTTCTTATGCCATTTTAGGTAAGGAAGAAGCATGCACCGGGGATCCTGCACGTCGTGCTGGCAATGAATTTATGTTTCAAATGATGGCCTATCAAAATATTCAAATATTAAATGGATACGGAATAAAAAAAATTGTCACTACCTGTCCGCATTGTTTTAATACCTTAAAAAATGAATATCCTGTACTTGGGGGTATATACGATGTAATTCACCACACTACCTTTTTACAAGAGTTGATTGAGCAAGGGAAAATTAAATTCACCGATAGCAATGAGTGGAAGGGAAAATCTATTAGCTATCATGATAGTTGCTATTTAGGCAGAGCGAATGAAATTTATGAAGCACCTCGAAAAGTACTTGAAAGCTTGGACATGGAATTACGCGAAATGAAAAGATGCAAATCCAAGGGATTATGTTGTGGCGCTGGTGGTGCACAAATGTTTAAAGAAGAAGAAAAAGGAGACAAGAGAGTGAATATGGAACGAGCAGATGAAGCCATTGAAACCAAGGCCGATTTTGTTGCTAGCGCTTGTCCTTTTTGCAATACGATGCTTAGCGATGGAATCAAAAATAGAGCTGAACAAATAAAAACAGAAGTTTTAGATATTGCCGAAATCATAGCCAAAGCAATCGCATAAATTATCATTAAATTATTATCAAATGACGGTAGACT
>DAIUEC010000118.1:0-3669 GCA_036845345.1 Sediminibacterium sp.
GAAACGCTCTACTAATTTAGACCTTTTTTAGTCCACTTTATGCTGACGATTTACAGTAGTGGCATCAATTACTTTACCACTTAAACTTACATTTTGTGCTTGTACCTGAAAAGCATAGCAGATAAGGGCTAGCGGCATCATCAGATACTTTAATAAGTTAGTTTTAACTTGATTCATAAATATATATTTTCGATTTTGAAGCGCTAAATTAGATTTGAATTTTAACAAAATATTTTAGTAAACATTAACAAACTATTAATCATTTTATTACTTTATGTAGTTAACATTTTAGTAATTAGATACTATACAATTTGATAACATAGTAGTGTTTAAATAATAGAATGAATAGTTTCAAAAAAGTGAACGAAATAAAAATGCCCTCCAAAAGGAAGGCATTTTTATTAAAATATATAGTGTAATTAATTAAACAAATATTTTATACCAATTTGCATTTGCCATCTTGAAGAAATACTTGTTGAATTCTGAAATGGTTGTGTAAATGGTGTAGTTCCTGTTTGGAATGGGAAAGAGAAAGAAGGTGTTTTTCCATCTGCTCCTAAACCTTCGTATTTCAAGAAGTTAGTTACAGTAGGTATTTTAACTACACCCCAATCTCTAATAAAGAAGTTACCCGCATTGATTAAATCATAAGATAATTTAACTGTATGAAATTGGTTTCCTACTTTCACTTTAAGATCTTGTGTAATATTAATATCCATTCTACTTATATAAGGTAATACTACTCCATTTCTTTCAGCATATGAACCTCTTCTTGTATTTAAATACGTTGAGTTAGAAATAAATGCATCTAATTGAGACCAAATTTGTGCTGCAGTTCTTGTATCGGTAACACCTGCAGTTCCAGTACCTAAACCACCAGAACCTACTTTTACTAAATTAATATCTGAAGCAGTTCTTGGAATAAACATTAAGTCATTACCTGTATTTCCATCTCCATTTAAGTCTCCATTAATTACATAAGAAGCGGTACCATTATTTACCAATTCGTAAATAGCCCCAATTGTAGTTGCTAAGTATTTGCCCTCATTAAATTTGTAAGAAAAATTGGCAACCACTCTGTTTGGAATATAATAAGAAGCTAATCCTAAGTTAGCTGCATTTGGATCCTGAGTTGAAACAGCTCCTGCACTCCATAATGAAGAAGCAGTTGAACCGCCCTCTGCAGTGTTCTTAGCAATAGATCGAGTATATGCAACACCATAACTTAAATTTTCGGTGTTCTTTTGTGCTTTAATTGTAAAGGTACTTACATAACCTTGGTTGGTATTGCTCATTAAAATAGCATTTCCAATATTTGGATTTGCTAAAGTAGTACCATAATAATATTTATTAGTATTAGCAACTGAAGTTAAGTAACGAGTTCTTGTATCTGCACCTGCTAATTGGAAACCATTCGTTTCATTTAAGTTGATATTTGAGTAATACACAGCATTAATATCTTGCGTATAATTGAACTCAGCGCCAACTACCCAACCATTTTCTAATTTTTTATCAACCGCTAATGTTGATTTCCATGCAGTTGGATATTTAAAATTACTTGCTACCAATGCAGTACTATAAGAAGTATTTGCAGCACCTGCTGTTGGCTTATAAGCATTAGGATCTACATTAAATGCTTTGTTAGCAACTGTGAATGATCCAAATTGAATTCCGTTATTAGAAGCTTGGTTGGAGATCCATACAAATGGTGGAGGTCCTGCAAAAACACCTGTTCCACCTCTTACTTGTAACGTTTTGTCTCCTTTAGGATTCCAGTTAAAACCAATTCTAGGAGAAACTAATACATTATTTGTAGGTGCTTTTCCAATATTATAAGTTGCTCCATTTGCAAAAGTCAATGCATCAAAATAAGGATTATCCGTCATTGCTTGCTTGTAAATGGTTTCATCTAATCTTAAACCATAAGTTAAAGTGAACTCAGGACTTACTCTCCATTTGTCTTGGATAAATTGAGATAATTCAGTAGAACCAGCATAAGCCCAAGGGAACTCTCCGCCTGGTAATGCTGAATATTGTAAGTAATAAGATTTTGCATTTGCAGCTCCATTATTTACTGAATTATAAAAATCAGTTAAGCTATTAAATTGATAGCCTCCTTGGTAGCCAGGAGCAAATGCATTTTGATATTTTTTATAAGAATTTTGTGTACCAATAGTGATTTCGTGCGCATCCTTATAATAAGTTAAGATATCATTGAATTGAAATACATCTGTATTTAACTTGTTATTATAAGTATAAGGCTCATAACCAAATGTTGTATAGATATTTCCATTATTCAAAATGTCCACTAAAGGAAAAGTTGCATTGGTTGAATGTGGACTTCTGTAATCTCTCAAAGCAGTATAACCAATTTGCAACTTATTATTTAACTTATTGCTGAATCTAGTATTTAATTCACCAATTAAGATATTAAAGTTGTTATTAATTACGTAGCCACTACCAAAAAATGGCATGGAGTAAGTACCTGGTTGTCCACCAGAAACTTGACCAGCACCTGGTCTTGAACCAGAAGCAAATTGATCCGCAAATGATTTTAAATAATTATACTTTAAAGTGAAAGTATTAGTACTATTAATATTCCAATCTAATTTTGCAGTTACTTTATCAGAATAGGTTTGGAAAGAATAATTCTGGAAGGCGCCTGGATCATAATTAAATTTGGACTTCAAAAAATTAGCTAAAGCGGTTAAGGTATCAGCATTTGCTTGAGAGTAAACTCCACCAGCAGCATGATTCGCATCAGATGCTAATAAAGTAGTAGCAGGTGCATCTTGTCTAACTTGTTCAGCACTTACAAAGAAGAATAATTTATTTTTAATAATTGGACCACCCAAACTAATACCTTTAATTGAATATGTAAAAGGTGTTTTCGCAAGTGTTGTTGGTCCAACTGCGTAACCTTGATTATCCTGATTTTTCATGTATTCATAAAAATTACCCTTAAATTGGTTAGTACCACTCTTTGTAATGGTATTAATACCTGCACCAGCAAATCCTCCCAATTTAACATCATAAGGAGACACGTTCACTTGAATTTGTTCAATAGCTTCTAATGAAACTGGTTGTGCATTGGTTTGACCTCCTAATAATGATGACAAACCAAAAGAGTTATTAAAGTTAGCACCATCAATTGTCATATTATTATATTGACTACTTCTTCCACCAATATTTAAACCATTTGCAGTGGGCTCTAATTTCACAAAATCTTGAATTGAGCGGTTAATAGTTGGTAGGCGCTCCAATTGAGTTCTAGTAATTAATTCTTGTGAACCATTACGATTACTATTAAAGTTTTTATCATTTGTTGATTTAACTACTACGTCCTTTAAAGAAGTTACATTTTCACTCAAAGTGAAATTTTGTTTAAAAGATTGTCCTACTGTTAAATAAATATCTTCTTCCGATAAAGATGTGTACCCAACATAAGTAACAGTAACTTTATAAGGACCACCAATTTTCAAATTTGGTAAGTTATAACGGCCATCTTGACGAGTTGTTGTTTTATACGTTGTTCCGGTTGGTGTATGAATTGCTACTACCGAAGCTCCCGATAATATTTGTTTTTGTGTAGTAACCGTCCCTTGAATTTCCGATGTTGTTTCTTGTGCATTAACATTCAAGAATGTAATGAAAATCAATAAGAACAAA
>DAIUEC010000118.1:3679-4733 GCA_036845345.1 Sediminibacterium sp.
TTCCATTATGTTTTATTCATTTACATAAGTTACCCTATTATTAATTCTTTGATAAAATTTTATTTAATAAAGAGTTAATCTATTCGAAATTATTTTGAATATAATTTTGAAAAAAAACATGTGGAAAGTTTCCAAATACCAGTGTAGGATAGAACAAAACAAATTTGCTTTATTAAATGATTCATTTATTAGTGTTATTAATTACTATTTAAAAGATTATAGTAAAAAATATCCAAACGACATACACAAAGAGCACATTTTAAGTTATTTTAAATCTAGAGGACAAATTGAACAATGTTTTCAAGAAATCGTTGATACCATTGTATATAATGGGTTAAAGAAAAAAATAAACAAAAAGGAATGTAAAGAAAAATTGAGGTTTGATTATAGAAAAAGTCATTATAGCAACGGAAGTATAGTTTTAATTGATTTCATAAAAACAATAGACTATATGTACGGCTACGATGAAAATATATACCTTCCAATATTTGAATATGCCTTTGACATTTTTGTCAACTACTACGAAATGCTATTGATATTGTTTATGAATAATTTAGACGGAGATAATTATACTTCTATTCAATATGAACAAAATACACACTTAATACAAGTTGAAGATAGATTTCAACAAAATTAAATTTCACAATTAAATAATACCAGATTTTAGGGATTTAATAATAAGGTAACCTGTTTGATCTATATTGTATTTAAAATTTAATCTTATGCCAGTATTTAATGATTTGGAATTAGATAAAAGATATCTAATCAATGAATTTGATGGAGATAATGTATTATTAGTAGAACCCATCATGAAAACAGACCTTTGTGTATTAATTTTAATACATGAAGATGTTGAAACCTTTATCTGGAAAAAATTAAACGATGAAATTTTTGATATCATCGAAGAATTAAGTGATGAAAAGTCTGAAGAATACGATGTATTGTTCGAAGATGATGATGACGATTTTCAAGATTTTGAAGACTAAAGATTAAATCAATTTGATTGGAAATTTAGTGTTTTAAATGCAGTAAATACTCCAGAAACACATCCTGT
>DAIUEC010000119.1:0-4631 GCA_036845345.1 Sediminibacterium sp.
AATTTGTTCTGATTACGAAAAGTCAAAACATTTTTATACGCAGATTTTAGGTTTTACTATTATTAGAGAAATATTTAGAGCCGAACGTAATTCATATAAATTAGATTTAGCTTTAAATGATTTATTTGTCATTGAATTATTTTCATTTCCTAGTCCTCCTGCAAGGCCCTCTCAGCCTGAGTCTTGTGGATTAAGGCATTTAGCATTTGCTGTTGAAGACATTCAAAGGGCAATCAATGAATTAAATGCCAAAGGCGTTGAATGTGAGCCTATTAGAGTAGATGCCTATACACAAAAACGTTTTACATTCTTTGCAGATCCAGATGGCTTACCATTGGAACTGTATGAAGAAGTTGATTAATTTTTTCGAAAAACTTTGGTATATTTAATTAGCTTAAATCATTGCCATATGAATCAACGAAGAAATTTTATTAAACAATTGTCTTTTGCATCAGCCGGTCTTATTGCGACTCCAAGTTTTGCAAAAAGTAGTTTTTTTACAAGCGATACTATTCGTGTTGCAACCATTGGTGTCAATGGAATGGGATGGTCCAATACCATGGCAGCGTTGACGGTTAAAAATGTCGAAGTAGTTGCTTTATGTGATATTGATGAATCCGTTTTAAATAAACGCAAGCAAGAATTATTAGTGGCGCAACCCAATGTAAAAAACATTGATACCTATAAAGATTATAGAAAAATTTTAGACCGAAAAGATATTGATGTAGTCATTGTAGGTACTCCAGATCATTGGCATGCATTACAGATGATCAATGCATGTGCTGCAGGAAAACATGTTTATGTTGAAAAGCCTGCAGGAAATTCAATTGGAGAATGTGATGCAATGATAAAAGCTAAAAAAAGATACAATCGCATTGTGCAAGTGGGTCAATGGCAAAGAAGTGAGCAACATTTTAAAGATGCGTTGGAATTTGTACACTCAGGTCAATTGGGGAATATAAGAACTACTAAAGTATGGTGCTATCAAGGTTGGATGCGTCCGCAGCCCGTAGTTGCAGACAGCATACCTCCTGATTATATTGACTATAAAACATGGTTAGGGCCAGCTCCAACTAGAACATTTAATACCAGTCGTTTTCATTTTCATTTTAGATGGTTTTGGGATTATGCAGGAGGATTAATGACAGATTGGGGAGTGCATTTATTAGATTATGCTGTACAAGGAATGAAAGCAGGTAATCCAATTTCGGTAAGTGCATTAGGTGGAAAATTTGCCTATCCTGAATTGGCCGAAGAAACGCCTGATACATTAACAGCGCTGTATGAATTTGATAAATTTAATTTAGTATGGGACTCTGCAATGGGCATTGACAATGGTTCTTATAATCGTAATCATGGAATAGCTTTTATCGGAAACAATGGTACTTTAATTTTAGACAGACAGGGCTGGGAAGTAATTGAAGAAAGTCAAGCTAAAAATAAAGTGGTAAAGCCTTATGCAAAAGTGCAAGACAATGGAGTAAACATGCATTGGGAAAATTTCATTGGCGCTATTCGTAATAACAATCCTTCCTCATTGCATTGTTCAATTGAAGAGGGGGCACATATTGCAACCGTTGCTCAAATGGGTAATATCGCATATCGTTCTGGAAAGAAAATTTCTTGGAATGAGCATACTCAAAAATTCAACGACGATGCAGTACATGCCGAATATTACATGAAGCAGTATCATAATGGATATACACTTCCCAATATATAATGTAAAACTTTACTTATAATTAAGTTTTAATTAAGCATTTCTTAAGCAGAAATCATATAAAGCTATATTTTATATTTACTTTATGATTTTTAAATTTTTAACTTAATTACTTTCGTGCAAAAAATTAATGGCAAAAAAATTTTTATGTTTTGCATTTATTATTTTGTGCTTATCAAGCTATGGCCAAATAAAATACGACTCCGTATTAAATAAAAATATTTCAATTATTCATTTTGGTACCTTTTCGGACTTAATTGATAAGATTAGTAATAAATACCAAGTAAAATTCAATTACGATACTGCAAAATTTTACCAGTTTGATCAACAACAGTTAGATTTTGAAAATGTTAAGTTTTCAGAGGCGTTAAAAAGAATTTGTAATTTAACAAAATCCAAATATGTAATAAACAATATTGGTACCATTTACTTAATTGATAAATTCAAGGATGTTGATCCTAAAGCAATTAATGTAACTGTTAGTCAACAAGCCGTAAGAGAGTTTAAAGGCGCGCCAGAAAAAAAGAATTTTTCTATAACCGGAAAAATTATAGATAAAAAAACTGGCGAAAGTTTGCCATATGCAAATGTCAAAATTTCAAATTCAAAAACAAGTGTTGTGTCCAATGTGGATGGCTTATTTACATTGTCTGATGTCCCCAATGATACAGTTAAATTAACCATCAATTATGTTGGGTATGAACCTTTGGATTATTTTTTGACACCTAAAACACAAACAAGTAATTTAATATTTGAATTAGAACAGCCTCAAGTATATCAAGATGAAGTTGTTGTATTTTCTAAAATCCCTAATATCTTAAAAGCTAATGATAAAGTAGGTGTTATTAAATTAACGCCAACTAAATTAAACCTTTTACCAAATTTAGGAGAGAAAGATATTTTAAGATCATTTCAGTTAATGCCGGGTGTGAGTGCTGCAAATGAGAACTCTGCTGGACTTTATGTAAGAGGTGGAACTCCGGACCAATCGCTGGTTGTTTATGATGGATTTACAGTTTACAATGTTGATCATTTATTCGGATTTTATAGTGCCTTTAATTCGAATGCAATTAAAGATGTGCAATTATATAAAGGAGCATTTGATGCAAAATATGGTGGGAGGCTTAGTAGTGTAGCAGAATTTACTGGAAAAGAAGGTTCATCAAAAGGGCTAAATTTTGGAGCAGATATTAGTATGATGAGTGTAAATGGATATTTAGAAACTCCATTAAATGATAAATCCACTTTATTTGTTGCAGCGAGAAGAAGCTATAAAGGGCCTTTGTATGATATGATTTTCAAACAGTTTAATCCTGCTCCTTCAAGACCAACTGGTGGCGGTGGGTTTAGGAGGTTTGGTGCTTCTAATGCATCAGAGCTAGCTTCTTATTTTTATGATGTAAATGCGAAATATACCTATAGACCAAATAAAAAAGATATTATATCAATAAGCTTTTTTAATGGAAGTGATGATTTAAACAATTCTACAAAAATAAATCCTCCTTCATTCTTGAGTAATACTGGAGTGAATTTAAGTTTTGACAATTCGGATATAACTACTTGGGGAAATACAGGTACAAGTGCTAAATGGTCAAGAAGATGGACATCTAAATTATATTCCAATACATTATTAAGTTTTTCAAATTACTACAGTGAAAGAAATTTAAGTAATGCTGGAACTGTGATTAGGAACGACTCAACCATTAATTTTAAAACGGGCACTTTTGAAAATAATGATTTATTAGATTACTCAGTAAAATCTGATATTGAATATAAGTTTAATGAGTCTAATAAACTAGAATTTGGTGGACAAATGAATCATTTTGATGTAAGTTATAAATATGCTCAAAATGATACTTCAACAATTATTGACCGACACACAAATGGTAATTTGTTAGCCGGGTATTTACAAGATAAAATTGAAATTTTTGGTTTATTTAAAATGACAATTGGTGGAAGGTTTGATTATTTTGAACCAACTAAGCAATTTTATACCGAGCCACGTTTTAATGCTACGTATAATTTAACAGATAAGGTTTTAATTAAAGGATCTATTGGTAGAAATTATCAATTTTTAAAGCGTGTAATTAGAGAGGACATTCAACAAGGCAGTAGGGATTTTTGGGTATTATCTGACGGTAGTAAATTACCAGTTGCCTATAATGACCAAGTTAGTTTAGGAGGTAGTTATGAAAACAAAGATTACTTATTTGATGTTGAGGCATATAATAAAAATTTATATGGAATGAGTGAATACTCCCTTAGAATTAATAGACAATTTGGCGGGCCAGGTAATAACAATAATAATCTAACACCTGTTGAAACATATGTTCAAGGTACTGGAAAGGCAAAAGGTATTGATTTTTTATTGCAAAAGAAAAGCGGCAAATTAAATGGCTGGATTTCTTATACTTTAGCTGAAGTTACGAATAATTATCCTGCGTATAAGCTAGGTGATTACTATGCAAATAATGATGTTAGAAATGAATTTAAAATAGTCGGAATTTACAAATGGCATAACTGGGATTTTTCTAGTACTTGGATTTATGCAACTGGTAAACCTTATACTTCAATAGATGGAGGATATGCACAAACTTTACCTGATGGATCAACTAGAACTTTTTTTGTTGTATCGGATAAGAATGCAAATCGTCTTGCTGATTATCATAGAATGGATGTTGCTGCAACTTATAATTTAAAGTTTGAAGAACATGGATCTGGAAGTATTAGTTTTTCAATTTTTAATTTATATAATAGAAACAATGAGTGGTATAAAATTTTCTCTTCACAAAACAATTATATAGTAGAGACTACAAAGAACTTCTTAGGCATTACACCTAATGTAACTTTTACTTATAAATTTAAATAGCTTATCAGATGAAAAATATATTATTAATTATATTATGCTCCATAT
>DAIUEC010000120.1:0-4620 GCA_036845345.1 Sediminibacterium sp.
CCTAAGTTAAAATAAAAATCCCTATCTTAATAATATGAAAACCATTCACTCCAGATTATTTACAATAATTCTAGCAACAATCATTTCAATAAGCAGCTCTGCCCAAACCGACACCTCTTTCCATATCATACAACTTCCAATCATCTATTCAAAAGAAAGAACGGATTTAAGTATTGAGTATTTAAAAACAAGACATGGAATTACGCAGCCGACTCCCACTATCAACCCTAAAATGATTGTATTACATTTTACAGGATTTGGCACCATTAAAACGATTCATGAATATTTTAACTCCCCAACCATTGAAGAAAGTAGACAAATTAACAAAAAAGTAAGCGCCTTAAATGTAGGCTCTCATTATTTAATTGATAGAGACGGAAGCATTTATCAACTGATTCCTGACACCCTATTAGCTAGACATGTGATTGGTTTAAACTATTGTGCCATTGGTGTAGAAAATATAGGAAGTGAAAAGGAACCTTTAACGGAGGCACAAATTATCTCAAATGCAAAATTGGTTCGACATCTATCTTCAAAATATAAAATAGAATATTTAATTGGTCACGAAGAATATATAAAATTCAGAAATTCAAATATCTGGAAAGAAACAGATCCAAAATATATTACAATCAAAACTGACCCAGGCAAAAGCTTTATGGAAGGTGTAAGATATTTAACTAAGGACTTGAATTTAAAATCAAACCCTTAGTTAAAAACTTGAATTTACTCTCCTCCCACTATCTTACTTGTACTTCGGTATAAATAGTTCTCATAAATATGTCTGCGTGCAAATCTATCTGGCGTATCCGAATTAACTAGCTTCACATAAATTGCTTTAGGAACTCCATAATATTCATACTCATTCCCATCAGAAAATACCACACGCAAAATTTCAGATTTATATTCAAAATCATCAATGCTTGCTTCAGAAATGGTAGCAGTATATTCAGTGATTGTAGCTGCATGTGTTTCAGGATGAACACTTACTAAAAAATGATAGGAAGCAATTAGTTTAGTTGACTTTTCTTCGGCCATCTTTTTGGACTCCTCACTGTCTTGAAATTTATCAGGATGCCACTCCATCATAATCTTACGGTACACTTTCTTTAAGTCACTTAAAGTAGCTTTATCATCCACCCCTAAAATGGCTCTATGCCTCTCAATTCGCTTCATTATTAATAATTATAAGGCGCGAAAATACATCCAAAATATGAGGCTACCAAAAAGCCCCCCGTTTCCGGAGGGCTCACTAAAACCTTATCAATGAATCGGTTAAAAATCCGAGTCGCTTATTTTACTTCTTCAAACTGAGCGTCTTCAACATGGTCGCCCGCGTTGCTTCCACCAGCTTGACCAGCGTCAGCTCCTGGAGCCGCACCTGCATTTGCACCTTCCGCTTGAGCTTTGTAAATTTCTTCACTAGCAGCAGTCCATGCAGCGTTCATAGCTTCTAAAGCAGTGTTAACTTGTGCAACGTCTTGTGCTTGGTGAGCGGCTTTCAAGTTTTCTAAAGCTGATTCAATAGGCGCTTTTTTATCTGCAGAGATCTTATCACCAAACTCTTTCAATTGCTTTTCAGTTTGGAAGATTAAGCTATCTGCTTCGTTTAATTTATCAACTCTTTCTCTTTCTGCTTTATCAGATGCTTCGTTGGCTTTTGCTTCGGCTTTCATTTTTTCAATTTCTTCCTTAGTCAAACCACTACCCGCTTCAATTCTGATTTTTTGTTCTTTACCAGTTCCTTTATCTTTTGCGCTTACGTTTAAGATACCGTTTGCATCAATATCAAAAGTTACTTCAATTTGAGGAACGCCTCTTGGTGCTGGTGGAATACCATCCAAGTTAAACATACCCAAACTCTTATTTTGATTCGCCATTGGACGCTCACCTTGTAATACATGAATTTGTACACCTGGTTGATTATCGCTAGCTGTTGAATACACTTCTGTTTTCTTTGTAGGAATAGTTGTGTTAGATGCAATCATGGTTGTCATTACACCACCCATTGTTTCAATACCTAAATTTAATGGAGTAACGTCTAATAATAAAACGTCTTTCACATCTCCTGTTAATACTGCACCTTGGATACCTGCACCAATTGCAACTACTTCATCAGGGTTAACAGAACGGTTAGGTTTTTTACCAAAGAATTTTTCTACAATTTCTTGCACTTTAGGAATTCTTGAAGAACCTCCTACTAAAATTACTTCGTCAATTTGTCCTACAGAATAACCTGCATCTTTTAATGCAACTTCACAAGGCTTAATACAACGAGTGAATAAATTATCTGCTAATGATTCAAATTTAGCTCTTGTTAATTTTAATACTAAGTGCTTTGGAACACCGTCTACTGCAGTGATATAAGGTAAGTTGATTTCAGTTTCTGTTGAAGAACTTAATTCCACTTTTGCTTTTTCAGCAGCTTCTTTTAAACGTTGTAAAGCCATTGGATCTTTTCTTAAATCAATTGCTTCTTGATTTTTAAATTCATCCGCTAAAAAGTCCATGATCACTTTATCAAAGTCATCACCACCTAAGTGTGTATCACCATTTGTTGATTTAACTTCAAATACGCCATCTCCTAAATCCAAGATAGAAATATCGAAAGTACCACCACCTAAGTCAAACACGGCGATTTTTTGTTCTACATTCTTTTTATCTAAACCATAAGCTAATGCTGCTGCAGTTGGCTCGTTCACAATACGACGAACGTTTAAACCTGCAATTTCACCAGCCTCTTTTGTTGCTTGTCTTTGCGCATCATTAAAGTAAGCAGGAACAGTAATAACTGCTTCAGTTACTTCTTGACCTAAATAATCTTCTGCAGTTTTTTTCATCTTTTGTAAAACCATTGCAGAAATTTCTTGAGGTGTGTACATACGACCATCAATGTCTACACGTACTGTATCATTTTCACCTTGTACAATTTTGTAACTCCAGTGAGATTTTTCTTCTGTTACTTCATTAAAACGACGACCCATAAAACGCTTCACACTTGAGATCGTGTTTTCTGGATTCGTGATTGCTTGACGCTTTGCAGGATCACCTACTTTACGCTCGCCATTCTTTAAAAAAGCGACAACCGACGGAGTGGTTCTACGACCTTCGTCATTTGCGATTACTACAGGTTCGCCACCTTCCATTACTGATACACAACTATTTGTGGTACCTAAGTCAATGCCTATTATTTTTGCCATAAAGATTGATTTTCAATGATTAATTATCCTACTATACGCAATCTCTATGCCACAATGACTTAGCCTATAAATGAGCGCAAAAATGGCATAAATGGCAGTATTCAGCCTTTAAATAAGCCCAAATTGACATAAACAAGCAAAATAAATCGTAAAAAAGGCAGTTACATAGCCTCTAAATCCCCTGACTTTGATGCCTTAAAAGTGAAATTCTTTTGAGAGGTATAACTAAATATCACCACAAAGAAAGTGGTCACAATTTTAGCCGGAGTTGCAAACCAACCTAGGTAGTCAACAAAGAACTTTAAGAATGCATAGTTTAAAAAGATGCAACCTAGGACTACAAAGAAATATTTAAGTAATTGTTCCGTTTTTTTAACGGCTGTTTCTTGAAAAACCACATACCTACTTAAATAAAAACCAATAGGGAAAGTAACGCAAAAGCTTACCATAAAGGAAGCAATATGGGGACTAATGGTTAACCAGCCAATATGGATTGGTTGCTTGTGAAATAAGTAGTTGTAAGAAAGGAAAAAACCCAAAATATCTAAAACGGTATTGCCTCCACCACATGCAGCATAACGAAAGGTTTGCAGTGGCATAAACTTCCTAAATAATGGATATACCCAATCAATTAGGTCCAGGATTAGTTTACTAATAAAATCGTGTAGTTTCAACATGAATGCTCAAAGGTAATCTTTATTAATTACTTTTGCATTCGGTAATCCTTTTTTATGAATTTGATAACGAATTTAAAGCAGTCAACAGCCAATTGTATACACCAATTATATGGTGTTCAAATACAACCCGAACAAGTATTAGTAAATGCTACTAAGCCTGAATTTGAGGGGGATTATACCATTGTGCTTTTTGCTTTTGTAAAGCAATTAGGCAAAAGCCCCGAAGTTTTAGGAAACGAATTAGGTGCAGCCATGCTAAATGAAATGCAAGGTGTTTTGACTCAATTCAATATCGTAAAAGGATTTTTAAATTTTAGCATTAGCAATCAATTTTGGTTTGATAGTATCAAAAATGCAGATGCAAATAATTTATTACCCACTAATACTAAGCCACGCAAAATTATGGTGGAGTACTCCTCCCCTAATACCAATAAGCCATTGCACTTAGGTCATTTAAGAAATAACTTTTTAGGTTGGAGCATTGCTGAGATTTTAAAATTGCAAGGCAATGAAGTGGTAAAAACTTGCATTGTAAATGACAGAGGAATACATATTTGCAAGAGCATGATTGCTTGGCAATTATTTGCAAATGGTGCAACGCCTGCTGACACCAATCAAAAAGGCGATCATTTTGTAGGCGATTATTATGTGAAATACAATGATGCTTATAAAGCACAGGTTGCTGAATTGGTTGCTGGTGGTATGACGCAAGAGCAAGCAGAGAAAGAAGCTCCTATTCAAAAAGG
>DAIUEC010000121.1:0-4479 GCA_036845345.1 Sediminibacterium sp.
AATTGAATTAGCAAATTAAACTTGCATGTCTCTTTTTTATATTTACTATTTTTTTACAAAAGATTTAAAAATAAAACATGTTTAAATCTTATTAATTATGTATGAGGATTCTTCAAAAAAGAAATATGTAATACCCTAGATTAAGGGAAAATACTTAAAAAATTTAATGATTAATTAATTTTTTAACTCATCTTTTTGAGAATTTAAGTCGTATTGCTTTACTAATTCCCAAACATGATTTGGAATCATCGTGCTCATTTTTGCAGGATGTTCTCTACGAAGATGAATAATAGACTCTATAGCTTTCATTTCGACTCGAGTTTTTGCAAACTCAATACCTCTTGGGCCAATTTTTGGCATAAGCCAAGCAACAATAGGCCTAATCCAATTTGGCATTTTTCTAATAGGTAATCCGCCAGCTGCAAGCTCAACATTTTTTTTGAAACCAATTACAGCAGAACGTCTTTTCCCAGCAGACATTGGTTCTTGCAAATGAACTTCATCGCCAAGCAAATGAAGCAGTTCTTCACCACGTTGATTCCTTACAATTAACCATTGCTCACCGTTGCCGGCCATGTAACCAACTGTTATGTCTGATAAGACATTGGTGTAATCAACACAGGTTCTACATGTCAATGGAAAGAAATCATTTGGAAGTGTTGATAGCGGAAGTTGCAAAAAAGGAATTTCTCTTTTTTTGCCATTCTTAAAACGTACCTCAACGTGATAATCAGCACGAAATTCCAGATAATTAATCTCGCTAGGTTGATCACTGATTAAGGATAAAAAGTGATGAAAGTTTTCAGTTGTCGTATTGTCTGAGCAAGGAGTGCCAATAACGTAAAGTTTCTCAAGCCCTAGCTCCTTTTCTATCGATCTTAGGGCATAGACTTGGCATGGAATGCCTATGACTGCAATTTTTTTTATTCCCTTTGCAATTGCAGGCTCAAGCAATGAAAGAAGTGGAGCGTAACCCATTCGCATCCCTCTACATTTAGCCATATCCTTTGCATTCTCAATTAATATGGGCACAGGTTTCCAAAAATCATCTTGGTCATAAGTCATCGTCAATACTGCATCAACCATTTTTGATTCAAGAAGTTTTTCACCAATGCGTGTTGTAATGCCAGTCCATTGCGCACCTTGTATTGGAGGGGTAAGAGCCGCCTGAAACATTTTGAGATAAGGACCAAAATGTAGCTCATTATTTTCATGGTAATTTCTTGCTCTACCATGAACTTGGGATTCTAATTTCGGATAATCAGGTTGGATAAATTGACAAGCTTGACCACATCTTTTGGGTTGATCTGTTCTTGATATTCCGCAATCAGTACACAAAGACCGATATGGTGCTGGATCAGCTTTCAAAATATCTCCTTTTAAATTTATATCATTTATTGAATAGTAAATCACTATTCAATCTGCATGAACTCATGTTGTATATATTCCACTCCAAAAACTTTTCTAACTTAATTAATTTTCAATATTTACTGCGTGATAGACTTCTATTAAATACAAATAAATCTAATAGGGGGCAAAACCATGACAGATCAAGAGTCATTTTTAATAATGGGGTTTCTAAGAAAGTTAATCAATACTAGACCGCGTTCTAGAGATCCACTGGCAGAGAAATTAATCAACGAGTCAATCTCAGTTCAACCCAACACGAATTACTTATTAGTCCAACGTGCTATTTTTTTAGAACTTGAACTAGAAAGAATGCAAGCACAATTAAAAGAGATCCAAGAAAAGTTTAATGTTGATAGTCAGGTTCAGAGTAATACGCAATTTTTAGGAGATTCTTTTGAAGATTGGGGCAAGAATTTAGAAGAGCCACGTAGTAGTATTTTTGATAAGGACCCAAGCACTAAAAAACCTCCAACTTTAGAAGATCGCATTATCAAATTTCTAATGAAAAATTCCATTAAATTATGGATTTTAGTTTTAGTAATATCAGTTCTTATTTTCTTCCTAAGAAGGGCATAGAGAGTTCTATAAAAGTGCGAGTTCTCAATAAGAAAAAGGAAGCTTATTTAAGCTTCCTTTTTGTAAAACTCAATTCGATTTACTTAACTCTTTTTGCGAAAAGCAATCTTAAGCCAACCTGCAAATAAGATACCAACAACAATTGCGGCTAGCCAAATAGAACCATGAGAACCTGCTGGCATTAAAAGGCGGAATACAACCATCGCAATGATTGCGACAAAAGCGAAGCCAAGATACTGCGTAAGTTTAGATTGACCTTCAGTCATATGAGTACCCTCTCAATATGCATAAATGGTTAAAAAAATTATTTTGGTGTTTTATCACGATTGAAATAGTTTGCCATCCAAAAGAAGACGACTAACAACCATAATAGTAAAAGTAGGTGATGAGTTTTCAATTTATTTCTCCTTGATAGATAATTTTTACATTAAATCATAAAAATCGATACATTTTATAAAAATCAAAATTTAAATCAACGACATTTCATGCTTGGGACGGCTTTTTATTAAAGGGTACATTGCCCATATGGTAGCGATTAATAAAACAATTTCTAATCCATAAACTGAGGTATATCCTAAATATGAGTTACTTTTTAATGCTATCATGTCTCGAATTACACCACCTAATGTAATTGCTATTCCAGCAGCTGAAGCTTGAACGGCTCCCCAAGCACCAAGTGCTAAACCACTTTGTCCATTTGGAGCAAGATTCATTGTTGCGGTCAAAGTGCCATGACCAAATAATCCTGCACTAAAACCTATACTCAGAGTACCTAGAGCGAAAAGAATTGGTTCGTGAATAAAGCCAGAGAGAATTACTGCAAAAAATGCTGGGATGCCGAATAAGGATCCCATGGAGGCCATTTTGAAGGGGTCAGCTCCTTTGCTGAGAACATGTGATGCCCAGGCAAATCCAAGAAGTCCACCACCTGCTAATGTTGCAGTTAGAGTTGTTGTTTGAGATACTGCAAGCCCAAGAATTTCACCGCCATAAGGTTCTAAAAGCACATCTTCCATTGAAAACGCCATTGTTCCTATTCCAATAGCAAGTAACCTTCTTTTGGCAAAATTGCCATCCATAAAGCTATCCCAAGACTCTTTAAATGATTTTTTTGAGTTATCTTGAGGATATAAATGCGCTGGTCTTCTTGCTTCTTGTTTCCATAAAGCGGTTACATTCAGAATTATGGTTGCAATGGCTACGCCTTGAACAACTTGTATTAGTCTTCCAGGACTGAAATCGCTTAATAGGTTTCCAAAAATAACTGCACTTAACATCATCCCAACTAGGAGCATTACATACATGAGTCCAACGACTTTGGGTTGAGATTCAGGAGGAACCAAATCATTCGCTAAAGCAAGACCGACGGTTTGAGTTGTATGAAGGCCTGCACCAACAAATAAAAATGCTAAACCAGCACCAAATTGTCCAACCCATTGTGGAACATTACTTGACTGTCCGGCACCAGACAGGACAAGTAAACCAAATGGCATTAAAGCAAAACCTCCGAATTGCACAAGTGTTCCCATCCAAATATAAGGGACTCTTTTCCATCCTAGTGCTGATCGGTGTGTGTCTGAGCGAAAACCAATGACTGCTCTAAAAGGAGCAAAAATCAAGGGTATTGAAATCATGATTGAAACAATCGTTGCAGGAACTTTAAGTTCAACGATTAAAACTCGATTTAAGGTGCCAATTAACATGACTAAGGCCATGCCAACTGACACCTGAAAGAGGGATAAACGTAGCAGACGCTGTAATGGGACATCCTTTGTTGCGGCATCTGCGAAAGGCAGAAAACGCATACCAAGTCTTGACCAGTTTTGGATCAATTTTTGGTTAAGAAATATCATTTTTATATTTATATGATTAATGGGAACAAATCAGGATGAGGTTCATCCTGATTTGCTCTTTCATACTAGCTACTGCGTTTTCGGTGCCTCTTTTACAACTGCGGCATTTCCTTGTAAAAAAGCTTTTACCCAAGTGGTATTGTTTACCAAAGCGAGGTGAACATTGAATGATGCAAATGCCACTGCTGCGATGATAATTGGAATACCAACAGAAGGTTTAACTACACACCATAATTTTCCGTAGATCATTTTGTGTCCCTTCTTATTTGAGCCAAGGTGAATAAATATAAGCCAATAAGTGAGCTAGCGCAGCAATTAAGCCAAAGAACTGAGTTCCTTGAATTAAATGTCTGTGAATCTCTTCTGACTCTGCCTCAGTAAGACCCGTCGGCCAAACTTTATTTGGATCTGACATAGTGAATCTCCTTTTGAAAGATCGCTTCGTGCTAAGCCCGCACGAGGGCTATTCATGGCTACAAATGGAATAAATTACGCCCATTAATAGACAATCCTGTATGTCATTTTATTTATACATAAAAATATGTCAATAAATAATTACACTAAATCCTATTTTATTTATAATTTTTTGAAAAGGGATTTAGTGTGTATTATTTTTTTATTTAAATTCAATAAGTTATAA
>DAIUEC010000122.1:0-4409 GCA_036845345.1 Sediminibacterium sp.
AATCCTGTGTAAAATCACTCACTGGAATACGCGCAAAAGGCTTTAAGTTAATACTACCTGGGCAATACACCAAACCATCTAAGCTTTCAGGTAAAAAAGAAAAGTCTGCTGACTCCTCTAAAATATTAATGAAATGTGGATGTATATTTTGAACAGCCTCGATTGTATTTTTATTGAAAGTGGCATACACTTGATGTCCTTCACTTGCAAGTTGCGTTGCGATTGCTTTTCCAATACCTGATGAAGCTCCGATTACTAAAAAATTACCCATTTTGTGTACGATTTTACTTAATAACAAAAAAGGATAAAAAAGGTTTACTTAAAACTTATAGGATAGCCCAATTTGAAAATAAAATGTATTTTTTAAATTTCTTTCCGAATAGGGCGTCGAATTATTTGCAAGAGATGTACTAGTACCATTCGCTAATGTAGTCGTAATTATTGAATTTGTAGAAATTGGATTTAGAGGCTTTGCAAATGTTGGCGTAAACGTAAAATTCCAATTATTCAAGTCATAGGTTATTGGCATAGTAAATTCATACTCCATCAATTTTACTCCTGGATTTTTTACACTAGTTACATTAGTTATGAGTGGATATGAAGGCGTTGCAATTTTTGACTTGGCTCCTTTAGCCCCATTTAATTTCCTATTTACAACACTTTCATAATAATTAATTGAACTTATATTAGCATAAATGCCAGGAGTTAAGCTCCAAGAGCCTTCTTTGTTTGCATTCCCAAACGAAATATTTTTTTCAACACCTGGATTATATTGAAAATCTGTTGCGTTTGAAAAGAACAAATCCGCTGTATTATTGAATTGAAATAAACCAAAATCATAATTAAAGGTTCCCCCAATATCAGCGGAGATATTCCCATTCAATAAATTGGCGTTTGAGTTATAAAAATATTTAGAACCATATAATTCTCCTGAAATACTTTCTCCTATTTTATACTCATAACCAAGGTCAAATTCAAAATAATCAAATCTATTTTGTCCAGATGCTAACAAATAATTAGCTGCACCCGTAAAATAAACACCATTTGCTAAATGATAGGATGCAGTTATTGTTTGATAAGGACTTTTGATGGAATCTACTCTTCCATTATAGGTATAGTTACTTAAATAATCCAATTGTAATTTCAAATAGCTAGTATCTGATTTGTCTTTTGCTTGAGCATTAACGCTAACTATACAAAAAAATGTAACTACAAAAGTAAACGAAAAACGAAGTTTGATTTTTGACATTTAAATTTCATTTATTAAACAGATAAAAGCCCAACTCGAAACAACCCACTCATTGGTTTATTGTCCCAAAAAAGTTCAAAACCTTCAAACCCAGCACTGATATAGCTTTCCTTAACTGCAGCCAAGGTCATCCCATTGCCTTTGGAAATACTTAATTGGGGCAATAAGTTTAGGAGCCAAGCACCTTTTGTAGGTTCTAAGCTTATATTGATTGTTGCGGTATTGGTTTGAAATGAAACTTGCATTTCTTCCCACTTTGTTCCTTTTTTAGATTTCTGAATAATAGTATGTTTGGGCTCAACCCCCAACCAAATTATTTTGTTGGTATTAGCAGTTGCATATTCAGGTTCTTGCAATGCATTTAAAATATAATTTGGAGGAACACAAGTTTTTGGAATTTTAAATTCAAACCATTTTTGCAAAGGCAATTCAAAACATGCACCATGCATATAATTTAGTAGCGCTTTTTTCAAACCAAATCCAAATAATTCGTGATTGGCTCCAATAGGATCGATATGCTCAATATCATTATTGGCAAAAGTTCCAATTTCATTCGTTACTTTTTTAACTTTGTACTTGTCAGGATCTAATCCCACAGGGCTATGTGCAGTCATGGTAAACAAATGCCAAAATGCAGATTGCAATACGCCTGTTTCAAAAAGCTGTCGAACCATTTCGAGCGAATCAATTGTTTCTTGCACCGTTTGTGTTGGGAAACCATACATTAAATAAGCATGCACCATAATACCTGCATCAGAAAAATGCTTACTTACTTTAGCAACCTGTGAAACCGTAATTCCTTTATTTATTAAATCTAGTAATCTATCCGATGCAACTTCCAGCCCACCACTCACTGCAATACAGCCAGCCGCTTTTAGCAATAAACATAAATCTCTAGTAAAGCTTTTCTCAAAACGCACATTAGCCCACCAGCTCACTACTAAATTTCTTCTAATAATTTCAATAGCAACCGCTTTCATTAATGAAGGTGGCGCTGCTTCATCTACAAAATGAAATCCATTCTCTCCTGTCTTATCAACCAACTCCTGCATTCTGTCTACAATTAAGGAAGCAGCAATTGGTTCATAGGTTTTTATATAATCAAGAGAGATATCGCAAAAAGTACATTTACCCCAATAACATCCATGCGCCATAGTTAACTTATTCCACCTACCATCACTCCACAAACTATGCATAGGATTAATTACCTCAATGGCTGAAATATATTTATCCAACAATAAGCCATCATAGTCTGGCGTACCCACTTGACCTTGTTTATAATCACTACAGCTGGTATTATTGATATAAGTTACAACTCCGTTTAATAAAGTAAAACAACGCTTCAATTCATGAAGCTCTTTTTTACCATCAATATGATCTATTAAAATTTCGAGAGGGGCTTCGCCATCGTCTAAAGTAATAAAATCATAAAATTCAAAAACGCGTGGGTCACTTAAGGACCTAAGCTCAGTGTTGGCAAAACCACCACCCATGGCTACTTTAATAGCAGGGAAATGTTTTTTCAGCCATTGCGCACAACGAAGTGAGGTATATAAGTTGCCAGGAAAAGGAACTGACAAACAAACCAATTTTGGTTGCACCTCTTTTATTCGCTGGTTGAAAATTTCAATTAATATTTCATCTAAATAGGTGAAGGGTTGTTGCAAGGCTGCATACAATTCATCAAATGAATTTGCTGATCTTCCTAAACTCTCCGCATATCGACTAAATCCAAAATGAGGATCAATATTTTCTTTAATTAAATCACTTAGATCCTCTAAATACATGGTAGCAATATGTTTGGCCATATCTATTTTACCCATGCTACCAAAAGCCCATTTCAAATCATCAATTTGTTCAAACCTACTTGCTTCTGGTAAAAAATTACGGGAACTAATTAAATGTGCTAGTGTATTTGACTTTCCCTGTAAAAACAAAATCACTTCATTAATTGTATGAATGTATCTATCCTTTAATGAAATAATTCTTGCACTATTTTCAGAGATTTCAGTAATTAAACCCGCCTTTATTTTTACATCAATAGTATTAAAGAGTTTTTCTAAACCTGACTTGCTAAATAAAGCAATGGTTACCTCTATTCCCAAATCGGCCTGTACCGATTCAATGCCCTTTGTATTAAAGAACCCTTTTAGATAAGCGGTAGCCGGATACGGCGTATTAAGCTGCGTAAATGGAGGCGTAATTAATAAAACGGGTTTGCTCAATGCTAATTATTATTTAGCAAAAATAAGGTTATAGCTGCATAAATGTACAAGGCCAATCCATTTAAAATTGATAATGGTAATGCAAACAATATTAGTTATTAAATAAGACAAAATAGGTTTACAAACTTGGTGTTTAATTACATATATGTTAAATTACAAGTCTTAATATATAACTATGCGCAAATATTTAAGTTTACTACTGTTATTGACCCCTTTCTTGGGATTTAGTCAACAAAAAGCGAATTATGCTTTGGCTGCTCGCTTTGCTCCTAAAAAATTAGACAAGATGATTTTTTCTTTGTCTGTTGATCCTCATTGGCTTAAACAGTCCAACAAGTTTTGGTATATCTACGAAACTAGTGAAGGAAAAAAATGGATCATTGTAGACCCTGTAAAAAATGAAAAGAAAGCAATGTTCAATAATGATAAAATTGCTGCAGAATTAACTAAAATTATTAAGGACCCATTTGATGGCCAACACCTTCCTATCGATTCAATCAAATTTATTAAAGATGAAAATTGGATTCAATTTGAAGTGAAAAGTACGATTGAAATAAATAAAGACGAGGAAGTTAAAAAAGACGCAAAGCCTGAAAAAATAAAAAAGACCTTTTATTTTGAATACAATCTTGCTACTGAGCAATTAAATGAATTAATGGGTTTTAAAAAACCAAAGAGAAAACCAAACTGGGCAAATATCTCACCTGATGAAAAAACGATTGTTTTTGGAAGAAATTACAACTTATACTACATGGATAAAGCCAATTATGATAAGGCTTTGAAAAATGAAGAGGATAGCACCATTGTAGAGCATGCTATTACCACGGATGGTATTCAAAATTTTAGCTGGCATAGTGAAAGTGCTTATGGTGGTGGTGGGGAAACCAATGTAGATGTAGAGAAAAATAAAAATAAAAGAAAGGCAGTGAATGGCA
>DAIUEC010000123.1:0-4401 GCA_036845345.1 Sediminibacterium sp.
ATCCTTAGCCTCCTCTCATTGTTCAAAGTTGCACTTCGTATTAGAATTCACCTTTCATAATTAAAAGGTCTCTATGCCCAAAGCATATGTTTTAGGTCAAGTTAATGTTGTTGATGAAAAACAATATTTTGAACAGTATGGTGCATTCGTGCCTGCAATAGTTGCAAAATATGGTGGCAAATATATTGTTCGAGGGGGTGACATAACTAATGTTGAGGGGGAGCTTTCCTCTAAGCGTATTGTTATTATGGAGTTTGAAGATAAAGTCGCGGCTCTCAATTGGTACAACAGTCCTGAATATCAATCTATTATTTCAGGAAGGCACCAGAATGCTGAATCAATCATTAACATCATTGAAGGTATTTAAAAGAAAAGACTGATTTTTATTTCGACATTTTCTCTTTAGTCCAATCAGATGCTTTTTCCAAATCCTTACCAGCTCCATGAATCATGTTACAAGCTGTTAAAGAAAATAAACTAATCAACACCATACATAAAAGTATTTTTTTCATATTTATCCTTTAAAGTTAATTATGACTTATTCATTCTATGCTTATATTCCATACTAGGCACTTTAATAAAATTAATAAAGGCTTTGTTAAAGTTTACTTTCATTGTTTAACCCTAAATAAGGCTATATGAGTTATCTAAATATCATCGAATTTTGGTTTGAAGAAATATCACCCAAAGACTGGTGGAATAAATCTGATATCTTTGATCAAATGGTTCTAAAACGATTTTCAGAAATACACCTTCAAGCAAATCTTGGCGAGTTATTTGAATGGCGTTCAGAGCCTCTTGGTCGTCTAGCAGAGATTATTATTCTAAATCAGTTTTCAAGAAACATATATCGCAATCTACCCCAAGCATTCAGTAGCGACACTGCTGCACTCATACTCACTCAAGCAGCCCTTGAAAAAGGTGTAGATAAAAATTTAAACTCCGATCAGAAAGGTTTTTTATATATGCCAATGATGCATAGTGAATCTTTGAAAATTCATAAATATTCAACAGCATTTTTTACTCAAGAAGGTTGTGAGTCATATGCAAGCTCAAGTAAACGCCATATGGAAATTATTGAACGCTTTGGGCGTTATCCGCATCGTAATATTATTCTAGGGAGGGAGTCTACTCCTGATGAAATTGAATTCTTGAAACAGCCAGGGTCTTCTTTTTAATTAGTACTTAGCAATTTCCACCATCATCAAATTCAACCAGAGAAAAAAATGAATTCAAAACGATCACTACTTATGGCAATGAGTTCAGGACTTGTTTCATCAGCATTTTCTCAACCTATAAATTCATCTCCAACAAGACAAAAAGGTCCTATCGTTTGGCTAGATATGGATCAAGTAGAACTTGATGCAGCCTATGATCAAAGTGTTTATGCTCCAAATATTCAACAGATTCAGAATCGCTATGCTTCCAATAGTGATATTACTAGAAGCCGTATAGGTAACCCAAAAAGATTTTCTTATGGGCAAACGCCAATTGAGGGTCTAGATGTTTATCTTACAAATCGCCCAAAAGCGCCAATTAATATTTTTATTCACGGTGGAGCCTGGCGTGCTGGCTTAGCGAAGAACTTTGGATTTAAAGCTGAAACCTTTGTAAATGCGGGTGCTCATTTTATTGTCCCAGATTTTATTAATGTTCTTGAAGCCAATGGTGATTTAATGCCGTTAATTGAGCAAGTAAGAAAAGCCGTTGCTTGGGTTTATAAAAATGCGGCTAGCTTTAATGGTGATCCTAATAAGATTTATATCTCAAGCCACTCTTCTGGTGCTCACCTTGCTGGAGTTACTCTAGTTACCAACTGGCAAAAAGATTATGGCCTACCCATGAATATTATTAAAGGTGGACTTTTATGTAGTGGTATGTATGACCTAAAACCTGTTCGCCTTTCCGCAAGAAGCTCTTATGTAAAGTTCACAGACAATGTGGAAGAAGCTTTAAGCACCCAAAGGCATCTTGAGTTCTTAAATACACCAATCATAGTTGCTCATGGTAGTCTTGAGACGCCAGAGTTTCAAAGACAAAGCAAAGACTTTGCCAAAGCAGTCAAAGATATGGGTAAACCTGTAGATTATGTCCTAGGTCAAAACTATAACCACTTTGAAATGCCAGAAACTATTGCAAGTCCTTATGGGATTTTGGGTAAATTAGTTTTAAAACAAATGGGGCTTGCTTAATTCGTCCACTTTAATGAGGAATACCTAATCTCCCCAGATGCTCCAGTTCGTTGTCGGTGGGGAAGGTTGAATCCATGATACAGGATATTTTTTTAAACCAAATCCAAGACGGCTCCAAATCCAAGCTACAACAGTAATAATGCTAATACCTATTATTACTGTTAGTCCAATATGTGTAAAACTTGCATGCCCTTGAATCATAATCAACGGGTTTGCACCAGCCGGAGGATGCACAGTCCGGGTAATCAGTAATGCGCAAATAGTTATAACAACCGCCATAACCGCCACCCAAGTTGCATCCCCAAAAGATTGAAAACAAATAATTCCAATAAAACTACTAAATATATGCCCACCAAAAACTGCCCTTGGTTGAGCAGCTGGGGTTGTTGAGAGTCCGAATAAAAATAAAGTAGTTCCACCCAAAGAGGCGAGAAATAATGGTGTAGTTGCTTTTGTTGCAAGCAACGAAATAGCTATTGCGATACTTGCTCCGATTGAAACCCAAAGTAATCTTAGTAAGATAGTTTTAATTTGGAAAAATTATAGAATTGGCAGATTTGTATTTTAAAACAACTATCTGAGTTCCAAAATCATATTTAAGCTCATTCGAAGTGCCTGATTTCTTTTCAGAATATCTTTCTGGCTAGAAAACAGTAATAATGAATCGTGCTAGCAATGTATAAATGATTGAACTACTAGAGCGATTCTCTATTGCGACAGAAATAGGGAAATAATTAAATTAATTGATGAACGAACCTAATCACTTAATTTCTTTATCCTATACCAGTAATGCAATGGCTGATATTACTTTTCTTTGAAACTTGAGATTATTAGCCCGTTCCTTTCTTAATAATCAAAAATATAACATTACTGGTTTATTGATATACAAAAATAGGCAGTTTGCGCAAGTGATAGAGGGCGATGAAGCTACTATTGAGAGGCTTTGGAATAAGATTCAACTAGATACTAGACACAAAGATATCCAACTCTTATTAAAAGAGCCGATTGTCCATAGAAGTTTTAGTAAATGGTCTATGTTATTTCCTCAGTCAGAAAAAGTTGTTGAATATTTTCCAGGCATGGTTGGAGCCTTAGAGAATATAGAGATCTCTACTGACTACCCAATTTTTAAGATACTTTCTAACTAAAATTTATTAATAGAAATGAAGCTTAAGAACAGTAAGTATGGCAAATTTTTAAGAGGGAGAAACAATAGCCCAACAATGGGCTATTTTAATAATCAATATTCTATTGATTGACCTTCAGTCATTGGTATAACTTTTATTCCACTTCCTTTCATGGCCTCTTGAAACTCTGCTAGAGTACCTTTTGTCATTGGATTAGAGTTATAGTGCATTGGGATAACAGCCTTTGGCTTAATCCAATTTTTAATTGCATAAGCAGCGTCTTCAGGGCCCATTGTAAAGTTTCCACCAATTGGAATCATCACTAAATCAGGCTTGTAATATTCACTAATAAAAGCCATATCTCCAAATAGGCCTGTGTCACCCATGTGCCAAATCTTTAAGCCATTTTCAAGCTGAATAATGTATCCAACAGCCTCTCCAGCTGGATGAGACTCATTCTTTCCTGTGGCAGGATTGTTCCACACAATTAAAGAAGAGTGTTCTGCTTTTACAGCTGTAATTTTAATGCCTGAAGAGGGCGTTATATAACCCGATTTATTAAAACGATAGCCCAAGTTGGCGGGTATAAGCCCTAATGTAATCAGTGGTGTGACCATGTCGGCTGGTCCATATAACATAGCTTCATTGAGCTTAGCAATTGCTGGGGCATCTCCTAAATGGTCCACATGCCCATGTGAAACTAATAAAAAGTCTATCTTGCCTAAAGCGGATAAATCATTTTTATATACTTGTGGCGCTTTTGGTCCCCCATTGATCCAAGGATCAATAATAAAAACTTTACCCCCAGGTGATTTAATTTTAAAGCCTGCTTGCCCAAGCCATTGCATTTCAGTTTTAGCTGAACTTACTTGAGCATAAACATTGCCCAAAATAAACTGAAGCATCACAACCAATACTAATAAATATGATTTTTTATTTTTATAATTCATTTTTCCATTCTCTTATTAATTGTCATTATCAAAGTTAACCAAAAAAAACATTGTTACATTACACCACTTCTTTAATCCTAATATTGAATAGCAGTTTCATACTTGCGTTCTTTTTAATCGTTTCACTATATT
>DAIUEC010000124.1:0-4051 GCA_036845345.1 Sediminibacterium sp.
CCATGAAACATTTTCTTCCTAAAAATGTTGCACTTCAATTTAGAGCCCGCCAAGTAATATTAAGCAAAGATTCCTTAAAAAATCATATTGATGTAAGGCCCTTTCTATTGTTTATTGAATATAGATATGATATGGTTTTCCTATAAATAAAAAAATTGGGGCATACATGAAATCATCTATAGCTAAAAGCATTATTCTTATCTCCTTTTTCATTCTATCTTCTTGTTCAAATTTATCTGGCCCAAGCGGAGACGGATGGATTACATTATTTAACAGATCTAGCAATCTTAACGACTGGACACAAGTTTCAAGTGCAAATTGGCGAATTCAACATGGAGTACTTCAAGCAGATTTACTAAATGGCAAAGATGCCAGTTTTCTTGTAAACAAAACAAAATATAAAGACTTTCAAATATATGCAGAGTTTTGGGCTGATGCTCAAACTAATAGCGGGATTTTTTTACGTTGCGCCAATCCTGGAAAAATTACAGCTGTTGATTGCTATGAGGTCAACATATGGGATACTCGCCCAGATCCCTCTTATGGTACTGGTGCAATCGTAGATGTTGCTAAAGTCAAAGCACCATATCCTCTCGCGGGAGGAAAATGGAACGTCATGGAAATTACTGCTAAAGGTAATCAACTAACTGTGAAGTTAAATGGCGAAATAAGCTCTAGCGCTGAAAACAATAAATTAAAAGAAGGATTCATTGCGCTACAGTTTGGATCTGGCATTATTAAATTTAGAAAAATACTAATAAAAAACATCAATAATTAACAATGCGTACATCGGCTTTACTCAATCTTTGTAGCTCCATTGAGTCTACATCAATGAGTTTGTTTATTCAGAAAACTCCTTGGGTGGTGCCGCTGGTTCAAATTATTCATATTTTTGCTATTGCTTTAATTCTTATAAGTTCCTTAACAATTTATTCAGCTGTTCTTAAATCCAATAACGATCAAGCAAGGGTGAATAAAACCCTTCAGAAATTTACAACGTTTGTTTATTTAAGCCTAAGTATTCTTTTTTTGAGTGGGTCGATACTGATTATTGGTGAGCCTGCCCGTTCCTTGGCTAATGAGGCTTTTCAAATAAAGATGTTGTTTTTATTATCAGCTCTAATTGGTAATTTTTACCTTTTAAAGCAATATAAAAACACACAAATTTTTTCTCGTCCCCTTTGCTACTTAACATTATTGATGTGGCTGGGGGTAGTATTTTCTGGTCGCTGGATTGCCTATGTCTAGAAAAGGTCCTTATCACTAATGCAGTCAACGCTCTTGCCCTTTCTTCAATGGCTAATGGATACTCCATTGGCTATTGCTATTGCAGAAAATGAAGTTTTATTTCCCTGGATTGAGGCATTTCACGTTCTAGGTGTTACTTTAGTTTTTGGTTCAATAGTATTGGTTGACTTAAGACTTTTAAATGTTGGCTTTAGAGATCGCGAAATTAATCAATTTTGTTCTCAGTATTTAAGCATTACATGGATAGCGTTTCTTCTTTCCTTAGTTACAGGTGGGCTACTATTTATTTCTAATGCCCTAAGCTATGCCAACAATAGCAATTTCTTATTCAAAATTTGTCTTCTAATATGTGCTGGTATTAATATGAGCATATTTCAACATTTATATGGGAAAAAACTCTCGGATTGGAAAGTTTCAAATGAGTTACCCGTTATGGCTAAAGTAGGAGCTACTTGCTCCATTTTAATTTGGACTGGAGTGATAATTTTTGGACGATTGATAGGTTTTTCATTGGTTCCAACATTATCAAATTCATAATTTCAATAAATTTTATAAGGAGGCAAGACTAGTGAAAATAAAATATATCGCAGTATGGGCTTTAGCAACTTTGGGTATTAACTTTCAAATCCCTGTTTATGCTCAAAGCTCTAAACCCATTATCAATCCAGCCCCAACAACAAAAGATTGGGCTAATCTAGCAAAATTACCAGATTGGAGCGGTGTTTGGAATCCTAAAATCACTGACCAAGATAATCAGGTAAAAACAAATATGCCTCCATGGAAACCTGAGGCTGAAGATTTAATTAAATTCCAATTAGCAGAAGAAAAAGCAGGTCGACCCCCTCCACTTTTTGTAAATTGCTTACCTGAAGGTATGCCCTCTTGGATGCTTATTACCCACAATGCTATGGAAATATTATTTACACCCGGACGCGTAACAATGTTAGGTGAATCAGATGGTAATCGCCTAAGAAGAATTTATACGGATGGCAGACCACACCCAGACGATCCGGATCCAACATTTCACGGGCACTCTATAGGTCATTGGGAAGGAAATACTTTAGTGATTGATACAGTAGGCGTTTTACCCCAATCTTTAATTGCAGTGAGTGAAGCTGCAGGTGTTCCAAATAATGGTGATATGCGTATAACTGAACGTATTTACTTGGTAAAGAAAGATGAGTTACACGACGAAATTGAAATCGTTGCTCCTAATGTATTAACAAAACCTTGGAAAACAACAAGAATTTATTTTCGTCAACGTGCTAGAAAATATGACATCGTTGAAGGCGTTTGCTTAGAGGGTTATTTTGCACCTGGAAAAGATAAAAGAGGAAATGATGTTTACATACCTATTCAACACGATGTCGGCGGTAATCGTATTCCTCCTAAATAATTAACTTAAAAGATTGGAACTTATTATGAAAAAAATTAAACAATTAATGTTGCTAATTGCATCTGTGGCAGTTTTTGGAATATTTACTTTACCTGTAAATGCCCATCACTCAACAACGATGTTTGACCATTCTAAAACTTTGAAAATTACAGGTACTGTTAAAGAGGTCCATTGGACAAATCCTCATGTTGCAATTTTTATAGAGGGTGTCATTACTGAGGGACAAGAACCAACTGTTTGGTTAATGGAAATGACCAGCCCTGGCAATCTAGTCCGTGCTGGTGGATGGTCAAGATCTGCAGTTAAGCCCGGAGATAAAGTCACCGTAGACTTTAGTCCACTTCGTGATGGGAACAAAGGCGGAGCTCTTAAAAAGATTACTTTAGCCGATTCTGGAAAGTTTTATACTGCTGACATTCGTGCTCAAGAAAGTCCAAATCTAGAAAACGTCAAATAAGGTGGTATAGATTTGTTTTATAAATCCAGTCCATCTCAGACTGGTTTTTTTTATTGTTTTCATTAACAAAGGACGTTATGAAATTGTTACGTATTTTTTTAACTTTATTTATCTCCACATTGCTAGGGTGTTCTCCTAAAAATGATCCTCCTATTTCTCCGCTAACACTCCAACAACTCATGGGATGGGTAATAGACTCTAATGCTGATGTTATATGGGATTCTGTTAAAACCATAACAGATATCAATGGCACAAAAGAAATATTTCCAAAGACTGATGCGGAGTGGGAAAGCATTCGAAATAGTGCAGCCACATTAGTAGAAGCTGGAGATTTACTTATTGCAAAAAGTAAAAATAAGGAAGATAAGCAATGGGTTGAGTTTGCGACTAGGTTAAGTCAAACGTCAATGAAAGCTCTTCAAGCAACGCAAGATAAAAATAAAGATGCGTTATTTGATGCAGGTGGAGAAATCTATAACGCGTGTAAGGCATGTCACGACAAATATGCAGATTTTGATAAAAAGGATTCTAAATAGTTACTTTTATCTCCTTATTATTTAAGGATTCATATCAAAATAATATGTTGGATAAGGTTTTAAATCAAAATATAATGCGCTTCTTTGAAAAAATAAATATTTCGTATTATTGGCTCTTTGGAAAAAAAGTTATATAATACGAAGTTCGGCGAATTAGCTCAGTTGGTTAGAGCGACGGAATCATAATCCGCAGGTCCGGGGTTCGAGTCCCTGATTCGCCACCAAAAACAAAGGGTTAGCAAGTTTAAGCTAAAAAGTCTAGCCTTAGATGCATTGATAAGAAATTGATTAAAACCACAAGATTAATACTCTTGTGGTTTTTTCTTTCTCCGAGAATACTTTCATCTTTCATTTAGTCAGCCAACCATAACTTCTTATTTTCTTAATCATAAGACATCTTAGATAAGTATGGAC
>DAIUEC010000125.1:0-3968 GCA_036845345.1 Sediminibacterium sp.
GCCATTAAAGAATTTTTTGTATTAAGATTTCAGCATTGAATAAATTTAAGATTAAACTTTAAATAATTAAAAAGGACTTTTTATGAAATTTAAACCAATTAACTCCGCAATATTATCTGTTTTTGGTTTTTCCGCATCACTATTAATTGCTGGTTTTTCATTGATAGAACTATTAGTGGTTGTCGCGATAATTGGTATATTAGCAGCGATAGGCACAGTGGGATATAACCAATATGTTAATTCCGCAAGAGATGCTGCGCTTCTTGCAATAGCAAATCAAGTTTCTAGTGCGTTGCAGACGTGTGATACGACGAAGACCTGCTCTCAATATATTAAAAATGGTGAACCTCTAACTGTGTACAACGTTGTTGGAGGAGACAATACTGGAACTGATGGCTTGCTTTCAACTTCGAGAAATCCATGGAATAACTTACCTTGGCAAGCAGCAGTGCAAGATCCTATAACCTATGCTTGGGGTTTTGGAATTATGGGGGCATTTGGAGATGGTATTGGGCAAAATAGTCAAACAGGTTGCAATGGTGCAGGTCAGTTGGTTTTAGCAGGAAATGGTTACTTTACTAATTGGCAAATTAATATACAGAATGGCATTCAGATTATTGCCTGTACCTCAGCAAATCCAGGCGGTGATCCTAATTCACCAGCCCCTTTTGCAATTATTAATACTCCTACTATTAATCAAAACTAAATAACTTTATTGCACTTTAAAATTTAAAAATTTAGAAAGATATCTTCTAAATTCTTTGTAAAAGTTTGAGAATTAAATAATAGACTAGAAAATCTATCTTTATCTAAGCTTTTTTTAATTCTAAGCAGCTTTTTTTTGTTTGTAGCAAGGTCGATTGCAAGAGCCTCATAATCTCTAAAACATTCTACAATTAGGTCTTCATTTAATAGCTTTAGGAAGCTACCACACACTCGGCTAGGAAAAGATTTTCCTATTCTTGTAACAATTGGTAATCCCATCCATAAAGCATCTGTAGCTACTGTGTGGGATGTGTACGGAAATGTATCTAAGAATAGATCAGGATATTGAAACCAAGACAGATAGTTATTTAATGAACTAAATCTAGTAAAAATCAAGCGATTATTGTTTAAATTTCTAGCTTTTGCTTCCTTAATAAGATTCGTCCGTGTGCTATCGTTTTTAATAATAAGCCATAGAACACTATTTTCAACTTTCTTTAATATTCTTACCCAAGAATCAAATATCTCCGGTGTAATCTTATAGCTATTATTGAAACAACAAAAAATGAATGCATCATGAGGCAGACCTAATTTATCTAAACTACTATTATCTTGGATTGATTCACCAATTTTGAGAACGTGATGAGAATTCACGAAATAAGAATCAGGTAGGTAGATAATTTTTTCAGTATAGAATTTTTTTAATTCTTCAGGGATTACAGTTTTATCAGCAATAATATAATCGTAATAAGCAGCTCCAATTGTGCCTGGATACCCTAAGAAATTAATTTGGACTGGCGCTATGCGATAAGCAAAAATACCGATCCTCATGTCTGTAGATAAACCATTTAAGTCGATTGCGATATCAAGCTCAAGGTTTCTGCAATATTTAGCAATTTCGATATCAGACTTTCCTGTGAGATCTATGAGTTGAGATAAATCATCCTCAATATTTTTATAAACTTCGTCTTTTTGAGGTGAGTTAAAGGTAATGCCAATAACTTCAAACTTTTTTTTATCATGGAACTTAAATAGTCCAGATATGAGGTATGTAAGTGAAGACTGATTAAAACTTGATGCAATGTATGCAATGCGTATTTTTTCCTTTTTAGCACGTTTAAAAATTGGACCCAAAATATTATTTTCAGGATACATTTTATCGGCTAAGTTTTTTGAGGTTTTGAGTTGTAATTCAGGATCATCAATTGTTAAAAGTGGCGTGAAGGGGTTTCTAATAATTTCACCCTGATTAATTTTAGTTTTTAATTTAGATACATTTTCTTCGTAATCACTCCAGTCACATATAAGTAGCTTCTCATACATTTTTTGAGACAATAAATGATATTTATTCTCATCAATTTTTTCGTAATCATTAATAGCTAATTGGTGTTCGTTAATCTTAGAGTATGCTTGAGCTCTATAAAAATAGGCTTGATCATCATCTGGATTTAAATCAATGACACTTGAAAAATCAGAAATTGCCTCTTTAAATAAATGAATTTGTAACTTTGTATAACCACGATTGAGAAAAGTATTTGAAAAATCAGGTTTTAAATTTATAGCTACAGTGTAATTACTGATAGCTTCCTTGAATCTTTGGAGTGCATTAAGCACAATACCTCGGTTGTAAAATAGTTCAGCGTTTTGATTATTAATTTCTTCAGCTTGGTCAAATTTTTCTAGCGCTTCTTCATAGGATTGCTTTTGCCCAAGAAGAGTACCAAGTAGTATGAGTATATTAAAGTTTTTAGGCTCGGACTTTAGGGCCTTTTCGTAGTTCTCTTGAGCCTGATTTAAATCGCCATCTTTATGAAATTGATAGCCTTTTTCAATGATTAATTTATTTGTGTCATTCATATTAAGTTTTGTAATACTTTAATAGAGTCGATGCTAGGTAATCAGGACCAAAATCTATTTTTAAGGATGTTATCAAAGACTCGATAGGCTTAATATCAATTTCATAATTTGAGCCTTTTTTAATCTCTTTGTAGATAGCAGATTTTCCTATTACAGTTTCCATTTCTTTTACAATTTTAGTGATCTGATAATTATTAGGATTTGCTATGTTGATCGTAGTATTCTCAAAGGAATTAGATTCGATAACTTGTCGGGATAGTTTTACTACATCGTCTATATCAATAATATTTCTATAGGCATCAAGCCATAAATCGAAAATTTCTTGGCGCTTAATTTTTGAGCATAGAAAATTTAAAAGGGTATTCTGATTTAGAGATCTGCCTGAAATATTTGGCAGTCTTAAAATTAAGAAGTTAGGATGTGTTGAAATTAATTTTTCCATATCAATTTTATGTTGAATATATGGCGTTATGTCAGAGATATTTTGATTTAAAGCGCTACATGTACTGAAGTAAACTAATTTTGAATTGGCAATATCAACTTTGAGTATTTTTTCAATTAGATGATATTCACGTTTAAAATCATGAGTGTTTGTATTTGATGAATTAGAAGTGCCAGATGCGAAAATATTAATAGACGCATCATTTTGATATAGATCCATGAATGAATTTGCAATAAAACCTGAGCCAATGATCATTTTAAGAATTTTTTCATATTTTAGTTTTATAAAATATCTTATAATGAAGATTCAAGTTTTAATAGGAATTCGCAATTAAATATGATGAAAACATTTATCAAGTTTATTTCTATTTCATTAATTTGTTTAGTTAACCTTAGTTTTGCTGCTGATACAAATATGATCCAGAGCCTTGAGGGAAAGGTTTTAATAAATAAGGTGTCTGCAGTTAAAGGTGCTTCTATTAAATCCGCTGATGAAATTACAACGCTCGCTAATAGCAAAGCTGTTGTGTTATACGAAAACGAAGTCTACCAAATACGAGAGAATACAACCTTCGTTCTTCCAAGTGGCGTCAATAAAGATAACACTTCTAATTTAGTCACAGGCTCAGTCTTGGCAGCCTTTACACCAGGCAAGCCTCGTAAAATGAAAATAGGTGGCCTTGCTACACTCTCGATTCGGGGTACAGGCATATATGCAAGAAGTGATAACGAAGGTGTGCACTACTGCTTGTGCTACGGGCACTCAACTTTGGCATCACACGACCATTCAGTCGATTTAGATACAGCAAGTAAATTCCATAAAGATTTAATTGTTTTAAAGGATGGTAATATCCGTACCCCGAAATTTACTGAGCGAAAACTTGATCATACAAGCCGCGAGAATATTCAACTTGAAAAGCTTCTTAATCGACCCTCTCCTTTTGGTGGAGGCTATCGAGACTTCA
>DAIUEC010000126.1:0-3927 GCA_036845345.1 Sediminibacterium sp.
TCAACAATTAGAAGGCAATAAAATAAGTAATTTATATAATATTAAATTAGCGAACAAAACTAGGAAACTTATTCATTTGGAATTGAAATTGGAAAATGTGCAAGGAGAAATTAAACTTATAAATAGGATAGATGTGCCAAAAGAGTCCTATTTTCAAACTAGTTTTTTTGTGATTTTTGACAAAAGCCAAATGCACAGTCGAAAAACAAAAATTAATGTTGGGATTTATGAAGAGGGGAAGAAAATTCAAACAGCTTCTGCTACATTTTTAGGACCAACTATTTAAAAAATATAATATGAAATTTAATTGGGGACATAAGATCGTTTTAGTGTTTGGGGTTTTTGTAATTGGCATTCTTTTTCTTGTTTATAAATCAAGCCAACAAAAAATGGATTTGGTTCAAAAGGATTATTATGCGGATGAGTTAAAATACCAAGATGTCATTAATGCTTCAAAAAATGCTAAAGAGATAGGAGGAAATTTGAATGTTATCCGTAAGGGAGGGCATTTATTTATTTCTCTGCCCGCAAGTTTTCATAATGCTTCAGTTAAAGGAGTCGCTCATTTGTATTTTGCAGCAGATGAAAAAAGGGATATTTCAAAATCATTTGAAACCAGCACTGGTGAATTTGAAATGGAATTAATGACGATGATGAATGGTTATTATACTTTAAAATTGGATATCGATTTAAACGGTAAGCAATATTATTATGAACAGAAATTAAATTTCTAATCATGTTTTTGAGTAGTGTTTTTGAGATTGGGTTTTTGATGGGTCTACTAGGGAGCGTCCATTGCATTGGCATGTGTGGGCCGTTGGTAATGGCACTCCCTATTTCCCAAAAAAGTACATTTCAAAAATTTTCGGCTTTGACATTATATCATGCTGGTAAAATGGTTAGTTATGGTATTTTAGGATTATTATTTGGTTTGTTTGGGAGTCAATTCCCCGTATTCGGTTTTCAAAGGAATATTTCCATTGTGATTGGTGTTACGATGTTGTTGTATGTTTTGTATGTATTTGTTTTAAAACCAAAGCATTTTCAATTAGGCATATTTAATAATTATTATAATCAAATTGTAAAATTATTGAGCAGATTATTTAAAAGTAAATCAGGAATATCCTTTTTGTTTATTGGGTTGTTAAATGGATTGTTGCCTTGTGGAATGATTTATTTAGCATTAAGTTCCTCAATGGCTACGCAAAATATTTGGCAGGGTGGGCTGTTGATGTTTTTTTTCGGATTGGGAACAATGCCAGCATTATTAATGGTAGCAATTGGAGGACAGTATATGGGGTTCAGTTTTAGGAAAAAGTTGCAAAGCCTATTGCCAGTATTTATATTGGGAATGGGGGTTTTATTAATATTAAGAGGGCTTAATTTAGGCATTCCTTATTTAAGCCCCATTGCAGGTATTGGCACACAGGTAATTTCATGTCATAATTGATTTTTATGAACAAGGATAACATTATACAAGAAATTGATTCATTAAACAGGACGCTTGAATTTATTCAAGAAGAGCAGTCGTTTATTAAAAGTAAATTAAGCAGCTTTTTGGATAAAGTGGTTTTAACTGATTCATTAATATGGGCAGAGACGTTGCATCAGGAGATACTTAATAGAGAGTCAGCCATTCAATTGTTGAAAAATGATATTTCCAAGTTGTCACTTGAATTAAAGACAAAGTACTTTGCAAATAATATAATAGATGCATTGGTACTAGCTGAATTTAAAAAGTTCAAACAACAAGTAGGCTATATTGAAATTCAATTTTTAGCCTGGAAGCAATCGACCAATGAAAAATTTGAAAGCGCTATTTACTGAATATTAATTGAATAAGTTTAGTAACTTCTTTTCATCTAAAATTATGATTTTGCCATCTTTGATTTCAATCAATTTCTCATTTTTGAAATCACTTAATGTTCTAATTAAACTTTCGGTAGCAGTGCCTGCAATATTGGCCAAATCCTCTCTTGATATTGACATAGAAAATTGTTCATCAATACTAGAAGCATATTTCTTTTTTAAAGTCAATAAGGCATCAGCTACACGCTTTCTTAAACTATGGTAGGCAAGAGCTACCAGTTGTTGTTCTTTTTCTGCAATATTATTGGTCAATAGTTTGATTACTTTAAGGGCAATTTCTTGATTGGTAGTAATCATATGTTCAAATTCTTTCTTGGGGATCACTCTTATAGAAGATTCTTCAAGTGTTTCCGCAAATTCTTCGTAGACTGAATTTTTTAAGAGTGGAATATGTCCAAAAAAATCACCTGCTGATAGTAAGTTTATTATCAATTCTTTCCCACCTTCGCTTGTTTTATAAATTTTTATTTTGCCACTTTCAACATAGTAAAGTTTATTAGGGTGTTGTCCTTCGGCATAAATAGTTTGTTTTTTCTTGTAGTCTATTATGTCATGGTTCTCCAAACTTTCATGCATTTCATCTTTTTGTCCAAGATCAGCAATAATTTGATGCCATGTTTCAATGGCTTTGTTGCCATGACTTTGTTGGAGTTTAACTTTCTCTAATCTCGTTCTTATTGCATTAATTAATTCTACATCCGAAAATGGTTTTGTGATGTAATCATCGGCACCCATTTCCATGCCTTTTCGCATATCTGTTCTTTCGCTTTTTGCACTTAAAAAAATAAATGGGATATGTTTTAATTCAGGGTTATTGCTTATTATTTGATAAACGCCATACCCGTCAAGTACTGGCATCATAATATCACAAACTATTAAATCGGGAGGATTCGCCATTGCTTTCTCTACGCCAATTTTACCATTTTCAGCAATGATAATTTCATAGTTAGCTAATTCCAGAATTTCAGCTGTATTCTCTCTTAAGGCTTCATTGTCTTCAATTAGTAATATTTTTTCCATGATAATATATTTTAGTTGAAGTTGTTTAAATTTTTGGAGGGGAGTGTGATCGTAAAGGTACTTCCTTTTTCAAGTTCACTTTTGTATTGGATATTGCCGTTTAATAATTCAATATAGCGTCCAACAATATGTAGGCCTAATCCAGTGCCTTGTATATTAGTAACATTCGAAGCTCTAAAAAATCTTTCAAATAAATGGATTTGATCACTTTTAGGAATGCCAATTCCCTGGTCTTTTATTACAATATTTGTGTTGTTATCGTCGATTGAAGTTGTAATACTAATAACAGATGCTTCGGGTGAAAATTTTATTGCATTGGACATTAGATTTACAATTACATGTTTCAATAAATTGCTATCTAGAAAAGTTATTTTGTTTCCTGAATGATTGTATTGAATTGTTTGATTAGATTTTAATAATACAGTTAATTCATTCGTTATATTATTAATAAATTCAGTTAGGTCAAATTCTTCTGGTTTGACTTCAACCCTGCCTTCTTCAATTTTCCCCAAGGATAAAAATTCGTTTAATATTTCTGTAAGCGATTTTACGGATGATTTTATTCTTTCAATATGCCTATCTCTTTTAGGTTGATCTTCGGTGGTAGTATATTTTGCCAATAAAGATATCGAAGAGAGAATCGTACTTAATGGAGTTCTAAATTCATGTGAGGCCATTGAAACGAATCTTGATTTGAGTTCATTAACTTCTTTCTGTTTAATGATCTGTTCTTCATTTTCTTTTCTTTTTGTAATATCTGCTATATAAGCAATCACAAATTGTTCATCATTCGTTTTAAAATGACCAAGACTAACTTCAACTGGAAATTCAGTGCCATCTTTTTTTACTGCTGATAACGTCATGCCAATACCCATACCCCTTGCTTTTGGATCATGCGTATATTTTTCTCTATGACTTACATGTTTGTGGTGATACCTACTAGGAATAATTTTTTCTAGAATTTCGCCTGTTAGGGTAGTGTCATCATATCCAAATAATGTATTTGCGAAATGATTAGACAATTCTATAATACCATTT
>DAIUEC010000127.1:0-3881 GCA_036845345.1 Sediminibacterium sp.
ATACCATAGTATCATTTTTACTTATCCTTCTTCGCCCATTAATAATATTGCCGATTTAAAAAAGCATGCAAAAGAATTAACACTTTGTTTTGCTGATCCTGCTTCTGCTTCTGGACACTTAATCCCCAGAGCTTATTTAAAATCGATTGGATTAAATCCTGAAAATAGTTTTAAAGAAACTGTTTTTGCTGGCAGTCATCCCGCTTCCTTATTAAGTGTAAAAAATAAAAAAATAGATATAGGTTGCTCTACCAATGAACTAGCCTATCAAAGGATGGTATTAGGTGGAACTTTAAAACAAAACGATTTAAAGATTTTGTGGATATCTGATCCTATCATTAATGATGCTATATGTGCAAGTGTTGATTTAGATACAAAATTAGTGGAGCAAATAAAAAAGGCTTATTTAGAGGTTGATAAAAAAAATCCCAAAGCATTTGCTGGCTCCATTTCAAGATATTATTCAGATGCTAGTCATATGCAATTTATTCCTACTTACGATAGTTTGTATAACGGCATTAGAAATATTGCTGAAAGTATAAAAGAATTAAAAACAGTAAAATGAGAAAATTATTATATAGTTTCTTTTTAATTACCCTTGCTTTTGCCTGCACTAGCAATGTAAATAAAGATAAAAATGGAGATCCAAATACATTAACAATCGCCGTATTTGGTGGTAGTGGTGATAATAATGGTTCTGTAAAAAAAGCAATGGAACAATTTAAAAATTATTTAGAAAAAAAATTAGATAAAAAAATTAAACTTTATATCACAACTGATTATACTTCTGTTATTGAAGCTTTGCATGCTAATAAAGCGCAGATTGGTTATTTAAGTCCATTTTCTTATGTGTTAGCAGCACAAAAAAATGACATTACCCCCATTGTAGCCATTGGAGCCAACGGAAAGCCAAGCATTTACCATAGTATTATTTTTACAAATAATCAATCCGGAATTATTGACATTGAATCTTTAAAAAAGAACGCTGCCCATTTATCACTTTCTTTTTCTGATCCCGCCTCCACTTCTGGTCATTTAATCCCATTTGCCTATTTACAATCAATTGGATTGAATCCTGATAAAAATTTTAAACAAATTGTTTTTTCTGGAAGTCACGCTGCGACTGTTTTAGCGGTTACATCTCATAAAATTGATATAGGATGCTCCACCAAAGAATATGGAACAGATATATTAGTAAGAAAAGGACTTATTCAAAAAAATGACTTCACCATTTTATGGGAATCAGACCCAATTGTTGCAAGCCCTGTTGTGATTAGGAAAGATGTAAATAAGCAATTGGCTGATAAAATTAAATTACTTTATTTAAACTTACATCGTGACGATTCAACTGTGTTTAATGCTTATATAAAGTTATACCATACTAATCCCCGTGAATTGGCTTACATGTCTATTGATGATTCACTTTATAATGGAGTTCGCAAAATTGCCAATAGCATTAAAGATGTTGAATTATTAAAAAACCATTAACATGATCAAGGCCGTTGGAATTACAAAAAAAATAGCAACCGGAAAGGTTTTATTGAACAATATTTCCTTTGAAGTAAGAAAAGGTGAGTTTGTAGGTATTTTAGGGGCAAGTGGTGCTGGAAAAACCTTAACCCTTAAGTCATTAATTGGTTTAATGGATTTGAATGCAGGAGAAGTATGGATTGAACAAGAAAATAATCAACATGTTGATATTTATAAGACAAAGGCAACTGTGCTTAAGAAATTAAGAAGTAAAATAGCACTTATTTTTCAAGGTTATCATTTAGTTCAAAGAGCATCCGTTTTAGACAATGTATTAATGGGAAGACTGGGTAGTATTAGTACTTTTCGAAGTTTATTTATTGGTTTTAATACGAATGAAAAAAGCGAAGCATTCAAAGCTTTAGAGCGTGTTAATATGCATTCATTTGCCAATACTAAAGTGAGTGCCTTAAGTGGTGGTGAAAAACAAAGAGTGGCCATTGCACGTGCTTTGTTTCAACAACCAAACTTACTATTAGCGGATGAGCCGATTTCAAATTTAGATCCCAAAAATGCAAAGACGATCATGGTTTTACTAAAAGAATTATCCCAATTGTTTCCAGTAATTGGAGTTTTTCATCAACCAGACTTATGTGCAAAATATTGTTCAAGAATAATTGCCATTAAAGAGGGAGCAGTTTTTTACGATGGACAACCCAATTTAGATGAAAAAACATTGGAAGCAATTTATGGTGATGAATTATCAAGCATTTTATCTTAGTAATTATAATGATTAAAAAACTCATACCCTATATCATTTACCTAATTACAATAGTAATTACATATCATGCAATGCAAATTTGTGGTTTTAAAATAGATGCATTGCAAAAAGGGTTACAAGATAGTTTTGTATTTATCAGACAAATGTTTCCACCTAGTTGGAATGATTTTAAAGAATTGTTAATACCCGCTTTAGAAACAATTTCATTGGCATTATTAGGAACATTTTTAGGTAGTGTATTATCTTTAGTCATTGCCTTATTTGCAGCTAATAACTTAACCTATAATTGGATAAAATTTATTGTAAGATCATTAATTAGTGTTGAGCGTTCCATTCCAGAATTATTTATTTTACTGATATTAATTGCAGCATATGGGCTAGGTGCATTATCTGCTGTATTAGCATTAATGATTGGCTGTATAGGAATGTTGGGAAAATTATTTGCTGATGCAATTGAAGAAACACCTAGTAGTGTAATAGAATCACTAAAAGCGGGTGGGGCAAATAAAGTTCAAATTATTTATTTTGGTATTTTACCCGACTTAATGCCTAAATTAATTTCCTACTCGCTATTTAGATTTGAAATAAATATCAGACTTTCTGTTTTATTAGGCGCAATAGGAGCTGGAGGAATTGGTTACGAATTAGACTATGCATTTAGTATGTTACAATTTCATAGAGCACTTTCTTGTTTAATAGTTATTTTGATATTGGTAATAGCAATTGAACAAATTTCAATATTTATAAGAAAAAAATTAGCCATCCAACAATTTTAAGTAAACATGACATTCTTATATAAATATAAAAAATGGATGATCGCTTTGGTTGTTCTTTTTGCAATGTTATTGTTAACGATTTTTTTAAAAATTGATATTTCGGTTCTTTTTGCTGACTTGCATTATGTGACTGATTTATTAAATGAAATGTTTCCTCCAAATTTTAGTATTATTTGGGAAAACAATATTGTTATCAGTTCCATCATTCAAACTATTGCAATGGCGTATTTAGGAACTTTATTGGGTGGAATTATTGCATTTGTTTTTTCCTTAATCGCTTCCAATAACATCTTTAGAAATAAATGGATAAGTAATGTATCAAAGTGGTTATTATCCTTTATAAGAGTAATTCCTAGTTTAATGATTGTACTCATTTTTGTGGTGGCAGTTGGACCTGGTGCATTTGCTGGAGTGCTTACTATTATCATATCAACGATTGGCACAATGGGAAAACTTTTTACAGAAAGTTTGGAGAACCTTGACCCTACTAGTGCCAATTCATTAAGGGCAACTGGAGCCAATAAATTACAAATATATAAGTTTGCTATTTGGCCTGAATTTCAGCCTTCATTTATTTCTAATTTATTATATTGTTTTGATATCAATATGCGTTCTGCAGTTGGTTTAGGCATATTTGGTGGAGGAGGAATAGGTTACAAGCTATATTTAGCAATGCGTGTATTGCACTACAAAGATGCCCTTGCTTTAATTACATGCATTATAATATTACTTCTTGTAATTGAAAATATTTCGAATTTTATAAGAAGTCAAATTTTAAGGTAATAACAGATTAGCTGGCAAAATTTGCTTTGCAATTCCAGGACCTTTAAATAATACATTTAACCAATAACCTC
>DAIUEC010000128.1:0-3787 GCA_036845345.1 Sediminibacterium sp.
AATTGATAGCGATGATAATTATAAGCGGGTACTAAAACGTCTTCTAATTTAGTAAGAGGAGTTCCGTTTTGAATAGCTTCTTCCCCAAATTGTGCAATTGATTTTTTACGTACTGCTAAGGTTTGGTTTAACCCAGCAACAGCATCTCCATTATTATCCCATAAATGCGCATAAGGATGAAATCCACTGGCAGAGCGCGCGTCAGCGTCTGCAATAAATAACAATCCGTTTTTAGAATTTTCTTCTAATAACTTATTTAGTGCAGCTGGCTCATTGGTGCCTGCAGGGAAGTCTGTGTATCCATACATGATGGCTCTTTTATCCCATGCGCCAATTTCGTTGGTATATACTTTTGAAAAATCAATTTCGCCTTTGTCATTTACAAAAATATTGGGATGCGGATAGTCCATTACCGAAGCACGATCATTATAGCTAGATGCATAATTATGTTGTAATCCCAAAGTATGTCCTACTTCATGCGCTGCTAATTGTCTTAATCTTTGCAATGCTGCAGTCCTCATTTTATCGGTCACTGGTTTTCCATTGACATAAGGAGAAAGTAGGGATGTGAAAATTAAATAATCCTGTCTAACTCTTAAAGAACCCAAGGTTACCTGTCCTTTAATAATTTCACCTGTTCTTGGATCAGAAATAGTCATACCATAACTCCAACCACGTGTAGAACGATGCACCCAATTAATCATATTATAACGAATATCCATTGGGTCGGCACTGTCCGGTAGTATTTTAACTTGAAAAGCATTTTTATATCCTGCTGCTTCAAATGCTTGATTCCACCAACTTGCACCTTCTAATAATGCTGAACGAATTGGTTCAGGCGTGCCATTATCTAAATAGTAAATAATTGGTTTTACTGCTTCACTTACTAAGGCATTAGGATCTTTCTTTTGTAATCTGTGACGATTAATAATCATTTTTTCAATGGGCTCACTAAAGTCACTACCGTAATCAAAATAACTTGTTCCAAAATAACCGCTTCTTATATCATAATTTCTTGCATGATAATTTTGATCAGGAAGTTCAACAAAACTATGATGCATGCGCACTGTTATGGCTTCGTTGGATGGAGTTACTGCATTTACTAATCTGCCAGCATCAGCACCACCTACAAAAGTAAGCGTAGCTTCCATCTCGGTGTTCTTTGGAAAGTTTTTTGTATTGTTAATATATATTGCAGAGCGACCTTCATTAAGTGTGTAAGTGCCTTGTTTCATTTTTCTAATCTTATCAGCTACTCCATGCGCATCTCTCAATAAAAATGAAGTTGCATCAACTAATGCAATTGTGCGTTTAGTTCCATTAGAGGAATCAATACTTTCTGCTTCTACATTAAAACTGAAAATAATGGATTGTGCAAATGACTCATTCACTGCTTTTTGTTCTCTTGGATCATTTGTAACCGCACGAAAATTATAGTTAGGCTGAGTTAATAATATTTTTTTACCAACTCTTTGAAAGTAAACAATTCTTGAACCACCAATCTGTCCTCTATCAAGTCCAATATCATTGGATCCTAGACCTGCAGGCAATGAGTTTACATACAAAAAAGGAGTTTCTAATTTATCAATGGCCATATACATTTTACCATTGGCAGCATCCCACCAATAACTAAAGTACCCTTTGTGGTATTCCAAATTCTTTGTTTTATCTGCAATGGATTGTGCAGTACTATTTGCTTGTATGAACAATACAAGACATAAAAATAAAATACGCTTAAAAATATTTCGCATCATATTTGGTTTAGTATAAAAATAAAAAATCCCGCTTTATAAGGCGGGATTTTATGGTAAATGATTTTACTATGCTGTTGGATTCGTATCGCTAGTTGGCTCAGCAAAAAGCGTTTGAGGAACTGCTTCAACAACTACTGGAGTTGGTGCAGGAGCTGCAACTACTTTTTTAGCAACTTTCTTTTTTGCTACTGGCTTTTTAGCAACTACTTTCTTAGCTGCAGGCTTAGTTGCTTTTTTAGGAGCTACTACTTTTTTAGCTGCAGGTTTTGCTGCTTTTTTAGGAGCTGCTTTCTTTGCTGCTTTTTTAGCTACTGGTTTTTTTGCAGCTGCTTTTTTAGCTGCAGGTTTTGTTGCTTTTTTAGGAGCTACTTTTTTTGCAGGAGCTGCTTTCTTTTTGCTTGACTTTGCCATGGATGTTATTTTTATTTAGTTAGTAAGTATATTTTTATAAAATTACATCGTTTTGTTGACACAAAATAAAATCTATTTATTTTTTTAATAATAGATTTGTAATATGCAAACGCCAATAACCTTAGTATTAGGAGCTTCCCCTAACCCAGACAGATACAGTTTTTTAGCAACTAATTTGTTGCATGAAAAAAAATACCAAGTTTATCCTTTTGGAATTAAGAAGGGACAAATTGGTGAATTGGAAATTTTGCAAGAATGGCCAAAGACTGGAACCATTGACACGGTTACTTTGTATGTGGGACCTGCAGGTCAGGTAGCATATTATGATGCCATCTTATCATTGGCTCCAAGGCGCATCATTTTTAATCCTGGCACCGAAAACCCTGATTTACAAGCATTAGCAACTTCCAATGGGATACAAACCATTGAAGCATGTACACTTGTAATGTTAAAAACAGGACAATATTAATCAGTTACTTTTTCCATTTACCCCAACTTTCTCTGTCCAAACATCGATATTGTATTGCCTCGCTGATATGGGTTTGATTGATCGTTTTTTCAGCTGCTAAGTCAGCAATAGTTCTTGCAACCCTTAATATTCGATCATGTGCCCTTGCACTTAATTGAAATTGCTCCATTGCATTTTTAAGCAAATTCCCGGCTTCTTGATTTAGTTGACAATAATCTTTTAATTGAATAGGGCTCATTTGCGCATTCGTGAATGTATTTGGGTGATTTATAAATCGTTCCTCTTGAATATTTCTAGCTGCTAAAACTGAATTTTTGATATTTTCTGTAGTGATAGATGGAGCTGTATCATTTAAAATTGAAAATGGAACGGGGGTAAGCTCCACGTGCAGATCAATACGGTCTAGTAATGGGCCCGATATTTTGTGTAAGTATTTTTGAATGGCAGTAGTACTGCAAACACAAGCTTTAGTGGGGTGATTATAGAATCCACAGGGGCAAGGGTTCATGGCTGCTACCAACATAAACCTAGCTGGGTAACTTAAATTCATTTTAGCTCTTGATATATGCACGATGCCTTCTTCCATGGGCTGTCTTAATACTTCAATAACCGTTCTTTTAAATTCAGGAAGTTCATCTAAAAACAAAACCCCATTATGCGCAAGTGATATCTCTCCGGGCTGAGGGTAACTGCCTCCACCAATGAGTGCTATGTCTGAAATAGTATGATGGGGTTGTCTAAAAGGACGTTGCATTTGTAATTCATTCAACAAAGCACCCTTATTGGATACACTATAAATTTGTGTGGTTTCAATGGCTTCATTTTTAGATAGAGGTGGCAAAATAGATACCATACTTTTTGCCAACATGGTTTTCCCTGCGCCAGGCGGACCAATCAAAATAAGGTTATGAGCGCCAGCACTTGCAATTTCGAGTGCTCTTTTTCCATGTAGTTGCCCTTTTACTTCCTCTATTCTTGGCAATGTAATAGTGGATGCAATATTGATAGAGGGACGTATATATTTATTGTGAACCTGCGGTTGTAAACTTCCATTTATAATAAATTCAACCACCTCCTTTAAACGTCTAAAACCAAAAATGGGGATGCCTTCAATGATAGATGCTTCTTTTATATTTTCAATTGGAATAATTAA
>DAIUEC010000129.1:0-3749 GCA_036845345.1 Sediminibacterium sp.
AATGATAATCGTGTGGTATTGTATTATGTACCAAAATCACAAGCACCCACTAAATAAATTATTGTAAAAAATTATTGTATGAAAAATATAAAATTGTTAATCGTTCTTTTGATGCCAATGACTATTTTGGCACAATCAATTGATAGAACAAAAGCACCATTGCCAGGAAAGGCACCCATCATTCAAGTTGGCAATCCTGTAAAATACACATTAGCCAATGGGTTGCAAGTATTTGTTGTAAAAAATACTAAACTGCCTTCTGTCACTGCTACCTTAGCTTTAGATATAGACGGCTTTGCCGAAGGCGATAAAGCTGGATTGGCTGATATGGCAGGTCAATTATTAAAAAGAGGAACTGCCACTAAAACAAAAGCAGTATTGGATGAATCTGTTGAATATTTAGGAGGAACCTTAAATACTTCAAGTCAATCTGCTTCGGTGAGCTCTTTAAAAAATAACTTTCCTCAATTAATGAGTTTATTGGCCGAAGTAGTATTGCATCCTGCATTAAATAGCGATGAATTGGAAAAAGTAAGAAAGCAAACTATTTCTGGCATTGAGTCCAATAAGGATGAGCCTAATGCAATTTCTAAAAATGTAATGAAGAAATTGGTTTATGGTGCCAATCATCCATTTGGTGAAATCACAACCTCTAAGACGGTTAATAATGTAAAAATCGAAGACGTTAAAAAATTCTTTGCTACATATTGGAAACCAAATATTGCTTATTTAGTTTTTGTAGGTGATATTGATCCTTTAACAGCTAAGCAAATTGCGGAAAAGAATTTTGGAGCTTGGGCAAAGGGTAATGTTCCTAATACCGTTTTTCCTAAAGTAACAAAACCTGCAAAATCATACGTTGCCATTGTGGATCGTCCTGCATCTGTTCAAAGTGTTGTGTCAGTGGCTACTACAGTTGATTTAGTACAAGGAACCTCAAGTGTTATTCCAAGTAGTGTTATGAATAATATTCTTGGTGGAGGATTCTCCGGTCGTTTGTTTGCTAATTTAAGAGAGCAGCATGGCTTTACTTATGGTGCTTATTCTTCACTTGCACCCAACAGACAAGTAGGTATGTTTGAAGCTGAGTCATCGGTAAGAAATGAGAAAACGGATAGTGCTATTCAAGAAATCTTAGCAGAGATAAATAAAATTAGAAATGAAAAAGTAGGGGAGAACGAGCTTGCAAGAATGAAAAATTATTTATCTGGAGGTTTTGCACGTTCATTAGAAAATCCTGCAACCATTGCTGGATTTGCATTTAATGTTGCACGTTATAAAATGCCGGCTGATTATTACCAAAAGTATTTAACCAATTTGGCTGCAGTTGACGCACAAAATGTACAGGATGCTGCTAAAAAATTATTGGATCCTAGTAGCATGCATATTGTAATTGTAGGAAACGCAAAACAAATTGCAAAAGGCCTTGAGAAATATGGCCCAGTTAAATATTTTGATTTTGAAGGGAACGAAGTGGCTGCTCCAGTGGAAGCAAAAGCTGATGCATCTTTAACTCCTGAAATCCTCTTACAAAAAGTAGTGAGTGCAATAGGGGGCAAGGATGCTATTGCGGGTATTAAAGATTTGCAATTAAAAGGTACCGCTTCCGTAATGGGTCAGTCTTTAGACATGTCTCAAACTTATATATTACCCGGCAATACGGTTTCAACAATGTCAATGGGTGGTATGGCTATTATGAAGCAAGCTGTTGTTGATGGCAAATATTCAGTGAGCCAACAAGGTATGGAAGCGCCTATCACGGATGAAATAAAAGAAGGCTTAGATGAGGCAGCGGCAATTGCTCCTGAGGCATTGTACTTAACTAAAGGCTATCAATTAAAAATTGTAGGTGCTGAAAAAGTGGAAGGCAAGGATGCAATAGATGTGGAAGTGACTACGCCTTCAGGTAAAAAGTCACATCGCTTTTATGATGCTAAATCTTATTTGTTAGTAAAGACAGCTAAGTCACAGGAAGTGCCTGGAAGAGGTATGGTAACGCAACAACAATTTTTCAATGCTTATAAAACTGTGAATGGCATTCAATTAGCAACAGAAGAGATTGTTGATATGGGTCAAATGAAAATCAATATTAAGTATACCGATATCAAAGCGAATCAGGGTTTGAAAATTACTGATTTGAAATAGGATGTAATTCGATTTCATCGATCACAATACTCAAAATAAAAAAGGCGCATCCAATCGGATGCGCCTTTTTTATGGAACCATTTTAATTAAGGAGCTTATTAAAATCTTATGCCGTAGCCAATATTAAACATTACTCTATTGCCTGTTAAGCTTGCATAGGTATTAGGCTTATCGTTTAAGCGATAAGGGAATATTGCATCTTTAACAGCGGTATTAACAATCGTAAAGTCAATAAAATGTCTGTTGGTTCTATATCCAATTCCACCACTTACATTCCAATGAGATGCTTTGATGGTTTCGTCTTGATAAGGTGAACCATAATAAGCAGTGCCAGCTCTTAACATCCAGTTGCCATCTAATTTAAGTTCAGAGCCAATTTTTACATTCACATTGTTTTTGTAGATCGCTTTTACGGTTGCATTCACTGCATGGTAATAATCAGTACTTGCTTGATCATATGTGTTTGCATAAAAATGGGTTCCAGCATAATTTACAAACTCAACATCTGCACTTATAAATCCAAGTGGTTGAGTTGGTTTATTAGGTGCTGCAAAAAAGTAGCTAGTACTAATTGTTGCTTTTGTAGGCGTTGCAATAGTATACTCTCTAATGCCTGCATAGCCATCATTTAAATCACCAGAGCTTGCAGATTGAAGACCTGCATAAGACTCTGTGTTCGTTGTCATACTCGCACTAATCGCATCACGGAAAGTAATTAATTGAGGTGTGTGTAATGCAAATCCAAGTCTTAAATAAGAAACTGGTTTGTATATAATACCAAACTTAGCACCCAAACCCCAACCTCTTGAGCTAAAGTTTTCATTAATGCTAAATCCGCCAAATTGGTTATTAGGATTGTTTGTTAAATCAGTTTCAGAATAATAAAGATTGCGATTGTAATTAATCATTGGCATAATAATGCTTGCTCCTAAATACAATTTATCTTCTACATTTCCTCCCCAACCGAATGCTAGTTCATTGTAGCTGCCAGTTGTGGTGGCATCATAAATTTGGTTCACTCCTGTTGAAATAGGGACTAAGCTTTGATAGCCAGTTACCGCGCCGTTAGGACCAGCAGTGGTATCAATCAAATAAGTTCTAAAAGCCAATGAGCTACCAAAAATATAATTGTTTAATGCAGCTAAAGTATCAGCATTGTCATGAATTAATTCTTCTAAATATTTTTCAGAATAACTGCTAAAATTATTCTTTCCTGAAAAGCTTACATGATTATTGTAGTCTGCGATTTGATTAAAAGTAATTGAGAAAGCCGAGCTTGTCCAATTGTTTTTCTTTCTTCCGTCTGCAAAAACAATTCCAAATGTTCCCATATTAGCTTTGCTATTGCTAGACCCACTTTTATAACCTAAGTAGTTGAAATTATTTGTTTGAGAAGTAAAATTGGGAGCAAATAATAATTCACCAGACTTATAAAATCCAAGTCCTGCAGGGTTAATATGATTCGAAGAAAGATCGCCTCCTAAGGATCCCATCGCACCGCCCAATGCATTGCTTCTTGCTGTTCCCATTGGGGCAAACCAAGAAAGTCGCAATCCATCTTCAGGATCCTGTGCATACATGTTTAAGCTTGATCCCAATAAGAT
>DAIUEC010000130.1:0-3477 GCA_036845345.1 Sediminibacterium sp.
CTTCCACCACTTCTTCCATCTTCATAAAACGTGAGCCTTTAATAAGCACACATGAATTTTTTCTTATTTTTGATTTGACGTATTGAATAAGTTCTTTTTTATTATTAAACCATTTCGCATTACCGTTGCACTTATCAATAGTATGTTTAGTTAATTTACCTATACCTACCACATGTAATGTTTTCTTTTTGTTGATATGGGTCGCGATGGAAGCATGATATTGAGCTGCTTTTTTGCCGAGCTCACCCATATCTCCGATTATTAAGATTTTTTCATAATCTTTATTGGCTAATACATCAATTGCCGCCCGCATCGACTCTGGGTTTGCATTGTAAGTATCATCAATCACCATTGATCCATTAAAGCCTTTTTTTACTTCCAATCTTCCATGAACTGGCTTAATAGCCTCAATACCTTTTTTAATTGTTTTTAATGGGATTTTCAGAGCAATCGTTGAAGCAACTGCTGCAAGCACATTTTTTAAATTATGCTCCCCTTGTAATTTCACTTTAATATTGACCGAGCCTTTAGGTGTGTGAATTTGGGAAATGCCCTGCGCTGTTTTCTTAAGATAAACATCAGATTTTTTGTTTAGTCCAAATGAAATAATTTTTTTAGTTCGAGCTGCATTTTTCATTAGGCTATAAAACTCGTCGTCTCGATTTATGATCGCAGTGCCATCTTTTTTTAAGCCTTCAAATATTTCTGATTTCGCTTTTGCAATTCCTTTTTTAGATCCAAAAAATTCAATATGTGCTTCAGCAATATTTGTGATCACTGCAATATCAGGTATCGCAATCTTACTTAAATAACTAATTTCACCCTTATGGTTCATGCCCATTTCAACTACAGCGCATTTTTGTATTTTTTTTATATTTAATAAAGATAAGGGCAAGCCAATATCATTATTAAAATTTCCCTGACTCATAAGAAGCTTCTTCTTGCTTTTTAGATGTGATGAGACAATGCTGCCAATCATTTCTTTTGTGGTGGTCTTACCATTGCTCCCAGTAATTGCAACTAAAGGTATTTTTGATTGTGACTTCCAATATTGAGCTAACTTGCCTAAGGCTTCTCGACCGCTTTTCACAATAATTTTATTTTTTGTATCTTTCTGATTTGTCGAAATAATTGCAGCAATAGCGCCTTTTTGAATAGCACTTGATGCAAAAAGATCTCCATTAAATTTTTCACCCTTGATGCCTATAAAAAGATCGTCCTTATGAATGTCTTTACTATTAATAGAAATGCGCTTAATCTTTTTGTTAAGTAGGGCTTCATCTCCCTGATAGGTTCCGCCAACAATTTTTTTAACCTGATTTAAATTTAGGTTCATTTAGTTTGCCTTGTATGCCTTAAGTGCTTTTCTTGCATATTTTTGATCGCTAAATGAGTATCTAACACCTTTAATTTCTTGGTAAGTTTCATGGCCTTTTCCAGCTATGAGAATCACGTCATTTTTTTTAGCATGCTTAATTGCCTTATCTATTGCTTTCTCTCTATCAAGCTCAATACGATAAGAGCCTTTCATATATTTACTAATTTCATTAATGATATTTTCAGGGTTTTCATTTCTTGGATTATCTGACGTAATAAAATTGATATCGGCTATTTTAGAAGCTACTTGAGCCATATCTTTTCTTTTTCCTGTATCCCGGTCCCCTCCACATCCAAATATACATATAAGATTGCCATCAGTTTGTTTTTTGAGAGTTTCAAGCACTTTTTTTAAAGCATCTGGTGTGTGTGCATAATCAACAAAAATCTTTGGTGTATTTTTAGAGCCTAATCTTTCCATTCTTCCTGGAACTTGAGAGATAAGACTTATTTGTTTTACAATTTTTTGTATTGAATAACCAGATGCTATTAATGAAGCGATTACTGCCAATAAGTTGTAAACATTAAATTCACCAACTACAGGGGCTTCAACTTGATATATTTGTTTTTTGTAGGCAATTCGAAAAGATGTGCTCGAATTTGAATATGCAATATCTGTCGCTCTAATATCACCACTTTTTATTCCATAACTTAAAACTTTAGTTTTGTTCTTAGTGAGCAAAGTTTTAAGTTTTTTCCCATATAAATCATCAATATTAATAACTGCAACTTTTATCGATGAAAAATAAAATAACTTTTTTTTCTCATTAAAATAATTTTTAAGATTGAGATGGTAATCTAAATGGTCTCTTGTTAAATTTGTGAATACGGCTAGATCAAAAAGAATACCGTTCACTCTGCCTTGAGATAAAGCATGTGATGAAACCTCCATTACAACTGATTTTATTTTTTTATCTTTAAATTGCTTTAAGATGCGATGGCTTGAAATTGCATCTGGGGTTGTATATGCATGCGATTTTAATTTTTTGTACCCAAATCCAAGCGTTCCTATTACGCCTGTTTTTTTGCCCATTAGATTTTGTATTTCTGCCATCCAGTAGGCGCATGATGTTTTTCCATTTGTACCAGTAATACCTATTGTAAGTAATTGCTTGGAAGGTTCTTTAAAAAATATATTTGCAATTTCACCTTCTTTATTTTTTAAATCCTCTATAGGAAAATTTTTTGTGTTCCATGATTTTTTCCATACAAAATTTTTCTTTTCGTAGAGTATTGCTTTGGCACCTTTTTTAATGGCCGCCTCAATATAATCCCTACCGTCATGATGCATGCCGGGATAAGCTAAAAACAAAGAATTCTTTTTTGTATGTCTACTGTCGTTTGATATATCAGAGAAGTGATTGCCAATTTTTTTTAATACACTCTTCATATTGTTTCTTTTGAATTAGCCTTATCTTGAGGTATAACTTTATTTTGAGTTTTTAAATCCTGAGGAATTTTTAATATCTTCATAACATCAGCCATCACGCTACTAAACACTGGGGCCGCTACGGATCCGCCGTAATGACTTCCAAGACTTGGTTCATCTATCATCACTGCCATAATAATTCTTGGATTTGAAGCCGGTGCCAAGCCTATAAATGAGCCTATATTTTTATTCTTTTCATAAGCCCCATTTACTCCAATTTTTTCAGCTGTACCTGTTTTACCTGCAACTCTATATCCCATTATTTTTGCATTACTTCCAGTACCTTCCTCAACAACCTGCTCCATCATCTCCACCATTGTTTTAACTGTTTGCTTTGAGAATACTTTTGTTCCCATGGGAATTTCTTCTTTCTTGAACATTGTGACTGGCTTCATTTCTCCATCATTTGCAAAAACTGTATATGACTGCGCCAATTGAAGAAGTGTTAAATTAATACCATGCCCAAAAGATATAGTTGCTTGATCAACTTTCCCCCAATTTTTATAATCACGAAGTCTTCCGGATACTTCGCCGGGAAATCCAACACCTGTTTGCATTCCAAAGCCTACTTTGTTTAAGGTTGACCATAAATTTTTTGGCGTTTGCATTAATCCGATTCTTGCTGCTCCGACATTGGAAGATTTTGCAATTACTTCTGAAACTGTCATAAA
>DAIUEC010000131.1:0-3429 GCA_036845345.1 Sediminibacterium sp.
GTAAACAAAGGCTAAAATAAAATGTAGCCATTATCAAAAGGCTGCTTTAAAAAATATATTATGAAGTCAAAATCTTTAAAACAGAACAAAGTAAATATCATCACATTAGGTTGTAGTAAAAACCTAGTGGATAGTGAAATGTTAAGTGGTCAATTGGCTGCCAATGATATTGATGTGGTGCATGAAAATAAAAAACTAGATCATAACATTGTTGTAGTGAACACTTGTGGTTTTATTGATAAGGCGAAAGAGGAGAGTGTAAATACCATTTTGGATCAGGTGGCTTTAAAGCAAAAAGGGAAATTGGATAAGGTATATGTGACGGGCTGTTTGAGTGAAAGATACCGTGGCGATTTAGCTACTGAAATTCCTGAGGTAGATGCTTGGTTTGGAACGATGGAATTGCCTTTAATGTTAAATCAATTAAATGCCGACTATAAAGCTGAATTATTAGGGGAGCGTTTATTGAGTACACCGCAACATTATGCTTATTTAAAAATTAGTGAAGGTTGTAATCGTACCTGTGCTTTTTGTGCGATTCCTTTAATGCGTGGTCAACACGTTAGTAAAACCATTGAGCAATTGGTGGACGAAGCAAAAGGTTTGGTAAAGAAAGGAGTTAAGGAAGTAATGCTTATTGCGCAGGAGTTAACCTATTACGGATTGGATATTTATAAAGAACGTGCATTGCCTCAATTGTTAAATTCACTTGCCGATGTAGAAGGTTTGGAATGGATTCGTTTACACTATGCTTATCCAAGTAAGTTCCCATTAGAAGTATTGGATGTAATGCGTGAGCGTGACAATATTTGTAAATACATTGACATTCCTTTGCAGCATGCTAGCAACAATATGCTTAAAGCCATGCGTCGTAATATTACGCGAGAGGAAATGAGTGAATTGATTGCGGAAATTAGAAAGCGTGTACCGGGTATTGCGATTAGAACCACTTTGATTACTGGATTCCCTGGAGAAACATTGGAGGATGTGGAAGCGTTAAAGGAATTCTTACAAGAACATAAATTTGACCGCGTTGGTATTTTCACTTATAGCCATGAGGAAAATACAAGTGCTTATGATTTAGTGGATGATGTGCCTGCTGAAGAAAAGCAAAGACGTGCTGAGGAAATTATGGAAGTGCAACAGGAAATTAGCTTGGCTATTAATCAAGCTAAGGAAGGTCAAACACTTAAAGTAATCATTGATAAAAAAGAAGCGGGTCGTTGGTTAGGCCGCACTCAATTTGATAGTGTTGAAGTAGACAATGAAGTAGTGATTAATACTACTAAGCGTCTTAAATCGGGTGATATGGTAATGGTTAAAATTACGAAGGCCTACGACTACGACTTAGAGGGTGAGTTAGTTTAATAGGAAATTCTTATTTACTAAGCTAAGCTTACTTGACTGTTATTTTGTTGTGCAATTTTTGAGAACAAATAAACAGCGACTGTGCTAATTGCAAAATAGGCAATCAATGCTGGTGCAATTGCTGTTGAAATAGCATTGGAACCAAACCATTCTCCATTTTTTACAATCAAACTAATACAGGCAATATTTTTAATAGCCTCTAGTACCCATGCATATTTTGTTTGATCCATAAATTCGGTAAGGGCATATACTTGCAAAAATATAAATGCACCATAGATAAATAGTTGCTCAATGCCAAGTTGTTTTAACATAGCCACATTTGCAAACATATAACTCACCAAAAGTAAAACGCAAATTAACTGTGCCCATAAATAAGCCTGCAACCCTTTACTAGCAGGGGTATCATACTTTTCAAAATGACACACGTCTTCAATTTTATAGACAGGATATTTTTCAATAACATCTGCTGGTCTCCAGCCCAATGGCATAAACCAAATACGGAACTTATCCTTCCAATTTTTTGTGCGCCATGCATCTTTAATTAATAACCACATGTGCATGAAATTAATTTTAATGGGGTTCCAGGTTCTAACAGGTCTGGTCACTCCATACACTGCAGGAATACTCGCTTGCTCTTCCTGAAAAGTTCCAAATAGGCGATCCCAAAAAATAAAAATTTGGCCATAATTCTTATCCAAATATTCTGGATTAATGGCATGGTGAACACGGTGATGAGCAGGAGTTACAATGATATATTCAAGGAATCCCATTCTATTTATATGTCTTGTATGGTACCAGAATTGCGCAAACAAGTGCAAGGGGCCAACCACTGCTATTACTTTTTCAGGCACACCCAATAATGCAGCAGGAATTAATAAGACTGCATAAATTCTTACAAAAACCGAAATGCTCTGTCTTAAAGCACAAGCCAAATTAAATTCCTCACTACTATGATGTACCAAATGATTGTTCCAGAAAAAATTAATGGTATGAGCTAAACGATGGGTCCAATACCCTGCAAAGTCCAATGCTAAAAAGGCAATCACATATACCAACCAGCTCGCTTGAATATGGGTAATGGCTAAATGGTTCACTAACCAGCCATAAGTAATAATGGCAATGCTTAATCCAAGAACATCTTTGGTGGAATTGGTTACCCCCGAACTGAGGCTTGAGACCATGTCAAGGGTTCTTACCGTATCAAAGCCTTTTCTCCATCCATACCATTTTTCAAATACCACTAATAACAAGAAAAGGGGCATCGCTATGATGAGGATTTTGCCATAAGTTTCCATAGTTCAAATTTAGGTTCAAGCATTAAGTATTCAGCTACCAAATGTATCAATTTTATCTTAATTTGCAGCCTAATCTGCATTAGGCCTTTTATATGAAATTTAACGCTACCAAAATACCTTATCAAACTACCGGATTGTTTTCACAATTGGTAAGGGATTATGTAGATGCTAAAGGAACGGCCTCGGAATTTGTAGCGTATGCACCTAATTTCGAGGGCGTACAAACAGCCATTGCAGCGCGAAAAAATTTTCCAATTAATAGGGCTTTATTAGTAGAGGTGTTGAAAGATCAATATGCTCAATTAACTTCAAGCGCAATTGTTGATCAAAATGTTGCATTGCTATTACAAGACAATACTTATGTCGTAACAACGGCGCATCAACCGAATATTTTTACAGGACCACTTTACTTTTTTTATAAAATTATTCATGCCATTCAATTAGCAGCGGATTTAAAAAAGCGTTTCCCTGAAAATAATTATGTCCCCGTTTATTATATGGGATCAGAGGATGCCGATATTGACGAGGTAGGTAGTTTTTATTTAGGTGGAGATAAATTACAATGGGAAACAAAGCAAACAGGTGCCATTGGAAGAATGAAAGTAGATGATGCATTGGTTAGTTTGTTAAAAAATATCGAGGGGTACTGGTCCGTGAAACCAGATGGGAAAGAAGCCATTGCTGCATTAAGTGCTGCCTATAAAAAAGGGGTAACTATTAATGAAGCTACTTTGAGTTTTGTGCATAGTTATTTTGGTCAATATGG
>DAIUEC010000132.1:0-3114 GCA_036845345.1 Sediminibacterium sp.
TTTTAAATATTGGTGCATTGGCAATACAACAATCCAATCCAAGTGTGGTTTGGGTAGGAACAGGGGAAGGTAATCCAAGAAACTCAGTTAGTATTGGAGAAGGTATTTATAAAACTTTGGATGCTGGTAAAACTTGGAAGCGTATGGGCTTGGAGCAAACCAGAAATATTCATAGAGTTATAATTGATCCAACCAATCCAAATACAGTATATGCAGGTGCTATTGGTAATCCTTATGGCCAAAGCAAAAACAGAGGGGTGTACAAAACAACTGATGGTGGTGAAACTTGGAATCAAATTTTATATACCAATGACACTTCGGGTGTGGGAGATATGATTATGGATCCAAAGAATCCTAATAAATTATTTGTTGCAATGTGGCATCATTACCGTAATCCATACCATTTAGAAAGTGGTGGAAAGGGTAGTGGAATCTATATGACAATTGATGGAGGAAAAACATTTACAAAGTTGGGTAAAGAAAATGGATTGCCTGATGGTAATTTAGGTCGTGTAGGTATAACCATTAGCAAGTCCAATCCAAATAGAGTATACGCTTTAGTTGAGTCTACAAAAAGTGGATTGTACAAGAGTGATGATGGTGGATACAATTTTACTTTAGTGAATGCACAAAAATCAATTGTTGACAATCGTCCATTCTATTTTCAAGACATCATTTGTGATCCTTTAAACGAAAACACATTATGGTATATTAGTCAAACAGTTGTTAAGAGTATTGATGCTGGTAAAAGTTTTGAAACTGTAATTCCATACAGCGGTATTCACCCAGATCACCATGCATTTTGGATTCATCCAACCGATAATAAATTTATGTTAGATGGAAATGATGGTGGTATTGGATTGACAAGAGATGGTGGAAAAACTTGGATGTTTGATGAAAAAATTCCAGTAGGTCAATTCTATCACGTGAATGTGGACAATGAAATTCCATATCATATTATGGGTGGAATGCAAGACAATGGATCATGGAGAGGACCAGCGTACACATTTATCCAAGGAGGTATAAAGAATTTTTATTGGGATAATTTATGGGGTGGTGATGGCTTTGATGTAGTGCCTGATGCTGAGGATGCAAATTGGGTATATGCAATGAGCCAAGGTGGTTCAGTAGGTCGTTACAATACGGCAACTGGTGAAAGTTCTTTCATTCAACCACCTGCACCGGATTCAAAAACATTATTACGTTTTAACTGGAACGCTGCTATTGCGCAAGATCCATTCGATAAAAAAACAGTTTACTTCGGTTCTCAGTTTTTACATAAAAGTGTAAATAAAGGAGCGGCATGGAAAGTTATTTCTCCAGATTTAACTACTAATGATAGTGCTCAAATTGATCAAAGAAATAATGGTGGATTAAGTTTAGATATTACAGGTGCCGAAAATCACTGTACAATTATCACCATTGCTCCATCAAGTGTTCAAAAAGATTTAATTTATGTAGGAACAGACGATGGTAATGTGCAAGTAACAACCAATGGTGGTGCTACTTGGAGCAATATCACTTCAAATATCACAGGCTTGCCTAAGGGTGCATGGATTCCTCAAATCAGAACCTCAACTTACAATGCAAATGAAGTTTTTGTAGTAGCAAATAATTATAGACAAGGTGATTTTGCGCCTTATATTTTTAGAACAACTGACGGTGGAAAAACTTGGACGAATATTTTAAGTTCAGCGAAAGTGACTGGTTATGCATTATCCATAATTCAAGATCCAACGGAGCCTAATTTATTCTTTGTAGGAACAGAGCAAGGCATGTATGTGAGTTTAGACAATGCAGATAGTTTCCAACAATGGAAAAACGGATATCCTTCTGTTTCAACTTATGATTTTGCAATTCAAGAAAGAGAAGCCGATTTAGCGATTGCTACTTTTGGTCGTGCATTATGGGTATTAGATGATATTAAGCCATTGCGTAAGTTGGCCCATAATAAAGGAGCTGCTGCTTCATTTTTCGTTTCTGCTCCAAATGCAGTAACCAATGCAACTTATAAAAATGCAACTTATGAGTGGAGTACTTGGGGTATGTATGATGGAACCAATCGTCCAGCAGGATATCCTTTGACTGTTTATTTAGTGGACAGTCTTAAAAAAGTAAAAGTGCAAATTAAAGATGCGCAAGATTCTGTAATTAGAAATTTAACTTTCAAAGTAGATTCTGGTTTCAATAGACAATATTGGGGTTATGAACAAAAAGGAAGTCGTGGTGCGGGTATGCCAAAAACATCTGCAGGCGGAGGTCGTAGAAGAATGGCCGAAGGTGCAAGCAATGAAGCTTCAGATGATGAAATGGAGTACAGAGGACGCAGCGTATTACCTGGAAAGTATAAGGTGGTAGTTACTGCGAATAAATTAAAAGACTCTGTTTGGATTGAAGTTAAAAATGACGAAAGAAACGGCGATAAAACAAGTATTGTTAAAAAGCAAGACGAACTATTGGCAAAGCTTCAGCCAAGTGTAGACAAGTTTAATAATGTTTTAGATCAATTAGATGAAATAGATTCTGTATTAGCAGAATTAAAGGCAGATTGGAGATCTAAAAAAGATAAAGGAATCGATACATTAAATAAAACACATAAAGCAATTGTAGCTAAGTCAAAAGCTTTACGTGAATATTTAATCGGCAAGAAACAAGAAAAGCAAGGATATGGAACAGTGCCAGAAATTACGCCACTATCTGTTATCCGTGATGCGAACATGTTAATTACGGGCAAGAATACAATGCCAGGGGAGCAAGAAGAAGCAAAAGTACAAGCTGCCATTACAGCGGTACAAGCAGCTCTTGTAAAAGGAAATGAATTCTTCCTAAAAGACTGGGCAGGCTTCAGAAAATTGGTAGAAACTACCCCAGTAGCTAAGTTCAAAGACTATGATACAATAAAGTAGTACATTTTGTCATATTTAAAGAGGTCACTTAAAACTTAATCAGTTTAAAGTGACCTCTTTTTTTATATGGCATATCAAAACCTTTCAAAATACGGGTTAGAAGTTGGTGGCAGAAGTCGATTTGTTACTAATTTTTTAAATCCATAAAGCAATAATGTATGTTGTCAAAGAAAGTGGACAGTTTAGTTGTAGAGAGTTTCGTTGTTTA
>DAIUEC010000133.1:0-2892 GCA_036845345.1 Sediminibacterium sp.
CAATGTTAATTATAAACTAGAGAGAAAAGGAGACATCAAATTATTTGCTATAAAGATTAAAATGACTATTTTTAAAATACGCATAGTAATTTCATTTTTACTTTTTAAAGATACGATATGATACCTTATTGGATGAGTAGAACACAATTAATGTTGGGAGATGAACGCATGGAACAATTAATGGACAAGAAAGTACTTGTTATTGGTTTGGGCGGCGTGGGCGCCATTTGTGCCGAAATGATTGTGCGTGCTGGAGTGGGCAATATCACCATAGTTGATAATGACCGAGTGGATGCTAGTAATATTAATAGACAAATTCAAGCGCTACACTCAACAGTAGATTTACCTAAAGCTAAGGTTTTGTCTGCTAGATTATTAGACATCAATCCCAACCTAAATTTGACGGTGCATGAAATGTATATCAAGGAAGAAATAACTACTAACTTGTTGGAATCGCAGCCCTGGGATTATGTAGTAGATTGTATTGACACCTTATCATGTAAAGTATTCTTGATAAAGAAATGCTTGGATATGAAATTGCGGATTATTAGTTCCATGGGAGCGGGTGGCAAAGTAGACCCTTCTCAAATTGTAGTTACGGATATATCTAAAACCTATGTATGTAATTTGGCAAGGTATGTAAGAAAAAGATTACAAAGTTTAGGGGTAAAAAAAGGGCTAAAAGTAGTTTTCAGTCCCGAAAAAGCCGACCAAGATAAGATTATAGTTACCGAGAAGGCATTCCCAAAGAAATCCATCATTGGTACTTTAAGTTATATGCCAGCCATGTTTGGATGTACTGTGGCAAGTGTTGTAATAAGGGATTTAATGACAATCGATTGATTTATACCACAATTTTCTTTGAATTAAGCTTATTTTATCCTTATTTTGCAGCTCCAATTGGAAGCTCCTGGTTCGGTAGCTCAGCTGGATAGAGCGTCATCCTTCTAAGATGAGGGTCATTGGTTCGAATCCAATCCGGATCACAAAGCCTGTCACGAAAGTGACAGGCTTTTGCTTTTAAGGAGACACATAAAGCTCGCTTTAATGTGGCGACGAGAAAGCAAAAGCAAAAACATCAACACAGTTGATGTTTTTAAAAGGCTTTGGGTAAGCTCCAACAAAGAGATGCCGACGAAGTGAAACGAAGTCGGCAATCACTTTGGGTAATCCGAAGTGCTAATTATTCTTAATTCTACTTTTAATACAATTTATAACTTTTAAAACAACTGCTAAGTTTACAACAATAAAATATCCATAGGAAATTAACATCAACATAGTATCATATTTTGAAAATCTTATAAAAAAATGATCAAAATAATGATATCCAATTATTGAAAAAACCGTAACTAACATTAATAAAGTTGTAATCAACTGTAATAAAATAGAAAATTTATACTTTTTATTTATAATAAAATAAGGAATCAAATAGCAGAGAATACCCATTATGCTATACCAAAAATTCAAGAATAACAAATTTATAAACAGAATAAGAATAAAGGGTCCTCCAAATTTATCACCACCAAAAATCAACAAAGAAAAACTTATCATTTGCATCCATGGAGTAGCCAAAATATTTATTATTTTATTTTTCATAAAATTAATCCTCCACCCCCTCTAATTTCTTAAAATCAATTTCAATATGTTTACCCGTAACTGGCCTTGAAATAACATCCCCAGCATTAATATTTTTCATTTTCTTAAACCCACCAGTAAACATATAAAACTTTCCATCTTCCACGCCCGCACCATAGTCAAATCTTTGATGGGTCTTATTATTAGCAGTTGTAGTAAACTTCGCTTGCGTTAATTCCATCCAAGTACCATTAAAAGTAATTGCCCATTGATTTCCATAATAAGCTTTGAAAAAATCAGCTCCATTGTCTCCAAAATTTTCAACAAAAGCATACAAATGTTTGAAACCAGTTTTAGTATCAGTTTTATGTTGCGTCCACTTGGAAATCAAATGCCATTGATAGTCATCATGGGGTGCAGCATAATATCCTACATAGGTTGCACTATCCCCTTTTAATGCTGCAATACCTGTTAAGAATCTATAGGTAGTATTTGTTTTCCATGGAAAAACTAAATGACTATGTCCTCCAGAACCCTCATCACCAAAGTCTCCTGTAAAAACACCATTTCCTTTTTTATTTAAATGAACAATGTAATCAATAGGAATTTGCTTAGGATCATCTGTCTTAAATAAACTCCAAATTGAAAAAATAAATCTTCTTTCATTTGGATTGTTTATTTGTATTCCGCCATAGCCACTATGAAATCCATTGGTTTCGTAATATGCATTTACTGAATTTTTAACTTCATCAGGCACTTTAACTTCCGTATAAAACCATTTTACTGCAGAATCTTCAGGAACAGAATATCTTAAATGTGTAGAAGCAGCACCCATGTAATTAGATTTATTATACATTATTGCTTCAGGAATATCATGTTCAATAATCAGCTGATTAAAAATTGACTTTTCAGCATCTGATTTTTTAGTAGAGAAGATTTCGACAAAATGATAACCAATGCTTAAATTATTTAGAGATCCAAATGGCAAATTAATCACCGAATCGCCTTTATAAATTTTAACTGGCTTACGATTATAATTCCCATCCACATCAACCAAAACATTTTTAGTTGAATCCGCTGCTTTTACTTCCAATTTAATATTCAACTTTGTAGGCTTAACCACATAAAAATAGACCCTGGTTTTACTTCCCACTTTTAAAGTATTTGACGTATAGGCATTGTTAGCAAAAGGAACAACTGTCTTATTGGTATTTTGACTTTTCCCCGCAAAACATATTAAAATAATTACCGATAAGATTAAAGCTTGTTTTAGTTGCATATGGCACAGTTATTTTCAATGATTTTCTAAATATAAAA
>DAIUEC010000134.1:0-2657 GCA_036845345.1 Sediminibacterium sp.
ATAATAAGCTGTAGTATTAAATGAAAGTACACGTATTTAATGTGGTAAAATAATCAAGTATTTATAGTAAAGAAAATATTTATCTGAATTACTCCAATAACATTAAAATAATATTAGAAGCAGTGCTAAATGTAAATACAGAATATTTTCCTTTTAGAAATTATTCTCTGTGGATAAATAAACAAAAAGTAGAAAAAATTTTTAAGCTTCTTCGTAATACCCATTTGCTTTGTCGGCAATGGCAACAACATTTTGCTGGCGCATGCAGGCGAAATCACCCTGAGGACATTGCTTGCTGCCATAATTAGAACAAGGCTGACAAGACAAATTAGGTACAATGGCATTATAATACATTTCAGTAACCTGCCCGCTTTGCGCGCTGTTACCATTTGAATCTAGTGCTGGGTAATAAGGCTCCACTTGCAAGGCAGGGGAAGTTGCTCCCCATATTGCCACTGTTTTTTTATGATAGGCACAGGCAATATATAAAAAGCCGGTGTCGTGTGATATAACTGTTTTGGATGCTTGTACAATTAATGCAGACTCATTCAAACTAAATTTACCGCATGCATTAAATATTTTGAGTGGGTCCACTTTCGCTACCTGTTCTCCTTCTAAAACATCTTCTTTCCCTCCCACTAAAACAACCGGATACTTTAATAAAACACAAAGCTCCTGCAATTTTTCAATAGGTAATTTTTTAGAGGCGAAGCTTGCACCAATCACTAAAGCGATATATCCATCCTTATGTGAAGCAGGTATTGCATTCGCATTAAGTTTAATTAGATTGGGCACAAAATAATCCAAGCCCTTGCCATCATTTATAACCCCCAATGGTTGTAGGGTATCTACACATCTATCACTAATATGGCGAACAGGCATAAAATTGAGATGCAATTTTGTAAGCAATAATTTTTGCCAACTCAATTTCTTATAGGTTAATGCAGGAACAACAAGTGCGCGCTTAATCTTAAAGGTTCTAAAGTTTTTATGCAAATCAATGACATAATCAAAGCCAATTGCCTTTAATTGAGTGATGGTCGTTGATAAATCCTTGTCTAAATAATGAAAATTATCAATGTATGGATTTGCTTCTGTTACCGCTTTCATGTTTTGCTTGGTTAAAAAATGTATTTCAACCCCAGGCAATTGTTGCTTTGCTGCGCGAATAGCAGGAGTGGTAAATACAATATCACCAATAGATGAAAAGCGTATAAAAAGTAAGCGCATAATCTATGGCATTGGATTGTCTAGTTCCAAATAATCTAAATCCTTATGATAAGTTTCTTCGGTATAAATGAATGCGATAAAAGTAATCGCCATTACAATGATGCCAGTTGCAATTCCACTTTGAATAATGGTCCAATGAAATTGCTTTTGTAAAATATCTAAAAACAAAAAATTAATCAGCGGAAGTGCACCACGAACCATATTAGGAATGGTAGTTGCTGCAGTAGCTCTTAGATTCGTACCAAATTGTTCAGCTGCCATTTGATTGAAAATAGCCCAGTAACCAGTGCTAAATCCTAAGAATCCACATATCAAATACATGCGATCATCATCATTATTAAAAGCAGAGAAAAATAAAATCATTCCAATTGTATTTAAAGTATAAAATACAAGTAAGGCTTTTTTTCTACTTTTAAAATATTGACTCACATAACCAATTACCAAGTCACCAATCGCAATACCAACATATGCAAACATTACAGAACGGCCTGAATCAATTAAATTCATTCCATATAATCCTGTTGCAAATTTATTACTGTAGTTTACCAATACGCCAATTACAAACCAAGTAGGCAATCCAATTAAAATGGCTTTCATATATTTTGAAAACCTTTTTTTATTGGTAAAGAATTGTAAGAAATTTCCTTTTTCAATGTTTGCCAATTTTGCAGATTCAAACATGAATGATTCTGCAACCCTAATTCTTAATATCAATAAGAACACACCCAACACCCCGCCAATTTGATAACACAATCTCCAATCCATGATAGAAAAACTGCCAAACTGATACCCAATAGCCCATTGCTTTGTAAACTTAAAAGTGAAGTATGCAAACACGGCGCCAAACAAACCAATACCCGCAACCATACTTGTTCCAATGCCTCTTTTATTTTTGGGCAACATTTCAGAAACCAAGGTTATGCCTGCGCCTAGTTCACCTGCCAATCCAATACCACCAATAAATCTGCAGTATGCGTATTGATCTACATTTTGAACAAAAGAAGTTAAAAAATTAGCAGCTGAGTATAATAAAATAGACCCAAATAATACTTTTAAACGACCATGCTTGTCTCCTATCACACCCCATACAATTCCTCCAATTAATAACCCTGACATTTGCCAGTTGATAATATGCGCACTATCTACAATAATAGATTCCGCAGTGGCTCCTACTGCTAATACACTGGGTTGACGTACAATCGTGAATAATAATAAATCATATACATCCACAAAGTAACCAAGGGCTGCCACAAAAACAGGCAAGGATAATAATCCAATTTGACGATTGGTGGTCATGCTCAATAACTATTTTGATTTGTGTGTAAGTACTTTAATAATTACAGGGACGGTGGTTACAAATACAATTCCCAATACAATCACTTCAAGGTGTTTCTTTAAATCAAACTGATATTGATTCAAAATCCATG
>DAIUEC010000135.1:0-2398 GCA_036845345.1 Sediminibacterium sp.
TTATAAATTATAAAAACAGCAATTATGTTTAAAAAGAAATATACTTATTTATTAATACTAGCATTGATTTCTGCGATATCTAGTTTTGCGCAAAATACAACAGCTTCCAATGTGCCAAAAGGAGACCAAGCTAATTACTTAGTGTACTTAATGGTTACCATTGCAATTTTATTGGTGGTGGTTATCTGGGTACTTGCCAATGTTTTAGGAATGATTTCCAAAAAAGCGGTAGAGGTTTCAAAATTGGGCAACAAAGTGTTGATGATTGGTTTTATAGTAATGGGATCACTACTTGCAAATGGGGCAAAAGCACAAACTGCCATTGCGGATTCCACTGCAAAGGCTGTTTCGGTTGATTATTACGGTGGACTTTCTTACTCCACTTTTTGGACATTATCTACGGTGCTTGCTTTAGAGTTATTGGTTGTATTCGTTTTAGTTTTATTTATTAGAGGTCTATGGAAAGTAATTCATCCTGCCCCAATTGTGATAAAAGAGAGTGAAACAAAAGAATCATGGTTCATTAAAACATGGCATGCTTTGGATAAGAAATTTTTAACAAAAGCGATTCCATTAGAGCAAGAAGCGGATAGATTGTTGGATCATGATTATGATGGAATTAGAGAGTTGGATAATGCCTTGCCTCCTTGGTGGAAGTATGGGTTTATCGTGACCATTTTTATTGCGGCTTTGTATTTATTAAAGTACGAAGTTTGGCATAATGGACCCAATCCAACCGAAGAGTATAATAGTGAAATGACATCAGCAAAGGAGCAGGTTGATAATTATTTGGCATCTATGAAAAATAATGTGGATGAAAAAACAGTTACGATGTCAGATGCGGCTGGTATTGCAGCAGGTGGAGTTTCCTTTGCCAAAACATGTACGCCTTGCCATGGGGCTAAAGGGGAAGGGGGAGTAGGTCCTAATTTAACGGATGATTATTGGTTACATGGAGGAAAAATAGCTGATTTGTTTAAGACTATTAAATATGGATATCCTGATAAAGGAATGCAAGCATGGCAAGCAACTTACTCTCCAGTGCAAATCCAAGAATTGGCGAGTTATGTTAAGTCATTAAAAGGAACGAATCCTCCAAATGGTAAAGCGCCTCAAGGAGATTTATTTAAGGAGGAATTGGTAGGTAAGGATAGTGCTGCTACAATAGCAAAAAAAGATAGTGTAATCGCTGTCAAATAATAATATATGTTTATGAGCAATTCAGATTCAGAGACTTTAGCGAATTTTAAAAAGGAAATGTTAGATCAGTCCTTTAGAGATTCTGTTGCTACAATAAACAAGGAAGGAAATCGAAATTATATACATCCTCAAAAGCCCAAAGGGAAGCTTTATAATTTAAGATCATACTTTAGCTATTTCTATTTAGCATTATTTTTCACAGTTCCATTTATTAAAATAGGAGGTGAGCCTGTTTTCTTGATCAATATTTTAGAGCGTAAGTTTATTTTATTCGGTAAAATATTTTGGCCACAGGATTTTTTCATATTTGCAATTGGATTGCTTACATTTTTGGTTTTTGTTATCTTGTTTACGGTAGCGTTTGGAAGGATATGGTGTGGATGGGCTTGCCCTCAAACCATATTTATGGAAATGGTTTTTAGAAAAATTGAATTTTTCATTGAGGGAGATATTGCACAACAAAAAAGATTAAATGCGCAGCCATGGAATGGAGAAAAGATTTTTAAAAAAGGCGCCAAGACGATTGTCTTTTTTATGATTTCTTTTTTAATTGCGAACTTTTTTTTAGGGTACATAATTGGAATTGACGAAGTAGGAAAATTGGTGCAAGAAGGTATATTTATACATTTTGGAACGTTTAGTGCGTTGGTTTTATTTACATTGGTTTTCTTTTTTGTCTATAGCTGGTTTAGGGAACAGGCTTGTATAATAGTTTGTCCTTATGGAAGATTGCAAGGTGTTTTGTTGGATAAGAATTCTATTTTAGTTGCTTATGATTATGTAAGGGGAGAGCCAAGGGGCAAGGCTACTGAAAAGGGAAATGGGGATTGTGTAAATTGTCATGCATGTATCAGGGTTTGTCCAACCGGCATTGATATTAGGAATGGAACTCAATTAGAATGTGTTAATTGTACTGCTTGTATTGATGCTTGTGATGAAATTATGGATCATATTGGTAAGCCAAAGGGTTTAATTAGGTATGCTTCAGAAAATAATATTGCAAAAAAAGAAAAGACTACCTATACTTGGCGATTGAAACTATATACCATTGTACTAACTGCATTACTTTCTTTCTTAGCAATTTTATTAATAACGAGAGCAGATGTGTCAGCACGTATTATTAAAACACCAGGCCAAACCTATCAACAATTAGAAGGTAATAAAATAAGTAATTTATATAATATTAAATTAGCGAACA